>CANQRX010000109.1 GCA_947626425.1 uncultured Bacilli bacterium | reverse complement strand
TAACGGGTTCCTTTACAAACTTCACAAGGAACATAAACATCTGGTAAAAAGTGCATTTCAATTTTTTTAACACCATCACCCCAACAGGCTTCACAACGTCCACCTTTAACATTAAAGGAAAATCGTCCTTTATCATAACCTCGCATTTTACTTTCTTTGGTGTTGGCATATAAATCTCTAATATCATCAAAAACCCCAATGTAAGTTGCCGGATTACTTCTAGGAGTTCGTCCAATGGCATCTTGACTAATCATAACTACCTTATCAACATTTTCTAAACCTTTAACCTCTTTACATTTACCTGGTTCTTCTTTACTTTTATATAATTTTTGAGCAACAGTTTTATAAAGAATTTCGTTAACTAATGTACTTTTACCAGAACCGGAAACACCTGTCACACAGATAAATTTTCCTAAAGGAAATTTGACATTTATTTTTTTAAGATTATGTTCTTCAGCTTTCAAAACCTCTAAGTATAAACCATTACCTTTTCTTCTTTTTTGAGGAACATCAATTTTTTCAAGTCCAGATAAATAACGGCCTGTAATGCTTTCTTTACATTTCATAACTTCTTTGGGAGTTCCTTTGGCAACAACATAGCCCCCTTCTGTTCCCGCTTTAGGACCAATATCGACTAAATAATCACTTGCAAGCATCGTATCGGTGTCGTGTTCAACAACAATTAAAGTATTTCCTAAATCCCGCATTTCTTTTAAAGAAGCAATTAATTTTTCATTATCTTTTTGATGTAGACCAATACTTGGTTCATCTAAAACATAAAGGACACCCGATAGTTTACTTCCAATTTGGGTAGCAAGCCGAATACGTTGCGATTCACCACCCGATAGAGTTCCTGCTTTTCGGTGCATTGACAAATACTCAAGACCAACATTAATTAAAAAAGTTAAACGATTATCAATTTCTTTTAAAAGTAAATGACTAATATTTTTTTGTTCGGCATTTAATTTTAAATTTCGTAAAAATTCCCGAAGATCATAAATACTCATAACCGTTAAATCATAAATATTTTTACCTTTAATGTAAACTGACAAAACACTGTCAATAAGTCTAGTTCCATGGCATTTTGGACAATCGGTTTCAATCATAAAAGTTTCAAGCCATTCTCTAACCCAAGCACTGGAAGTTTCTAAATGTCTTCGCTCAAGGTTGTTGATAACCCCTTCAAAATAATCATTCGAATAACGAACATTACCATTTTTTGCAACATGTTTAATAGGAATTGGATCAGGAGTACCATATAAAATGTAATTAAATTTTTCTTTAGGTAAGTCTTTTATAGGAGCATAATAATCTAATGAATAATATTCACAGATTGCCTGTAAAGTTGTATTCATAATACTGTTGTCAGAATTATAAGCAACGATGGCACCTTCACTTAAACTTTTTTCTTTGTTAGGAATTATTAAATTCTCACTTATTTTCAGTTTTGTTCCTAAACCTTTACATTCTGGACAAGCTCCATAAGGACTATTGAATGAAAAAATTCGTGGTTCTAATTCCGGAATCGAATAATTACATTCTAAACAAGCATAATGCTCACTCATTAAAATTTCTTCACCACCAATGATGTGAATAACTACTTTCCCATCAGCTAATTTGGTACTGGTTTCAATTGCTTCAAAAATTCGCGAACGTTCTTCTTCGTCTAAGACAATTCGGTCAATAACAACATCAATATTATCTTTTTTATTTTTTTCTAAAGTTATTTCTTCATCTAAATTATAAATTTCGCCATTCACTCTAACCCTTGTATAACCATTTTTTCGTAAATCATCAAAAAGGTCTTTATGAGTTCCTTTCTCACCATGAACGATCGGTGCTAAGATCTCTAATTTAGTTTTAGAAGGAAATTCCATAACTTTATTGGTCATTTCTTCAATACTTTGACTTTTAATCGGAATATGGTGCTTTGGACAATAAGGAGTACCAATTCGCGCAAATAACAATCTTAAAAAATCATAAATTTCCGTAATCGTTCCCACTGTACTTCGCGGGTTTTTATTAGTTGTTTTTTGATCAATAGAAATACTAGGACTTAACCCTTCAATACTATCAACATCAGGTTTTTCAACACCACCAATAAATTGCCTTGCATAAGCCGAAAGACTTTCAACATACCGCCGTTGTCCTTCCGCAAAAATGGTATCAAAAGCTAAACTACTCTTACCAGAACCAGAAACACCTGTCATAACAATTAGCTTATTTTTAGGCAATTCAATATCTATATTTTTTAAATTATTTTCTCGAGCTCCTTTAACAATTATTTTATCCATCAAAAAAACCTTCTTTCAAAATAGCAACAATAATATAGCATACATTTATTCGTTATGCAAGTTGGAATTTCCATTAATTTTATTTTAACCAATTCCTAAACCATTATCCAAAAAAAAGAACTATTAAAGTTCTTATCTCATTCGTGGTTTTAAAGACTCCAGTTCAAGTTGAAAATCAATTGGTACAGTTCCAAAATTATGACGCATTTCATTTACAATTAACTTCTTTTCTTCATAAGTTGAAGCATTAGCAAAACGAATGTAATATTCTTCCCGACGATTTTCTGGGTTAGATACTTTATATTCTGTATTAACACCAGCTTTTTTCATTAATTCAAGTACTTTTTTCTGATTTTCTAATGATTTTTTAGTCGCTCCCATAACTTCCTCCTTTTTTAAATGCCTTTATATTAACACAAAATTGACAATTAATTATTAATTTATTTAAATATAAAACAAAAATTGACATTCTATTTACATTTTCGATATTGAATTTGATAAGTCATCTTCAATAATAAACTCCAAGGTACAAACCGACTTAAAAAAAGCCCTAATTTCATTTTTATACTAGGAACAATAATTAGCTTTTTTCGAAACAACTGATCAATAGCATATTTCGAAGCTTTAGAACTTTCCAATTGACCTACTGTAAAATTTCCTTTGGCAACTTTTGTAAATTCAGTATTTACTGGTCCAGGACAAAAAGCAGCCACAGTAACATGCGATTTTTTATGTTTCAATTCTTCATGAATCGCCATCGTTAATTTAGTTGTATAGTTTTTCGTAGCATAATAAGTTGATAAGTTTGGCCCAGCTAAAAAACCAGCACTGCTACAAACATTTAAAATAAATCCCTCATCCCTTTGAATAAAATCTTGCAAAAATAATTTTGTTAAAATATGAACAGTCTTAATATTTAAATTAATCATTTCTAATTCTCGTTCTAAACTAGTTTCCCAAAATTTTCCAAACAAACCAAAGCCAGCATTGTTAATAAGTAAATCAACTTTATCTTTTTTAACCATATTATATAATTTATAAACATTTTCTTCTTTTATAAGATCTAATTCAATTACTTTAACATTAACATTTAATTGTTTTTTTAAATCAATTAATAAATTTTTTCGACGAGCAACAACTATTAAATCCCAACCTTTTGAAGCTAAATATTTAGCCATATCCCTCCCCATTCCTGAAGAAGCTCCTGTAATTAATGCTATCATTTTATACCCCTTTCTAATCTAATAATATTATAACCATATAATTTAAATTTTTTCTAACAATATTTTTAAAGAAAAAGCTTGATTATTTTTTCCGCCTAACCCATTATATAATTTAAAATAATAATTTCGATTTTCAGCTTGAAGAGATGATATATCATACAAATAATAAGTATAATCATCTTTTTTCACCGAAATTAAATCCTTTATTTGAGTTATTTTACCATCATAAATTTTAATATTTTTTTGATTTACATTATTAGATATCCCTATATAAAGTTTATACTGCTCATTAATTGAAGTATCATTTGTAAGAATTAAATCGTAAGTATCTGCCTTTCCTAGTTCATCATCAGCTAATTGATATAATACAGACTCATAATCACCATCTTCAATTACTTCAATAACTCCACGATTTTCTTTAAGATAAGCTAATGCAAAAATTGGCGAATTCCACAAATGATAAGTTAAAATTACTAATAATAGCCACATAAAAATTTCTACTTTTTTTCGTCTTTGAAGTTCTTTAATATATTTCATAAACTTGCCCCCTAAATGAATAATACTTTATCACACTTTTGAAAAAAATGGGAGCTTAAAATACACAAACAAATAAAAAAATCAGCAAAAACCCAAATTTTTTTAAACTGACTTTTTAAAAAACTTGTTATTTAAAATCAAATTTAAAGCTTTTGAAGCTAAAATACTTATAGTTACATACCAAATAATAAATAATAAAATCGTACTAACATGCGTAAATTTAACTTTAAATATATCAATAATTAAACACTGTAATGCTAAATGCAAAACATAAATTTCTAAAGTAAAACCACCTATATATTTTAATAATTTTTTTATCTTTTTTAAGGTAAACAATTCAAAGATAACATTTAAAAGAAAAATAGTACCAATAGCAGCCCCTCCTAAATAAAGACGATTAAAAATCATTACATAATTTTTTAGTAAAGGAATTCTCTTTATTAAATAAAATAAAGGTCCATAACTAAGTAAAAAAACTAAACAACTTAAATAAAGCCATTCTTTAATTTCCTTTTTTTCATAAACTTTGGGCCCTAAAAGGCTTCCAATTACAAAAATTGGGAAACGCGATAAACAAATTTCATATTTAGTAAAAGTAGATTGAGCAATTGTACTAAAGCAAAAAAGAAAAAACAAATAAAAAACTAAACCCCAAATAATCTTTCGATATTCATTTTTTTCCAAACATTTATATATTAATGGATACAATAAATAACATATTAAAATAGCCAATAAAAACCAATAACTACTCAATTTAAACTTGGTAAATGTTAATTCTTGAATTAATCCTAGTACATCTTTTGTAAAAACTAAATATTGTAATAAATAAAAAGGAATACAAAAGAATAAATAAATTTTTAATATTTTTATAAATCTTTTTTTTAAAAAAACTTTAACATTTTTCTTTTTTTGAAAGGAAAAATAAGAACAAATGCCAGACATAAACAAAAAGATATCAACCCCAATCATTCCATTATTAAAAATATTAATAATTACCCAATTAAATTGAACCTTTTTAAAAGAATGAAAAATATGATATAAAACTATCCATAAAATTGAAAAGCCATATATTTCATCGCGCCATTTACTAAGATTACCCCAATTAAAAACTTTTTTTTGCATTTAAATCCCCATTTCTTTAAAAAATATTTTACTAAAAATTATCTTAATTGTCTATTTAGAGCTTTAAAGCTAAAAAAAAACAGTAGTTTATTTACTGTTTTTTATTGATACCAAGCATTTTCAATACTTATTGTTGATTTATATTTCTTACCTTGTTGATAATTTTGTTCCATATTAGTTTCTGTAAAACTATATTGTAAAACATAATTATAGGTTTGATGAGCTGGAATCATTAATTCTTCGATTAGAACACCATCTTCGGTCGGTGAGGCTGTTGATTCTTTAACAGCCGTTCCATCGCTTCTTTTTAAAGTATAAACTAATTCAGTATTTGGACTAAAGGTATTTTCGACATCACGGAAGTCAATTCGGAAGAAGACTGGATATGGAGTTCGATTGTTAACCGAGAAGGTTTGATCTCCAGTCCAACCTGGGATAATGTCGTTCTCAATTAAAGCATTATTGTAAGTTACAAATAAGACATTATAATCTTCACCATAGCAATATCTATCACACTGACCATCATTATCATCATCACAATTGGCGTCACATAAACCATCACCATTGACATCACAATTCCGATCGCACTGACCATCACCATCATCATCACAATTGGCATCGCATTTACCGTCATTATTGTAATCGCAATTTTTATCGCACCTACCATCACCATTCGTGTCACAGTTGGTATCACATTGGCCATCATCGTCTGTATCACAGTTTAAATCACAGATACCATCGCCATTTGTATCACAATTACGGTCGCATTTATTGTCGTTATCATCATCACAATTCATGTCACATTGACCATCATCGTCAGTGTCACAGTTGCGATCGCATATGCCATCTTTATCAACATCACAATTTTTATCGCACTTACCATCACCATCGATATCGCAATTGGTATCACACTTACCATCATCGTTGGTATCACAGTTGCGGTCACAAGTTCCATCACCATCAAAGTCACAATTGGTATCACACTTACCATCGCCATCAGTGTCACAGTTACGATCACAAGTTCCGTTGCCATCATTATCGCAGTTTTTGTCACATATTCCATCACCATCAAGGTCACAATTGGTATCGCACTTACCATCACCATTTGTATCACAATTTAAGTCGCATTGACCATCACCGTTGGTATCACAGTTTTTATCGCACTTACCGTCACCATTCGTGTCACAATTGGTATCGCACTTACCATCATCATTATCATCACAGTTCAAGTCACATTTGCCGTCTCCATCGGTATCACAATTGCGGTCACACATTCCATCATTATTGTCATCACAATTAACGTCGCATTTGCCATCGCCATTCGTGTCACAATTTTTGTCACACTTGCCATCATTATTAGTATCGCAATTTAAGTCACATTTGCCGTCACCATTGGTATCACAGTTTTTATCGCATTTGCCATCATTGTTTTCGTCACAATTTAAGTCACATTGACCATCACCGTTGGTATCGCAATTTTTATCACATTTGCCGTCACCATTCGTGTCACAGTTGCGGTCACAAGTTCCATCACCATTATCATCACAGTTTTTATCACACTTGCCATCATCATCAGTATCACAATTTAAGTCACATTGACCATCACCGTTGGTATCACAATTTTTATCGCATTTGCCATCACCATTCGTGTCACAATTAGTATCGCACTTACCATCACCATCAACATCGCAATTACGGTCGCAAGTTCCATTATTATCATCATCACAATTAACGTCGCATTTGCCATCGCCATTAGTATCGCAATTTTTATCACATTTGCCATCACCATCAGTGTCACAGTTTTTTACACAAGTTCCATCATTATTTTCACAGTTTTCATCACACTTGCCATCACCGTTGGTATCACAGTTTTTGTCACACTTGCCATCACCGTTGGTATCGCAGTTTAAATCACATTTGCCATCACCATTCGTGTCACAATTGGTATCACATTTATCATCACCGTTATCATCACAATTACGATCACACTTGCCATCGCCATTGTCATCACAGTTTTTATCGCATTTGCCGTCACCATTGGTATCACAATTACGGTCACACTTATCATCACCGTTATCATCACAGTTTTTGTCACACTGACCGTCACCGTTGGTATCACAGTTTTTGTCACAAGTTCCATTATTATCCTCGTCACAATTTAAGTCACATTTGCCATCACCATTCGTATCACAATTACGGTCACATTTGCCATCGTTATTGTCATCGCAATTTTTATCGCAAACTCCATTACCATCGGTATCACAATTTTTATCACACTTGCCATCATTATTGGTATCGCAATTTAAGTCACACTCTCCATCACCATTCGTGTCACAGTTGCGATCACAGGTGCCATTATTATCATCATCGCAATTTTTATCACAAACTCCATTACCGTCAGTATCACAGTTGCGGTCACAAGTTCCATCACCGTCATCATCACAGTTCTTGTCACACTTGCCGTCGCCGTTAGTATCGCAATTGGTATCACAAATACCATTACCATCTTTATCACAGTTAAGATCGCACTGGCCATCACCGTTGGTATCACAGTTTTTGTCACACTTACCATCGCCGTTGGTATCACAATTAGAATCACAAATGCCATTACCATCAGTATCACAATTCAAGTCGCATTTGCCGTCGCCATTCGTGTCACAATTGCGGTCGCACTTACCATCACCATTGTCATCACAATTGGCATCACAAGTTCCGTTTCCATCATTATCGCAATTACGGTCACATTTGCCATCGCCATTGTCATCACAGTTTTTATCGCATTTACCATCACCATTCGTGTCGCAATCTTTGTCACAAGTGCCGTTATCATCGGTATCACAATTGCGATCGCATTTACCATCGCCATTATCATCACAATTTTTATCGCACTTACCGTCATTATTGTTATCACAGTTCTTGTCACAAGTTCCATTACCGTCAGTATCACAATTACGGTCACATTTACCATCGCCATTATCATCACAATTTTTATCGCACTTACCATCATTATTGTTATCACAATTCTTGTCACAAGTTCCATTACCGTCAGTATCACAATTGCGGTCACATTTACCATCACCGTCGTCATCGCAGTTTTTATCACATTTGCCGTCATCGTTATTATCACAATTCAAGTCACATTTACCGTCGCCGTCGGTGTCACAATTTTTATCACACTTACCATCATTATTAGTATCACAATTACGGTCGCAGATACCGTCGTTATTGTCATCACAATTTTTTTGACATTTATTAGGATCAGTTGGATCACAATTAACATCACAGATGCCATCACCATTCGTGTCACAATTTTTGTCACACTGGCCGTCACCATTAGTATCGCAGTTACGATCACACTTACCATCGCCGTCATAATCACAATTGCGATCACAAGTTCCATTGGCATCATCATCACAATTGCGGTCGCATTTGCCATCACCGTCGTCGTCACAATTTCGATCACACTTGTCATCATTATTAGTATCGCAATTTCGATCACAAGTTCCATTACCATCATCATCGCAATTGCGGTCACACTTACCATCGCCATCGTCGTCACAATTTCGATCACACTTATCATCATTATTAGTATCGCAATTTCGATCACAAGTTCCATTGTTATCATCGTCACAATTACGATCGCATTTACCATCGCCATCGTCGTCGCAATTGCGGTCACACTTACCATCATCATTTTTATCGCAATTACGATCGCAAGTTCCATTGTTATCATCGTCACAATTACGGTCACACTTGCCATCGTCATTGTCATCACAATTGCGGTCACATTTGCCATCGCCATCATTGTCGCAATTACGGTCGCAAGTTCCATTACCATCATCATCACAGTTTTTATCGCACTTGCCATCATCATTTTTATCACAATTTCGATCGCAAGTTCCATTGTTATCATCGTCACAGTTACGGTCACAAATACCATCACCATTATCATCACAATTTAAGTCACAAGTTCCATCACCGTTCGTATCAATATTTAAGTCTGGTTCCCCGTCACCGTTAAGGTCACAATTTAAGTCGCATTTACCATCACCATTGGTATCGCAATTCAAATCACATTTGCCATCGCCGTCAATATCGACATTATAATCTGGATAACCATCATCATTGGTGTCACAGTTTTTGTCACACTTACCGTCACCATCGGTATCTTGATTCATTAAATTTTTATCAGGTTTACCATCGCCGTCGGTATCAACATTGACATCTGGTTTACCATCATGGTTAACATCAATATTTAAGTCTGGTTTACCATCACCGTTAGTATCACAGTTTAGGTCACATTTACCATCACCATCAACATCGACATTCAAATCTGGTTTGCCATCACCATTGGTATCACAGTTTTTATCACACTTTCCATCACCATCGGTATCTTGATTCATCGGATTTTTATCAGGCTTACCGTCACCATCTGTGTCAACATTGACATCTGGTTTACCATCACCGTCAACATCAATATTCAAATCAGGAATTCGGTCGCCATCGGTATCACAGTTGGTATCACATTTGCCATCACC
This sequence comes from uncultured Bacilli bacterium, assembly GCA_947626425.1. GTDB lineage: Bacteria > Bacillota_I > Bacilli_A > RF39 > UBA660 > Ventrenecus. The sequence goes on along the minus strand of CANQRX010000109.1, from coordinate 6,515 downwards.
ATTATTATCACAGTTCAAGTCACATTTGCCGTCATTATTCGTGTCACAATTGGTATCACAAATACCATCATTATCAGTATCACAGTTTAAATCACATTTACCATCTTTGTTTGTGTCACAGTTGCGGTCACACTTGCCATCACCATTAGTATCACAGTTGCGATCACAGATACCATCACCATTGGAGTCACAATTACGGTCACATAATCCATCATCGTCATCATCACAATTTATTTTGCATCGGCCTGTATTATTTGGGTCACAGTTACGATCACAAATGCCATCGCCATTATCATCACAATTTTTGTCACACTTGCCATCCCCATCAGTATCGCAATTTTTATCGCAGACCCCATCACCATTATTATCACAATTTAAGTCGCATTTACCATCGCGATTGGTATCACAGTTACGGTCACACTTGCCATCGCCATTCGTGTCACAATTACGGTCACACCGGCCATCATAATCAAGGTCAATATTTAAGTCAGCATCCCCATCACCATTAGTATCACAGTTTAAATCACATTTATTATCCCCATTGGTATCAATATTTAAGTCTGGAACTCCATCACCATCAGTATCAATATTTATATCCGGAAAACCATCATCGTTGATATCACAATTTAAATCACACTTACCATCACCATCAGTATCTTGATTCATAAAATTTCGGTCCGGTTTTCCATCACCATTCGTATCACAAGCAACATTACACTTACCATCTTTTGTAACATCAATGTTTATATCCGGTTTGCCATCACCATCAGTATCAACATTTAAATCCGGTTTGCCATCACCATCTATATCAATATTTATATCTGGTCGATTATCACCATTTATATCACAGTTTAAATCACACTTGCCATCACCATCTATATCTTGATTGATTAAATTTTTATCAGGCTTACCATCACCATCAGTATCTAAATTAAAGACACCTGTTTTCATTTTGCCATAGCTAATATTAATGTCTGGTAAGTGATCATTGTTAGTATCAATATCATAATCAGCTACACCATCATTGTCACTATCACAATTAGTATCGCAAATGCCATCACCATTATAATCACAATTATAAGTACATTTTTCACGGCGATTTTGAATACTCATTGTAATTTCAAAAGCTCCCAAGAAAACAATTAAAAACAATAATAAAATAATTAAAATATTTCTTTTTCTTTCTTTTCCCTTTTCGTCCTCTAGCATATCACTATACTTTTTATTCGTAATTTCTAGATCATTCATAGGATTCATTTGTCCATTCATGCTTATCTCCTACTCTCTTATTCTATGAAAAGATTATAGCATAAACTAAAATTATAAACAAGATGTATCAAAATATTAATTTTAGTTTTCCAAGAAAAAAATTTTTTCAACAATACTCTTTTAATAATCAACAATAACTAATTTTTATACTTTCATAAGTTCAAACAACATTGAAATAAAACATTTTTTATTTAAAAGCCACATAATTTTGGACATCAGTGCATATATTTTTTGACAAATAGTGTTTTTTATATTAAAATGAATACATCGGAGTCGTAGCCAAGTGGTAAGGCGTGGGTCTGCAACACCCTGATCACCGGTTCAAATCCGGTCGACTCCTCCATTGACGAATCTGTTCGAAGTACACGAACATAAAATATATGGAACTGTTAAAAAATTAAATAATTAATTTTAGAGCAGTTCTTTTTTCTATGAAAAAGTATTATTTTCCTATTTTATTTAAATTATTTAGTAATAACAAAACAAACCAACTTTCTTATTATTTTTTTATTCAACTAAATAAAATACCAAATCAACTAAAATTATTGATTCTATTTATATTTCCAAAAAAAATGAACTATTAAAGTTCGAATTTTTTAATTTCCTTGTAAATGTTCTTCAATTTCCATTAATCGGTTATATTTAGCAATTCTTTCTCCTCTTGACATTGAACCAGTTTTAATAAATGGGATATTTAACCCAACCGCAAAGTCAGCAATAAAAGTATCAAGAGTTTCACCACTTCGATGGGATATAACAGTTTTATAATTATTCTTTTTGGCTAATAAAATAGTTCTCGTCATTTCACTTATAGTTCCAATTTGGTTAGCTTTAATTAAAATAGAATTGCCAGCCTTTTTACTAATTCCTTGTTTTAGATAACGCTCATTAGTTACAAAAGTATCATCACCAACTAACATTATTCTTTCCCCAAGAATTTGAGTTAATTTAGCAAAAGATTCTAAATCATTTTCTTCAAACGGGTCTTCAATACTCAAAATTGGATAAATGTTAACTAAATTTTTATAATACTCCATCATTTCCGCAGGTGTTAAATTTCTATTATCTATCCTATAGGTATTAGACTGTTTATCATAAAGCGTATTTGCAGCAATATCTAAAGCAATAAAAACATCTTGACCAGGTTTATAACCACTTTTTTCAATAGCTTTAACAATGTAATCAATCGCTAAACTATTATACGCAAGATTGGGAGCAAAACCACCTTCATCACCAACCGAAGTCACAAGACCCTGATCTTTTAAAATCTTTTTTAAATTATGAAAAATTTCACTCGCAACTTGAACCCGTTTTTTAATCCCATTCATAACCGGAACAATCATAAATTCTTGAATATCCAAATTGTTATCGGAATGCATTCCCCCATTTAAAATATTGACAAACATTAAAGGCATGGTTACACTCCCACTAGAAATATACTCATATAATTGTTTATCTTCACTTTGCGCTAAAGCCTTAATTGAACACAAAGAAACTGCAAGCAACGCATTAGCTCCTAAATAACTTTTATTTGAAGTTCCATCTAATTTCAATAAAGTTTCATCAACAAACACTTGATTAAGCTCTCTACCAACTAAAGCCTCCCGAATTTTTGTATTAACATTATTAACTGCTTTTAAAACACCTAAACCGTTATAACGATTGGGATCATCATCTCTTAGCTCAATTGCTTCTTTGGACCCAGTGGAAGCTCCAGATGGAACCGAAGCGACCACTCTTACACCATTAGAACATTCCATAGATGCTTCAACAGTCGGATTTCCACGTGAATCCAAAATTTCCCTTGCATGAATATTTGTAATTATTACCATTTATACCACCTCTTCTTATTCTTAAAAAATTTATTTATTTTATACCTTATTTATTAAGTTTTTCTAAAATTCTTCGTGCTCGTGACCTTAGCAAAACTATAATATTTGCATGTAATAAACCATATAAAATTAAATAAACACCAATAACTTGATTTTCTAATAAATTTTTAAAAGGATTGATAAATAAAACAACTGCTAGAAAAAAAGTTGTCAAACTTGTTACTAACATCATTGTAAAACTTTTTTTATCAAGAGAATTTAATTGAAAAGACTTTACTAAACACAATAAGCCAATATAAATATACCATATAGCTATCGCTTTATTTAATGGCATCATTTTAACAAAAGTATTAATTAAAACAAAAATGCCTAATAACAAACTCCCAATTGCATAAACTATATTTCCTTTAAATAAAGAAATTAAATCCCGTTTTAAAAAATATAAAAATTCTACAACTGCATAAATTAAAAATAAAATGCCACTTATTATTGATAATATATTTTGATTACCAGTTATAAAATTAAAAATTAAACCAACAATAATAAATACAAAAGCTAAAAATAAATCATTTCTTAATAATTTAGCAAAAGTTTTTTCTAGTTTACTATCACTTTCTCTAACAAAAGGAAAGAAAAAAAATCTTGTTTTTTTCCGTTTTTTAGAATTTTTTTGCTTTTTTTTTCGATCATTTTCATTATACATCTAACATCATCTACCTTAAATAACATTATAGCACAATTTGACAAAACCGCCAAGATATTGTACAATACGATGTCAAATGAAGGGGACAAAGTTATGAAAATTGAGGAAATTTCAATTAATGAATTTAACAATTATGCTATGTATCACCCATTAAGTAGTCATTATCAAACAATTAATTATGCCCTATTAATGAGCGAACAAGGTTACTCTCATGAATTAATTGGTTATAAAGACCAAGCTGGTAAAATTTATGGAGTATCTTTAATTTTAATAAAAAAAATAAAAAATAACCTTTACTACGGTTATGCTCCCAAAGGATTTATAATCGATTACTATAACAAAAATCTTCTACAAAATTTCACTCAAGATATTATCAATTATTATAAAAAAAGAAATGTCTGCTTCATAAAAATCAATCCCGAATTAGCTATCAGCGAAATTGATATTAAGACCAATACTAAAATAAACACTCCAAATAACGAAATTACAAAAACCCTTCAAGATTTAGGTTATGTTAAATTAAAAAGCAATTTATATTTTGAATCTATTTTTCCGCGTTTTAATGGTATCATTTCTTTAAAAGATTTTAAACTAAATAATACTGATAAAAATACTCGTAATAAAATAAGAAGAAGTTTTACAAAAGGATTAGAATTTGAAATTGCCAATCGCCAAGGATTAGATATATTACAAAAATTTATTAAAAGAAAAAGAGATTGTAATGAATTTTATTATAAAGATTACTATAATTCTTTTAACCAAAATAGTATGATTGATGTCCTTTTAGTTTCAATTAATCCCCATGAATATTTAATTAATTCCCGAAGACTTTATGAAACCGAAATGGAAAAAAACAATATTTACAATCAAAAATTAAAATTAGTTAATACCAAACGAAATATCAATAAAAAAATGATGTCTGATAGAAAACTATTAGCTTACATTAGTGATATTAATCTAGCAACAAACTTAAGTAAGAAACAAGAAAAAGTTTATATCGCGGGAGCTTTAGTTATTCGTTTCCAAAATCGAGTTCATATTTTAATAAGTGGTTATGATAAAAAATATAAATCATTTGACCCTAATTACTTTCTTCATTATTCAATTATTGAATATTACAAAAAAAATTTCGATTATTTAGATTTAAATGGAATGACAGGAAATTTTGAAAAAAATAATCCATATTATGGATTAAATCAATTTAAAATTGGTTTTCAACCTAAAATTTATGAATTTATTGGCGAATTTGACTTACCAATAAATCCTAAGAAATATGAAAAGTTAAGAAAATCAGGAACATTAGCTAAATTATTTAATAAAACCAACTTAAAAAAAGAAAAATAAGTTGGTTTTTAAACAAGTTAATTTTCAGTTAATAGAAAGCTCATAAGGAGAAGTTTCTTCCCCAGTTCCCCCTTTAATTTTAACGGATGACTTTAAATATACGACGGGGCGAACCGCGCGGGAAATGCTAGCATAGTTGTAGGAGACAAACCCGCCCTTGTAGACATAGAACACATTGTTAGCATACAAAGAGTACGGCGCAGGCGTCATTGTCCATTGCTCATTACTTGAATCACATAACCAATCATTTTCATAACAATTGCTAAGCCAACCACCATACATTTGATGCCATAGGCATGACTCTCTTTTTTCAGTTCCTCCGCCATCTGTTGCATAGCCATAATCTGATGGATACATCAAACCTACTTTACCTTCCCATGTGGTTTTTCGGGAAATGTTATCATTACAAGAACTTCCACCATTACATTGCTTTCCTGTAAAATCACTTCGTTCCCACATATACTGCACTATTGGCGAATTTCCTCCTTGCCACATTGTTTGATCCCCTGGAGAAGTTCCCGTATTCCATTTTACGTTTTCTATCATACCTTGAGCACTTGCACTTAATTGGCCCCAACTTCTACATGAAGTATCTTTGCAGTCACTATCAGATTCACCACCATATTTTTTTAAAGCATGCATCAAATCCGCATGACTCCATTCATTTACTCCATAGCCATCATTTTCTCCATTATCTGATTTATCCCAACTATGATTACCTAAACTATCACTTCTTATTATTTTTAAAAGTTTTTCTTTTGTTCCTGTAGATGTTTCAATATTATCCATTAAGCCGATAATTCGCCATTTTTCACATTGACTGCCTGACGAATTTCCATCTTTACAATTAAAATATACATAATTTTTTGGAGCACTTCCTATGTATCTAATGTTATTATCATCACTGGCAATAGTTATTCCTGATTCTTTATTTTCCTCTTGAGATAATAAATCTTCCATTTTACTTGCACCATTTTGATTTTCAACTGGAGTACCAGCCGTCACAAAGTTTAATGTACATTTGGTTTTCTTTTTCGTTAAATTTTGAATTTTAAATTCCCAATTTGTTCGGTCCCAGCTTCCTGTCGCTCCTTGGTCACAACTTGCACTTTCAAAGTATTTTCCTTCTTCTTTTTTTGGTATTGTTTCACTTTGTACTCCGTCGATATTAACCGCGATGATTGAGACATCTCCACTGTTTACTTGAATCTTTCCATTCATTATGGGAAAACTTTCGGTTACTTGATATTTTCCTAAACTTTTATTTAGTAGATACCCCCCCCCTAGAGCCATTATTCCTACCATACTTCCTAGTAAAATCTTTGTTTTTTTACTTGTTTTTAACTTATAATTTTCGATTTTCATTT
>CANQRX010000108.1 GCA_947626425.1 uncultured Bacilli bacterium | reverse complement strand
GCTCCTTGCAATTTTGTTGTTTCAATTGTTGCTTCTGTTTCACCTGTTGTCGTTGTTGATGCTGTGAAGTAAGCAAAGGTAGCGCCCACTACTGTTTTATCTTCTTTATTTGCCTTATAATTTTTTGCAGGAAAAGATATTGACTTTTTTGCATTGCAATTTTACAATGTAATTGGTGATAAATTGTGATTAAAAGAGAAAGATATTTAACAAAAATTAGAGAATTTTATTTTTCTGATATAATAAAAGTCATAACGGGAATTCGAAGAAGTGGTAAATCTGTACTTTTAAAACAAATAATTGAAGAAATTAGGAATGAAAATGTTGATGAAAAAAATATAATATACATTAATTTTGAAGATGTATCTAATGATTCTATAAATAATTATCAAGAATTAAATAAGTTTATTAAAAGTAAAATAACAAACGATAAAAAATATTTTTTGTTCTTTGATGAAATTCAATTAGTGGATAAATGGGAAAAAGCTATTAATTCATTTAAAGCAACTTTAAATGTATCAATATTTATAACAGGTTCTAATTCAAAACTTTTAGCTGGTGAATTAGCAACACTTTTATCGGGAAGATATGTTTCTTTTAAAATAACTCCTTTTTCCTTTAAAGAAATTGTAGAACTTAAAAATTTAAAAGATAAGCACTCTATAGAAGAAGCTTTCAATGACTATTTAATGTGGGGAGGAATGCCTCAAAGATTTGAATATAAATCAGAGGAAGCAAGAAATAATTATCTAATAGATCTTTATAATTCTATAATATTAAAAGACGTAGTAAAAAGAAATAATATTTCCAATGTATTTTTATTTGAAAGAATTATGGAATATTTAGTTACTAATCCTTCTCAAACTTTTTCACCTAAAAAGATGCTAAGTGAATTCGAAAAAGAAAAAATACCAATTTCCACTAAAACTGTGTATGAATGTTTGGATTATGCCCTATCAGCAATGATTATGACTAAAATTTCTTCCTATGATATAAGAGGAAAAAGAATATTAACTAGAAAAGATAAATATTATTTAACTGACCTAGGTTTAGGTCAAGTTATAAATATAAATAAAAAAACTCAGTTTGGTGCTTATTTAGAAAATATTGTTTTTAATGAATTAGTAAATCGTGGTTATAATGTAAATATAGGAAATAATAATGGTAAAGAAATAGACTTTGTTGCAACAAAGCATAATCAAAAAGAATATTATCAAGTTGCTTTTACATTAGCTGATAAAGATTGTGAAGAAAGAGAATTTGGTGCTTATAATCATGTTGAGGATAATTATCCCAAATATGTAATTTCTACTGATAAGCTTGATTATTCACAAAATGGAATTATTCATAAAAATATTATAGATTGGTTACTAGAGCCCTATTTATAGGGTTCTTTTTCTAATGTAATGTTAAAAGATTATATCAATCCCTATATCACAAGCGTTTCTTTCATCCGCCCTTTTCTTTGTCACGTTTGCTGTGAAGTAAGCAAAAGTGGCGCCCACTACTGTTTTATACCTCAGCTTTTCTCCTACTTCTCTTCCTTTTATCAATTTCCTTTTATCTTTTAGGCTGCTTGATATACTGTTGAGGCTGGTTTGCCATCTATTGATAACGTTACTTTGATTTGCTTTGCCATATCCGTTTCTGATTGTGGTGTATTACTATTCGGATATTTTACTACTAAATAATAATATTTTGACTGTTTATCACTTGTATTGATTTTTCTTTGTTCTAAATCTCCATTTTCTGCAGTAAATTCATCACCTACTGTATCTTTGGTTATTTCTCCGTCACCATCTTTATTTGCTTTTAATTTTCCGCTTGCTAGTTTTGTACCACTCATTGTTGTACTTAATTTTGTCGTTATTTGCTGCTGCATCACAACTTTGGGTATTATCATCTGCTGAATCAGCTGCATCTGAATACCAGAATTGCGTTGTTGCTCCTTCACCTTTTTGACGTAATGTACATGTTGTTGTAGTACTAGCGTTTAAATTATCAACCTGACTTTCAACCATCCATAATTCCCAATCTAACGGTGTACTTGTTTCATTTGTATAATCGATTTTTAAGTTAAACGTTGCTTCATAGTCATTATCATCACCATTGTCTTGTTTTTCGATTGATGCTTGAGCTCCATAGACTGCTATTCCTCCTGGGTAATTTAACAGTTCAAACTTACTAGCCTCACTTGTAAACTTAATTGTTGCTCCCTTTAATTCTGTTGTTTCTACTGTTGATGTTGCTGATCCACTGGTTTGCGTTGATGCCGTGAAGTAAGCAAATGTGGCGCCCATTACCATTTATAATTATTTTGAAAATTAAGACACCATTTGTTTTACAATTATGTTCTTGCGTTTCAACTTAAACATCTATATAATTAAAGAGGAATGAGTAAGGAGGAATGCAAATGAAGAAAATACCATATGGAAAAATAAATTTTAAAGAATTAATTGAAGGAAATTATTATTATATTGATAAAACAATGTATTTAGAAAAACTTGAAAATAATGATGATACTTTAATTTATTTAAGACCAGGAAGATTTGGTAAAAGTTTATTTACAAGTATGATGTTTTACTATTACGATTTAAACAGTAAAGACTTATTTGAAAACTTGTTTAAAGAAACTTATATTTATAATAATCCAACTAAAAATAAAAATAATTATTATGTTTTAAAGTTTGACTTTTCAGGAATAGGAGAAAATAAAAATAATAATGATTTAAAAGAAAGTTTTAAAAAATGTGTTATTACAGGAATAAATAAATTTTTAAGTAGCTATAATATAAAATATGATTATAACAAAGATGATGATGCAGATGATATGATTAAACTTTTTTTAGGTCATCTTGATGACTTAAATTTAGATCATAAATTATATATAATAGTAGATGAATATGATAATTTTACCAATGCGATATTAGAAGGCGATACTTCAAAATTTAAAAGCTTAGTAAATGGAATAGTTAAAAGTTTCTATGCCAATATCAAAATTTATATTAAAGAAGGGACTGTCGGGCGTTTCTTTGCCACAGGTATTTGTCCAATCACTTTAAACAGTATGACAACGGGCTTTAATATAGCAACCGATTTATCAACTGATTATAATATGCATAATATGATTGGTTTAACGCATGATGAAGTTTTAAATTTAATCAAAGAGGTTGTTTTAGAAAAAGACCAAGAAGAAGCATATAAAATTATGTTAGAAAATTATGATGGTTATTTGTTTAATGAAGAAATTGAACAACGTGTTTTTAATGCGACTTTAGTTATGTATTTTTTAAGCCGTTATGAACAATACCAAAAATTTCCTAAAAAATTATATGATTCTAATATAGTTGTAAATTATGGGAAAATTGATAATATTTTAAAAATTAAAAATAACAATATATATTTAGAAATAATTGAAAAAATATTAAAAACTGATGAAATAAGTGGAAGTTTGGTTGATAAGTTTAATTTATTAGAAAATATAACAGCCAATGTTTTGATAAGTTTATTATATTATTTTGGTTATTTAACAATTAAAGAAGCAGGAATATATTTAAAATTTACAATACCTAACCAAATAATGAAAGAAACATATGCTAATTATTTTTTAAATTTATTGGAACA
>CANQRX010000107.1 GCA_947626425.1 uncultured Bacilli bacterium | reverse complement strand
AAAAAAAAGAGGACTAAGTCCTCTCACAAACCAAATGTTTCATATAAGAAACAAATATATGATACTAATAAATTCAAAGAAAATCAATCCCCTTTTTTTAAATGATAAATACGAAATAGAAAAATATTTAGAAGAATACGAAAATACTTTAAATTATGGATATATGGAATGTCCTTGTTGTTCTTCAACTAATTTAATTAAATGGGGAACTTATGAAAGAAATTTAATATTTTTTGACAATAATTATAATTGTAATTCTAGAATTGTAAAAATTAAACGAATTAAATGCAATGGATGTGGTAAAACTCATTCACTTCTTCCAGATGGTTTAGTTCCTTATAAACAATATACTTTGAAAACAATTATAGATGCTCTTATAAATAATAAAAATATAAATGAATATGTAGTTAAATATTGGAAAAAGCAATTTAATAAATACTTAAAACCTTTATTAAGAACTACATTTCCAAATAAAAATTACAATGATATACAAAATTTAATAAATTCTTTTGAGGAAAGAAAATTATTTTTAAGTACAAATAATCGATATTTTATGCAAATTAAAATAATATTCATAAATTATGCTTATTCTTAAGAACATCCACCAACATAAGCTTCCCCTTTAAAGAATATTGATTAGAAATTATAATCAATTTTCAAGAAAGGAGGAGTTCTAATGAGTAAAGAAAATGAAGATATTAGCCTTTTTAGATTTAGTATAATAGCTCCTTTGATTAATAATACCCATGGTTATAGTACAAAAAAGGCTTATATCGATTTTATGGCGTCTAAAACTTATCATTTTCAAGGAAAAACAATTAAATTAACAGCAAGTTGCATATACAAATGGGTTAATTTATATAAAAAGAATGGTTTATTAGCTTTAGAAAATAAAAAAAGAAAAGATTATAAATCAAGTAGAAAATTAACTCCAGATATTGTGGAACAAATAAAAGTATTAAGACAACAATATCCAAATATTACTGGAACAGCTATTTACAATAAATTAGTAAAAGAACAACTAATTAATAAAAAAGATATCACTCTTAATACTTTTTTAAGATTTATTAAAAAAAACAATTTAAAAGCTAGTCAAATTGTGACTGTAGAAAGAAGGATGTTTGAAATGGAATATGCGAATACATGTTGGCAAGCAGATACATCTGTAGGCCCTTATTTAAAGATTGATAACATTAAATATAAAACATATATAATAATGTTTATTGATGATAAATCAAGAATGATTATGGGATATGATGTATTCTTTGCTGATAATGCTTTAAATATGCAATCAGTATTTAAAAAAGCAATAAAAACATATGGTAAACCAAAGATGTTATTTGTTGACAATGGTGGTCCATATGATAATAAACAATTGGCTTATATATGTGCAACTTTAGGAATCGAATTAATTCATGCAAAACCATACACTCCAGAAGCCAAAGCTAAGCAGGAAAGAATGTTTAGAACAATAAAAGATGGATGGATGAGAGCTACAGATTGGAATACATTTAATTCTTTAGAAGATATAAGAACAAGCTTAGAAATATTTTTGAAAGAAAATTATATAAATAAAGTACATTCTTCTACTAAAGAAACACCAAATGATAGATGGCATAAGGATTTTGAATTAATTCAATTTATTGAAGAACAAAAGGTTGATGAAGCATTTTTACATCGTACAACCAAAAAAGTTAGATTAGATAGAACAATACAGTTCAACAACAACTATTATGAAGTTCCTTACAAATATGTTAAGCAAACAATTGAGTTAAGATATGATCCATTAAATTTAGAAACTTTATATTTATATGAAGATAATAAATTTATAGAAAGAATAGAAAAAGTAGATAAAGTGGCTAATGGAAAGTCAAAGCGAACTAATAATATAGATTATTCCAAGATGATAAATGATGAAAGAGATGTAATTGAAAAAACGGAGGTTTAAATATGTATACTAGTTATTATGGAATGAGTTGTAATCCATTTTTAAAGGATGTTATAGTTGAACAAGCATATAAAAGCAAAGACTATGAAGAATGTATATCAAGATTAAATTACTTAAAAGAAGTTAAAGGCTTAGGTATTTTTTTAGCAGATGCTGGTTTAGGAAAAACATTTACTTTAAATGCTTTTATAAAATCTTTAAACAAAGATTTATACAAAGTAATATATTTCACAGCTAAAAATAATTATAATTTATTTGATTTTTATAAGGAATTAGCAAATCAATTAAATATTAACGTTGGAGCATGTTATAAAAGCGATTTATATAAAAGTATTCAAAACGAAATTATCAGATTAGCAAATAATCAAAGAGTTCAATTAATAATTATTATTGATGATGCACATTATTTAGCTAATGAAATACTTATTAATTTAAAAATATTATTAGATTTTGATAGTGATCAGCATGAATATACTACTTTGATACTTTGTGGTTGTCCTGAATTAAAAGACAGATTAATAAAAAATAGTTATGAAACTATTTATCAAAGAATAATCGTTAACTACAAATTTCAAGGATTATCTAAAGAAGAAGTGAAAGAATATGTTATTAGTAGATTTAAAATTGCAAATGTTCAATCACCATTATTTACAAATAATGCCTTAGTTGCTTTATTTAATGTAAGTAAGTCTATACCAAGAAGATTAAATAATTTAATTTTAAACTGTCTAATGATTGGATATCAAACTAAAAAAAATCTCTTAGATGAAGAGATAGTTAGACAAGCTAAAAATGAATTAGATTTATAAATAGAAGGAAGGGTTGTTATTATGAAAAGTAAAGTTATATATGTAGATCCATTTTTTGGAGATATTACAATTTTTGATATCATCAAATATTTAGAAGATGAAATCAGCAAAGAGCAAGAAATAAGACAAGAATTAGCTACTTTTCTTAGCAGTTATCATGTTGATGCTGATTCAATAAACAGTATTCTCAGAACATATTATTCATATGATATTTTACGTTATATGGTTTATATTTTAGACCAAATAGCATTAAACATAGAATAATTTTTCTTGCTCGCTTGCTATTTTAACAAAAATTGTTAATTAGGCAAGCATTTTTTTTAAAATTTAGTTATTTACATGTCTATTTACATAAGAAAATAAATTGCACATTTTTTATTACAATAAAATGCAAATGTATA
>CANQRX010000106.1 GCA_947626425.1 uncultured Bacilli bacterium | reverse complement strand
AACATCAAAAGCGTTATTCCAACTCCTATTAAAAATATTATCAAATCAACCGTTTGAAATATTCCAAATATTAATTCTCCCTTCTTAGTATTTGCAGGTATTAAATATTGATTTTGATTCACCTATATCACACTCCTTTTTATTAACTACCATTACCATTTCCCCTTCTTCTCTGATTAGATGCACGAGCAGCAGAATTTTTATTGCCGGCAACACTTTGAGCACTTGCTTTAATTTTATCATTAAGAGCTTTATCAACTTCAGAAGGATAAACCTTATATGCATTCATTAAATCCTGAGCACTGGTTATATGTATAGGCTCATCAAGTCCTTCAACGCTAAAATCAAAAGCTCCAATATTTCCAAATTCTTGAGCAATAACTTGATTTAATTGTTGAGATGTACGTTGAACATCTGAATCATTCATGAATTTAACAAATTTATTTCCATAAGCATCAGTTGTATTTCCTTGGAAAGTGTCACTTTGAATTTCTTTTTGAGCTTCAGCTCTTAACCATGAATCAGCACCAGTTAATGCAACTGCAATAGTACCTAATTGTGGATCTTGCGAAGCCATTTGACCGACTGCATTTAAATCATTAAAAGTTAGATTTCTTCCTCCAAATGAATTACGTATTTTTTCTGAAAAATTCGCTGACATACCAGTTATTCTACCGGCTTGATCTCTATCGACTGCAGCTTCAAGATATTTCTTTAAAGCGACGTTACCACTACTTTCAATAGCCTCCATATTTTCATACAACAACCTTTGAAAATCTTGAACAGTTTTTGAACTTCCATCAGCTGCCCCATTCCAAGATATTTCATTCGGATTTCTAGAAATTTTTTCGTTAATTGTAGATTTTACAGAACTATATCTATCTCTTACATTCGAAATAGATTTTTGCGTTCCCTCTGCTAAACTTACATCATCATTAATTTGAAAGTAATCTTGCATTGCAACTCTTGCTCTATCAAGTGGTCCAATACCAGCCGCACGATCAGCAGCTCTTTGATTTCTCCTAGAACCAATACCTCTAACTGTTGAACTATAAATTTCTTTTGCATTTTTATTACCCAAAATAGCCTCTTTCCCCCCATGAAATAAGCCAGAAGCAAAACCAGCTACTCCACTAGTTAACCTATTACCAACACCTTTTCCAGCAATAATATTTCCAGCTCCACCTACAATAGCACCACCAGTTGCACTTGCTAAACCACCTGCCATTTTTAATACATCGCCTAAAATTCCACTTCCTTCCTTGAATCCTAGTAAATTAGTTACAAATTTAGGAAACTCTTTAGCAAATTTTAATAATCCAATGATAATAAAAATAGTAACAAATGTGCCTCTTTTAACACTTCCACCAAGTTTCCCATACATTGCAGTTAAAGTCTCTGGATTTTCAAACAAAGTTTTTAATACAAAAGCTATAAAATATACACCAATTAAGCTTATAAATAAATCAAGATACGTTTGAATAGTAATTTTTACCCAACTATCAAATGCTTGTTTAGAAGTTTTTGGATCAATATAACTCGCAATCGGAATCGGTGCAATAAACTCACAAATCGATAGTTTTAGAGCCCTTATTGCAATATAAACTGCAATTGACACTAAAGTAAAAATCAAATATCCACCAACAAAAGTCGGCGCTATAAGAGTATATCTATATTTATATCCTTGCTCATCAGTACTACAGGTATCATCAGTATCAAGTATGTGCTCATGTGCAGTTGAAACATTGAAAATTAAAATATCATCGCCATAAATACTCGCAGCTTCATTAATTGAGCCATCATTACAGGCTGGATTATCATAATCAAAAAAAGCTAAATAAGTTCGAAAAGCCATAACTCTACCAGCATCTGCCATCACAAGTTCAGAATTCTCATTAGCACTACTTCTTCCTAAAAGAACTTTTGGAATAACGGGAACTACATAATCCTGTACTGTTCTTGCTAAATCAAATATCAATGGTACTAAAACAATTAAAACTATGGAAAAAATAACTCGTTTTAAAATGTTTGCAACGCCTTGTTCTTTATCATCCATTTTTTCTGGATTTACAATTAATTGAATAAATGAAATCATTAACTTAAATACCATTATTAATCCTAAGATTACATAAATACGACCAGCAAAATCAGAAATAACTGAATCATTAAATATCCTAACATTAGCCAAGTCTATAATTAATTGAAATAGTCCCTCGATTAAACTATATATGCCAGTATCAATCAAACTTAATAAGCTTCTTATAGCATCAATAACTATTTTTTTCATACAACACCTCCAGAAAACCCCTATAATATATATTTAAGTATAACATTAAATTATCATAAAGTAAATATTTAAACCTCTTTTTTTTTACTTTACATATTATACTACAAATTTTAAATTTGTAAAGTAAAATTACATAATGTTTTTTTAGTACTTATTTAGAAAAAAATTTTTTTTAATTTATTTAGTCTTTTTTGTATTTAATTAGGTACATAGTTAATTTGTACGAAATTTAAAACGCAATTTCTTATTATATAAAAAAAATACTATT
>CANQRX010000105.1 GCA_947626425.1 uncultured Bacilli bacterium | reverse complement strand
TTATCTAAAGAAACACAAACTATTCACTATAAAAGAATACTTAACTTAATTGTAAAAGTAACTTCCGCTTTTAAAAATCCAATCTGTTTTGTGTAATAGTAACTTCCGCTTATAATTTAACTGAGTGCTGTCTTCTTCAGAATACTTATAAGGAGGGATTTAATATGAAAGAAAAATATAAACATCTGACATTAGAAGATAGAAAACTTATTGAGCGTGGACTCGACCTTGATAAATCAGCAAAAGAGATCGCATCTTGGATTGCGAAGAATCCAACAACTGTTTCAAAGGAAATAAAGTTAAATCGTTACTTTAAATCCGCAAACGCTTTTAATCAAAGAGCGAAAGAATACCAGATAGATTTTAACAACTGTAAAAGATTGAAACGCTATCCCAATACATGTAACGGATGTCCCTTACTACAACATTGTAGAAAAGATAAATATCTTTACACCTCGGAGCATGCACAAAATAAATACAAGAATAACTTATCCTATTCAAGAATCGGGATTCAGATGGATGACAAGAGATTTGAACAGATTGATAGTATCTTAAAAGTAGGATTGGATAATGGTCAGCCTTTGTATCATATTTGGCGGGACAATATAGATGTGATGCCTTTAAGCATCAAGACATTATACAATTGGATAAACCAAGGCCAAACAACGAGTATTAGACTCGACCTTAGAAAGTCAGTAGGCTATAGGCAACGAATTCAAAAGACCACTCCCCCCAATGATAAGGGTATCTACATAGGTCGAAACTACGAAGCATACAAGCGTTACCGCAAGGAAAACCCCTTAAAGAACTATATTGAGATGGATTGTGTGGAAGGTCTTAGACATGAACGAAAAACTTTATTAACAATTCTCACACAAGAAGAATCCCTTTTACTAGCATATGTTATGAATGATCATGACTCGCAGAACGTTCTCACTGTATTTAACACATTAGAAAAAAAGTTAGGTATAGCAAAGTTTAGAGATTTGATGGGAGTAATTTTAACAGACCGTGGTCCGGAGTTTTCTGATCCATTGTCCTTGGAGTTCTCTCCTTTTACAGGTGAGCAAAGATGTAGGATATTCTATTGTGATCCTTTACAATCTCAACAAAAAGGCGCAATTGAGAATAAACATAGATTTATAAGATACTTCTTTCCAAAGAAAACAAGTTTAGAAAGTTTATCACAAAACAAAGTAAATATTATGATGAGTCACATTAACGGTGTGCGTTTAGAAAGCTTAAAAGGAAAAACTCCATATTCTTTAGCATTAAAAGAATATGGAGCACAAACCCTAGCCCAGCTTCACATTGAATATATCGAACCACATCAAGTGAATCTTAATAGAAAACAGCTAGGATAGTAGTTGTTTTACCCTAAAATAAAACAGCACTCAAACGGAACTTAGTATTACATTATTTTATAAAAACGCAAGTTCTGTATTTTTAGAGTACTTAAAATCCACATTTTAGACTACTAAATACATTATAAGGTATATAAACTGAAATTAAAAGAATCAGAAAAGCCAATTAACATTGCAGATTCTACTCTTTTCTATAAAACTAGAAATACGGAACTTACTATTACATTGAACCTGAAATTTTAAATTTAAATCTTATAATCGTCTAAAAGCGTCTATTTAAGCTATTTCAGCAACATTTTCTTCAGATAAAGAAACTTCACCTTCATTAAGTTTTGAAATAGTATTTCCACTTGTCAGGATAAACATTGAAGTTGTTTCTTTGCCTTTTTTCTTAACTAAATCTAAGTCAACATTCATTAATTTATCGCCTTTTTTAACTTTTGATCCTTGTTCTACTAGAATTTCGAATCCTTCTCCATCAAGTTCAACAGTGTTAATTCCGATGTGTAGCAATACTTCAACACCTTCATTTGTTGTGATTCCAACTGCATGTTTAGTATGGAATACCATTGTTAGTTCTCCATCTACAGGTGATACAACTGCACCACTTGTTGGTTCAATCGCAAATCCGTCACCCATCATTTTTTGTGCAAATACTGGATCATTAACTTTTTCTAATGGAACAAGTGTCCCTTCCATAAATGCAACTACTCCGTTTGATTTCTTTTTAAAAAACATAATTTTTCTCCTTCTCAATTAGTTATTCTTCTAATGTCCTGATTTATTCCATAAGGAACATGAACTTATTGTAGCAAATTTTAAGCTAAAATCTAGTAAATACCACATTTCCCGATAATTTTTCGTAATGTAAGCCTTTTTAATCTTGATACTTACGACTTTAAAGCAACACGCTTAATCTTTTGGATTACATTATCTATCTTCTTAACGTTAAAAGAGGTTTTTGCTGCTATTTCTTTATATGAATAGCCTTTATTCCATAAATGGTAGACTTCATTCTCTAGTGTTGATAAGACACTGAGTCTTCCTTTAAGGATGTTAATTTGCTCCTGTTTACTTGCTTGATAGTGTGGGTTAAATTCAAGATTTCCACACTCTACAAGGTCCATAAACGTCAGTGAGCCATCATCTGCAATATCCATATCTAAAGATAGACGTGTATCTAAAAGCCTGTAAGACTTCGTACTACACTTACGTAGACTATCTCCTATATGTGATTGTACGCAGATTTTTACATAATGGGCTAAGCCCACTACTTTACTTTCTCTATAAGTATAGAGTGCTTCTAAAAGTCCAATCTTTGCCTCTTGATATAGGTCATTAACTTGAAC
>CANQRX010000104.1 GCA_947626425.1 uncultured Bacilli bacterium | reverse complement strand
ATATTTTGGTGCTAATCTATTTTCTTCGGATATTTCATATGTTCCATTTATTTTTGATAATGACTCTAAATTTATTTGGTAACTGGCATTATCTTCACAAGTATTTTGTATACTAAATTTATAAGGATTTAAAGCTAAACCATCTTCATCGTTGATGGGAATGGCTTTTGGTAAATTTATTTCATCTAAATCTTTGGCCATACTTACTTTTAAACAAACTGATTTTACAATATTTTCTTCTTCTTGTTTTAAAGTAATATTCCAATAAGCATAAGTTATTCCTAAAAAAGCAATAACTAATATTATTAAACCAACAATAAAATAATTAAAAGTATTTGTTTTCTTTTCCATTTTCCAACACCTTACTCTTAACTAATTTTATCATATACCCCCCCCCCGTCTGTCAATTTTAAATTACTGATTTAACTTTCCTAAATATACATAATTCAAAATTAAACTATATTAAACAAAAAAAATTTAACAACTACCAGCATTGATATGATAATATTATAATTAGGAGGTTAATATATGGACAATGAAAACTTAAATACGGGAAAAGTTGTTGATTTTAAAGAAATTAAAGATTATCAAAAAGCAGCAAGAGACTTTGGAGAAGAAAATGACGATTTAGAAAAATTATTATTAAACTGTTTTGCCAAAAAAATTGAAACTATTGCCTGCTGTGGTGGACATAGTAATTCAAAGCGAGCACCTTATATTTCTTTTGCCTTTTCACCGGAAAATGAACAATTAATCTATGCCTTACTTTCTAAATTGAAAGAGACAGGATTTAATTTTCAATATAATAGGGGACCAAAGGGAAAATCATTTTTTAATATTATCGAAAGCGATGATTTTGACTTTAAAAGACCATCAACCTTATTTAATGACATAAATGAAGTAATCAATTCCTTTGATATTACAAAAGATTATTTTGAAGAACTACCTTCAGACTTAAAAATATATAGCTCAATTATTAAAACTGCGGAAAAGGATGAATTGTTATGCGAAAATATCCAAAGAGACACTTTCCAAATGAGTTATCAAAAATATTTAGATAAATATGAGTACATAATGTTAACAAATGACTCATATTATAATGAAATAGTCCAAAAAGCAAATTTTAAAAAGAAAACAGACGCGAAAGGATTGGTTCCTTACTATAGTTTAGAAGTAATTGATAGACAAATGGCGATTCAACCTTTAAATGAAATAAAAGTTAATATTCAAATTTTTGAAAATAAACCAGTTGAAAAAAAGAACGATGATAATTTAAAACTAGAGTTTCAATATGACGAAAGAACAAGAGATAATCCGTTAATAAATCATTTAAAAGTTAACTTTGATGATTCGCTAGAAATTGTTGCTCAAAAACTTTACAAATGTCGCGAGAAAGGCATCAATGCGTTTGCTATTTTTAATGGCATGGAATTAAATAATTTTGGAATTACTAATTATCATCAAATAATTGATGCCTATGAACAAGGATTAAAGCAAACCAAAGAAAAACTCCAAAAAATGCGTAATAATCAAAGTCTTCAAGAAAACCAACAATTAATTAGTGAAAATGAAGGAATAAAAAGATAAAAATAAGGGGCTGTTCAATAATTAAGTGATTAATTTTGAACTGGTCTCTTTTTTTGAATTTACACTTTTGAAGAACATATAAATGTAAATAAAGAGTTTTTTTTAACAATTTCTAAATTGTATACTTCAACTAAATTTAAAAATATCTATTGTATAAAGTTAAATACATCCTTTAGAATTATGTACTAATTTTTTATAACTAATAAATTAACATTAAATTTGCTGAAACAATATAATAAAAGATTGTGGGGGATTAGTTATTTGAATCCTTTACACCTTCTCTCAAATTGCTTTACATTTTTTACTACTTTGGAAACTTCAAATTTTTCGCAAAGTAACATAAATTTATCAATTTTTCATATTCCTTCACCATGGATAGTGAAGGGACTAGAAAAAATGTCCTTTTTATAATAAAATATGACATGTGATACAACTCCTTGAACAATATTGTTGTATCGCAAAATGCCCTTAAAAGCTTATGCTTTTGGGGTTTTATTTTTATAAATTAAAAAAGACTGATTCAATAATTAATCACTTAATTATTGAACAGCCCCTTATTTTTTAAATATTTTTTTAACCATTGACCTGTATAAGAAGTTGAAACTTTGGCTACTTCTTCGGGAGTTCCTTGGGCAACAATTGTTCCACCTTTATCCCCGCCATCAGGTCCTAAATCAATAATATGGTCCGCAACTTTAATCATATCTAAATTATGTTCGATAACAATTACTGTGTCGCCATTATCAACAATGCGGTCTAAAATGGCAATTAATTTTTTGATATCAGCGGAATGTAACCCAGTAGTTGGTTCATCTAAAATAAATAAACTTTTACCGGTAGCTCTTTTTTGAAGTTCTTTCGCTAGTTTAACTCGGCCGGCTTCCCCACCCGATAAGGTTGGAGCTGATTGACCAAGTTGAATGTAAGTTAAACCAACATCCATTAAAACATCTAATTTTCTTTTGATGGTTGGAACATTTTCAAAAAATTCAGCTGCTTCATTAACACGCATATCTAAGACTTCACTGATATTTTTACCTTTATAATGAATATCTAAAGTTTCATGATTATAACGGGTTCCTTTACAAACTTCACAAGGAACATAAACATCTGGTAAAAAGTGCATTTCAATTTTTTTAACACCATC
>CANQRX010000103.1 GCA_947626425.1 uncultured Bacilli bacterium | reverse complement strand
GATGAAACTTGGAAGGGCAATCATCGATATTTATCTGATTACAGGAATCAAATGACTCATAGAAATTCACCTAATGTAACAGGAGTTTTAGGTCAAGAATTTAATATGAAAACTCCACCAATATATCTTATTAAAAGGACCAGTGAAGATTACTCATATATTATTAATAAGCTAGCTAGCTTAACCGAAAAAATTGAATCTGAACTTATAGCATAATATAAAGATTCAATTATATAATACAATTTAATTTTTAAATCAAAAATCATTAAAATATTTATCATACCCTTGACACGAGAGGGATCAGGAAAAACGCTCGTTTTAGCTTCTAATATCCTTTATTTATACAAGGAGCAAAACAAGCAGAACTTTATATTTTTTGTAAATAGTGACGCTATTATTAAAAAAACGAAAGACAATTTAACCAATACAAACTCTTTAAAGTATTTATTTAGAAAAGAAGGGATTGTCATTGATGGAAATCAGATTGATATCCAGATTGTTGATGTCTTTCCAAGTTTACCAGACCCTCACACGATCTATTTAAAGCTAACCACCATACAAAAGCTTCATTTAGATTTAACAGAGCCAAGAGAGAACTCTTTAACCTTTGAAGGATTGGAAGAATTGGAGATCGTGCTTTTAGCAGATGAAGCCCATCACATTAATGCCTGGACTCGTAGAGATAAAAGAAAACTTAATACAAAAGAACAAGAAGAAAGAACGTGGGAAAACACTGTTAATCGTTTATTAAAACTAAATCCAGCTAACCGACTGTTAGAGTACACTGCAACGATTGATTTAACGAAAGATGTTTTATTTGAAAAGTATCGAGATAAAATTGTTTACCAGTATGATTTAAGGCAATTTATGAGAGATGGCTATTCAAAGAATGTCATGCTTTTACGAGCTGATGAAGAAGATAGAAATAAGATGTTAAACAGTGTTTTGTTAAGCCAATATAGAAAATATGTCGCAAGAGATCATGGAATCGACTTAAAACCGATTATATTTTTTAAATCGAACCTGATTAAAAACTCTCAAAACGCTCAAGAGAAGTTTATTAATCTAATTAAAGGTTTAGAAGCAGAAGGATTAAAAGAAGTAATAGAAAATGGCTATACTATCTATAAGCACCAGCAAAGTATTTGGAGCAGTATGTTCGCTTACTATAAAAAGATAGACCTCAATCAAGTGGTTCAGGACTTAAAATGGGATTTTGCAGAAGGAAATCTTTTAAATGCAAACGACAGAGATTTTTTATCAGAAGAAAATGCTTTGATTTTAAACAGTTTAGAAGAAGCCAATAACCCTATTCGTGTTATTTTCGCAGTGGCAAGGCTGAATGAAGGCTGGGACGTTCTTAATCTCTTTGATATTGTTCGTATTAGTGAAGGAGCAACCAAAACAAAGGCAACAACGGACAGTGAAGCACAATTAATCGGTCGTGGTGCGAGATATTATCCTTTTGAATACAAAGATGAAGATTCCTATACCAGACGTTTTGATTTTGGGGGAGAAAACTCTGAACTAAGAGTGATTGAGTCGCTTCACTATCATACAATCAATGATAATGCCTATATTAAAAATCTAGAGAAGTCTTTAAAATCAGCTAATATTCAAGTAAAAGAAGATAAATACCATCATTTAGAAGCAAAGATCAAACCTTCTTTTAAAAAGAATCCTATTTTTAAAGAGGGAAAGATCTATATCAATAAATTAATTGAAACAACAGCAGAAGATTATAACACTTTAGAAAAGTACAATGTTTCAACTGTCTTTGATATACCGTTTGAAATGGCGATTGAACAGAAATATGGAAGCAAAATAACCCATAAAGTAGCTACTCAAACTCATGAAGTCAGCTGGAAGGTGGAAGAAAAATATATTCAAAAAGCCATTCAGAGAAGACCGTTTTTTCATTATAGTAATCTAAAAAATTATATGCCTTCCATTTCAAGTATGAAAACCTTTATAGAGAGTAAGGATTTTTTAGGCGATTTAACTTTATATGTTTCTTTACCTTCTGAAACTGAAATAAAGGACTTAGATCCAATCACAAAACTAGAAATGGTAGAAAAATTCTTTGAATCCATGGAGAAGAAGATTCGACTAAACTATATGAAAAATCGTGGGACGCCTGTCTTTGAAGGTGTAAAATTTTCAAAATTAATTAATGATTATCAAATTGAATTAAACAAAGTCAATCAAGGAATTTCAGATATAGATGAATTAGTACAGCCTCGAAACATGCGAGATCATGATTGGTTTATTTATGATAAAGCGATTGTGAACTCTTGGGAAAATTCATTTATAAATTTCATTAATGATTATATAAAACAATTAAAAGAAAAATATAATGAAGTTTATCTGATTAGAAATGAACGTAAAATAAAGATAGTTGAGATAGATGGAACAAGAGGATTTATGCCAGACTTTTTATTATATCTTCAAGATGAAAACTGTACTTACCAAATATTTTTAGAACCTAAAGGAGATCATTTAAGGCTTCAAGATAAATGGAAAGAAGATTTTTTATCTTCCCTTGGGGAAAGAGAAGATGTAGAAGTATTAACTGAAAATGAAGAAGTTCGTTTACTAGGAATTAAATTTTATTCAGAAACTCCTGAACTGAAAGAAAGATTTAGAAAAGACTTTATAGAAAAGACTTTAAAAGAATAAAATAAAATTATTAAAATAAAGAAGATCATGTAAAGGTAATTTAAAAAGTAATGGAAGGCAAGCAACGGTTTTGTCCGACAAACCCAAAACTTTAATTTTTTGCTCGCCTTCAATTTTTTTAAAATATGTAAGGCAAGCAACGGGTTTGTCATG
>CANQRX010000102.1 GCA_947626425.1 uncultured Bacilli bacterium | reverse complement strand
GAAGGAAGAATAGATATGGAAAAATATACAAATAAAAGAGTCCAAAAAGTTGCAAAATTAATAGAAAAATTAAATGCTGATCCGGATGCCTTACAACTATACGAATTTTATGAGAAAAAACGAAGAGATATCGCCTCAGGTTTAGAACATAGCAAAGAAATGGGAATTGAAGAAGGAACACGTAACACCATTAGAGCCAATGCTGAGAATTTATTCAAAAATGGTGTATCGAAAAAATTAATATGTGATTCTTTAAATATAAGTTTAAGTAATTTAAATCAAATCTTAGCTGAAAATAATCTTAATTAAAAAGAACAAAATTGTTGTTCTTTTTAAATTATTCCCCATTCAAAATAAATATTTAAAAACAAAAATATTCCAAATAAGAATGCGATAATAATTATAATTGTTAAAATTGTTACTAAAACTTTATTAGATTTAACATCATCTTGTAAATCTTTAAAGTCATCAAAGTCCGTTTTAGAAAGATTTAATGATTTTGTATAAAAAGACTTATCTATTTCTTTTTGTACTTCATCTTTAACTACTTTTTTTATTTTATCAGTATTAATATTTTTTTGAATGTCTTCTTTTAAACCATCTAAAACTTGGGTGTTTTCACTTCCCTTTAAATCTTGAAAAAGATCTAAAGGATCTAAATCGTTTTGTTTGCTATTTTGTTCATTTAAAGCAATAGTATTAATTAAAGTCATTAATTTTTTTTCTTCTTCAGTATTTTCTTCAACTGGCTCTTCTTTTTTATCAGATAAATCTAAACTTTTTAAAATGTCATATTGAGTGTCTCTAATTTTTTTAAGTCTTTCTTTTTCATAATCAACTGTTTTATGTTCTCGAGCTTTTTCTAAAATAGCATTTATATCATATTCTTTAGTTTCATCCATTTTTATTTCATCTTCATCTTTAGGAAAATCTAAATTAATAGGTTTACGAGTGTTTGTATCGCGATATTTTTTATCAAGCATATCTTTAAGCATTTCTAAATCAATATTAGTCCCATTATCGCTTAAAACAGTAGCATTAGAATTAACATTAAATTCATTTAAACTTTGTTTAGTTACTTGTTTATAAAGTTGTTCATTTTTTTGACTTCTTTTACCAACAACATTTTCATTATTATGATATTTTTCCATTCGGCTATTCATGAGACACCACTCCGCTATAATGATATCATAATTCGTCATTTTTTGAAAAGATAAATAATGGTAATTATTGCAATTTCTGTCAAGTTTAGTATATAATTTATTTAGAAGTAATTAAAAATATAAAAAAGGAGGAAAATATGGATATTTTAGATGTTGAAAAAAGTAAATGTATAGGTTGTGGAGCTTGCGTAAGTATTGATGATGAGCATTTTGATTTTGATAGCGATGGCTTATCACATGTAATATCCAATAATAATTTAAAAAGTGAAAGACTTCAAGATGCGATTGAGTCTTGCCCAACTGGAGCGATAAGATTGGCTAAAACTGATGCAAGTGTTGAAGCTGAAGAAACTAATGCTTTTAATAATGAAGTTATAAGTGAATCATAAAAAATCATCAAAATGATGATTTTTTATTTTAAGTATTTGTTAAATACCCACTTATCTGGCCCTATTTTAGTCCAATCATTTAATACTTGTAAAACTGAAACTACAGTATTAGTAGGAATAGTTCCAATAATAGGTCCATTGTTTTCCCTACTTCTAACATTCAAACTATCAGTATTATATACTTCCATACTTTTAATATGATTACTAGGTTTATCAGTTGTTAAATAATTATTACTTACCCATTTACCTTCTTCTATTTTAGCCCAGGTACCACTTATTTCATAAACTTTAACAGCTGTATTTTTAAGCAAAACATTTATTTGGGAATAATTAGTTCCAGGACCTGTTCTCTCATTTAAATCAGTAGTCGTATATTTAATTACGTAATCAGTATCCTGCATGGCATTTTCTTTTTTAAATGAATATTTTATACCTTTATAAATATCATTTTTAACAATAGTATCTTCTTTTAAAAATAAATAATCTTCTAATTTAACGGCATTATCTATCATATATATACCATAATCATTTTTATGCCAAGCACAGGTTCCAATTCCTAATTCTAAGTGTGCGTGATTACCAGAAGCATTACCAGTTTTCCCTTCATGACAAACTAAATCACCTTGTTTAAATTTTTGACCTATTTTTAAATCAGCTATATCCTCAGGATGCACTATCATTAAAGTTAGATAATCACTTGTACCTTTAGCTGTTAAGATTTTTTCATTACTTGTTAACCAAACAGTATAAGCATGACCAGCTTTAACATATTTTTTAGTTACCGTACAAGAAAAAGGTGCGTAGATAGGATCTTTTCCTGTATCATAACCAGCATTATCTAAAGCATAAGTACCTTGATGAGTACTACTATTAATATATCCTTGAGTTAAATTATAATATTTCATTGGAAAATATGCTTTTTCCATTCCATTCCTTCTTTCTGTTTTATAATATGAAAGAAAATCTATTTAAGAATGTATGAATATATTATAATTTATATTTTATTTTTTCGTTTAACTATGTTCAAAATTTTCATTTCAGACACAGTTAAGTGAAAAACGTCATTTTTGGGCGGTTTGGATTTTGGCGGAGCAAAATCCAAACAAAGCCCCACTCAGTTATTTTTCACTTTATGAGGTTTCGTTTCACTGCACCTCATACGGAGTATTTGCACTTCCGTCTCCAGAGGTGGTCAGTGTATCAGTGGTCAGATTGATAACTGGCCGCACGCCAATAGTATTAATGACAGCGCTGTAGTTAAGGTAGCCGACGTAGCCGCTAAAGACATTAGCATAATTATTATTGAAGTAGCGAGGCGACAGGCCCCACCAATAATAACTT
>CANQRX010000101.1 GCA_947626425.1 uncultured Bacilli bacterium | reverse complement strand
AGTTAAAATTATAACTTTTTTCATAGATAACTACCCTCTTTCACTTAATTTTATTCCTAAGTAAAAGTAAATATTTATTTTTCTTCGAAAATTTTAAAACTGTCTTAACCGAATATAAAAAATATATAGGGGGTTGCGACAAAACCTATTCTTAAAAAAATTTAACTTAGATTAAATGGGAATAAAACTTTTTTGCTAGAGAGGTTTTTACTCAACCCCCTATAGCTTAAAACATATCTGATTAGCCAACCACTATATATATCTAAAGTTTTATACAATTTATTCATAAAATTTGCCTCCTAAAGATGGGTCTAATTGTACAGCATTTGTTATAAAATGTCTACGATTTAAACAATTTTTTATTTCATTATTAATTGTAATTAAACTACTTACATTTACTTTGACAATTAATTAGCTATGTTATACGACAAAAAACGAAGTAACTATGTGAGATAAGCAAGAAACGAAAAGCATATGTCTTAATAGTAATGTTGGAATAAAAGATATTACAAATAATGATAAATTTATTTAGAGTAAGTTTTCAATTACCCAAAATTTTATCTAATAAATTTATAAATTTTATAATAATATATTTATTAAAAGATCTAATTTATTATGGTTATTTTAGTATATTATTATTGTAAACTCTTTCTTTTTTTATATTTTCTGTTATTTTAGAATCCATCCCGCAAAAAAATGGTTGCAATGTTAACATTTTTTTGCTAAAATTAACTTGCAATTGAGTTATGCAGATGTAGTTCAATGGTAGAACTATAGCCTTCCAAGCTATTAACGTGGGTTCGATTCCCATCATCTGCTCCATTTTTTTGAGTTAAGACGGAATAACCGTTTTAATATAAAATTTAACTTAGTTCTGATTTTGTTTAATAAGTTAAATCTTAATTTATTGAGTGTTCGTAGCACTCTTTTTTCTTGGGTTAAATCAGTGTGACTATATATATCCAAAGTTGTACTGGTTTTACTATGTCCTAATCTTCTTGATACTTCATTTACCATGATACCTTTTTGTAATAATAAAGTTGCATGGCTATGTCTAAATTGATGAAGAGTTATAGGTCTTAAATTAGCCTTTTCACAAGCTTTTATCTTTCGTCGGTTAATTGTTGTAGGTGATAAAGGTTTTATCCCTCCAAAGATAAATAAGTCATCGCTTAAAGAATATTTTTCCTTATAAATATTTTTTAAATTCAATAAGTCTTTTTCTAGCTGAAAATCAATTTTTATTAATCGATTAGATGTCATGGTCTTAGGAGTACCTATTTCACGTTTTCCATGGCTATTAATAGTTTTAGACACATTTAAGTAACCATTTTTTAAATCTTTAAATTTAAGTGCTAAAGCCTCCCCAGTTCTCATGCCTGTAAAATATAACAAATTAAAAAACTGTTTGTATACTTCATCATCGACATACTTTATAAATTTTTTAAACTCTTTTAAATTGTAAAAATCAAAATTCTTTTCTTCATACTTTTTTTTAAAATTTCCAACGTTGCTAATAATTTTTTTATCAAAGTTATAAAAAGTTTTACAAAACTCAAAAAAGCCACTCAGAAAATAATATAAAGACGTATTTTGATTATTTTTAAAATTTAAGGATAAAATATACTCTTCCCATTTAAGAATATCCTTGCTTGTAATATCTTCCAAATACATATCTTTAAAATAAGGTAAAATATGCAGTTCAAATTTATATTTCATAGTTGTATAACTTTGAAGTTTTTGTTGCTTTTTAGCATAAAGCAAATAGTCATCATAAACATCTGAAAATAGATGTTTATTAGAAAACAATTTTTTCTCCTCCTCTCCATCAGAATGTAGAACTAAAAAATTATTTTAAATCGTTATTTTCGAAATTCAAACTTTGGTTTTTAGATATTTCCGATTTTAACAATTCAATAAGATAAGGTAAATTATCAATCGTGTCCTTGGCATCCAAAGCTTGATTAAGTAATATAATAAAAGCACTAGTAGTATTTAAACCTTTCATTTCACCATATTCTTCAACCCTTTGTACCAAATCCTTTGGTAAATTAATACTTACCCTTTTTAATTCCACTTTATTATTTCTTGCCATAATTCTTAACACCTCTTCCTATATAAATTTACTTCTTCATTAACTTCTTCAAAATAAATTTTTGTGTTGATATTATCATGACATTGTCATCTTAACATCATAATGCAATCAAGTCAACATTTTTTTTATACTTTTTAAATAAATAATAAAAATTACATATTTTTTATAAATAGTAAATTTTATGTAATTTATGTAATTTGTGTTTTTAAATAATTATTTCACTCGCCGTGAGGGCAACTTCTTCAAAAAAAAATGAAACCCTTTTTTTTGAAGAAATAGAACCATTATTGGACATAAAAAAAATATCAATTCCAAAGCCGACATATTCTCGCTTTGCTGCGATATTTCGTTTTTACATTGACATTTTTTTTAATGTCTTAAAAGTTCATAGGTTTTAATTATTTTCAAAAAATCGTATGTGAATATTTTTCACACTTACTTTTTTTGCCAAAATAAAACTATTTCATTTTAACTAAAATTGTTATAAAATATTGTTATCGTTTTAATAGGTATTCAAGAAAAATAACTTTGCTATCATCATATGGGTTTATATACTCATTTTGATAAATAAGTTCTTTATCTTGAATATTTTTATTATAAAAATCAATTTCCTTTTGTGAATCCAAACTTATATAATTTTTTGACGGCATTGTCAAATTTCTTGAATAAAAATATCTATGTCGATTAAATAATCTATTATCAATATCTTTAGTCATATACTTTTGTAAAAGTCAATATTAAAATGTACAAAAAGGGGAAAATAACTATGTACAAAAAGGGGAACACCTTTATGTACAAAA
>CANQRX010000100.1 GCA_947626425.1 uncultured Bacilli bacterium | reverse complement strand
ATTACACAAAATCACCGGCACTTGGAATTAATGAAAAAAATCAAAGATAATAATAAAAGTAATCTTGTAACAAGATTTATGGCAGATAAATACTTTGAGAATCTTAATAAGTCTATAAGCCGTTATTTATACAAAAAGTGTTGAAATCTATTAGAATTATATTATAAGACAAGATTGTATCTTAAATAGACTCTCGGAATAAAATGAAACTTTAGGATCAAAATATTGCAAACTTAGTAAAAAAGTCTTAATATTTTTAGAAAATACTTAACAAAGAAAGTAATTTTAAAAAAGAGCATAGCAAACAAGCCTATCATCAAGGATTATTAAAATTGATGTTAGACTATTTAATTAAAATATAATTTCTGAGAGTTTAAAAGTATCTTTTTTAACACTATGCCAAGCATCAATATGTTGGCACATCATAACGCAGTAAAGACGAATGTACCACATTTTAGTAGAACGATGACGTCCAGCTTCTAGTTGATAATCAACTTTTTCTCTTTTGTTGGAGCGTTCAACAGAAGTGCGACGTTTATAGATAAATTTCCACTTCTCCGATGAACGAGCAGTTCTTGGGAAAAGCCTTAGATTATCTTTAGAAAAAGTGTGGAATGTACGTCCATATTTAGCGTTAGAACATCGTTTTTTACAAGTATTTTTAGTGCCAGTAGCAAGAGGGCATCTCCACTTTTGACGGTTTTGAGATTTATCATATCCATTAGGTTTCATTTCTTTACCAATAGAGCAGACAGGAATGCCCTTAGGTGAAATCTGGATATCACTCTCAGAACTAAAATTCTTTTTAGTTCTAGGATTTAAATCAATAAAAGCTTCAACTCCTTGATGCTCTAATAATTCATAGATAGCTTCAGCATCATGAGCAGCATCAAGAAGAAATTTGTTAATTGTGCCTAAGGTGAAACGTTGTGCAAATTCAATAGAACCTGTTACGAAACTAACTGAATCATGCCTTGAAGCGGGATGAAGTCTTGGATACAGAGGCAAGTCATGAAAGCTGTCGCAAGCAGATATCATATATAGACTGTAGCCGTTGTAATATTTTTCTCTAGAACTGTCCCATCCGGAATTGCAGTCTGGCTGGGAAAACAGACGGGGATGATTACACTTCGTAACACCTTGGGCATAACAATCACAAGATGGTTTACTCCTTGGATAACTAGCAGTTACTAAGGGAGTGCCGTCCCCTGCAACACTAAGAGAATCGAGATTACCAAGAAGGCCTAAATTAGCAGAAACAGAAAGAATTTGAGACTGAAAGAACTCAAATAATTTGTCACCAGGTAAAACTTTCTTCTTAGAACTATCACGGAAGAAACGATTTATCAATTTTGCAACAATACCAGGATTTTTAGGGGCTTGTTTTTCACCCTTTTTAGGTTTTTTCTTTTTCTTCTTTTTCTTACGTTTTCGTTTAGCTTTGGGTTTAACATTATTAAAATCTAAGCCCCATAAACGATTAAAGAAGTCATAAAAGGTTCCAACACCTGGAATATCACCTGGCTCAAAGCCACTTAGGATGGCATATAGAGGAACACGATGCAACTCATCCACCCACTTAGTAATACCAATAGTAGGGTTAGTGAATAAGAAAAGAAGATAAGACCTTAACATAGAAGCGGGATCACGAGGTGCAGGACCTTTTATAGAATAAGTATCATTAAGCCAAGGAGTAATATAAGAAATATCAGTAATCCATAACTTGGTGATAATAGGCCAGTCCTTGCTTACAAGAGTAAGGATACCATTAGAATAATGTTTTTTCAGCTGTGTTAAAACGAAGTCTTGATAAGATGCATGAGTAACAAAAACGGGTTTCATAAAAACACTCCAATCACAATTAGTAAGGGAAAAAGTCCCTTCAAATTAATTATTGTGGTGTTTTGAAAAAGTCAAGTGTTTTTTAGAAATAAAGAAAAAAACAATGCAGGAATATTAAAAGAAGCCTGCATTTATATAAAAAATCCTATTGTAAAATAGGAGGAAGTTAAAAATGGATGGTAAAGCAAAACCTTATACCATCCAACTCGGAGTATTCCGAGAGTCTATTAATATAATAGGAGGTAAAAAATGAATATTAAAAATAGTGTTGATTTAATAGAATCATATTTAGATCTAGATCGTAAACCAGTGGGGATAAAGTTTTTCTTTGATAAAGATGAGTTTGATAAATTTGAAATTCTTCAGAAAGATAGAAAGGTAACATATTGTAACTCGGTACAACTTGCAAGTAAGGGTAGGTCTATGAAGCTTACTAAAGAAAATCAAGCATGTCCTAATGGAGCTTTTGCATTAAATATGATTGATGTACCTGAGCCAATAGCAAACGGTAAGGGAAGGTTTAGTAAAAATATCTATAAAAGTCCAGAAGTATCAAAGAGTATTAACGATGATATGCTATTCATAAAGGAAAGACCTGCTGGTATTGTTGTAATGCCTCTGGAAAATTACAAAGAAGAACCAGATGTTGTAATTGTTGTTGGTAAGTCTTTTAATATAATGAGAATGTTACAAGGTAATGCATACTTTAATGGTTATACAGACAACTTAAGAACTGTTGGACTTCAAGCGGTTTGTCAAGACTTAACAACATATACTTACAATACTCAAGACATAAATATTAGCTTGCTTTGTCCAGGAACACGTTTAGTTGCAGATTGGCAAATTGATGAAATAGGAATTGGTATACCTTTTGCTAAGTGGAACCAAGTTGTAGAAGGAGTTAAAGAAACAGCTAATCCTTTTGAAAGAAATAAAAATAAAGAAAGTATTGAAAAAAGATTAAAAGAACGTGGATTAGATGTAAGTGAAATTAAATTTAATGAAAATTATGATGATGGATCATATAGTGGTGGTAAAATAGATAATGATTAATAGCTTAAGGGTTTTTTGATGTATTATTAGGGTTGAGTTTATATCATATCT
>CANQRX010000099.1 GCA_947626425.1 uncultured Bacilli bacterium | reverse complement strand
GCTTGAATATATAAAGTACCTTTTTTATCATTACAACTAATATTTATGTTAGCTCGATTATTCCAAGTTTCTTTTGCTTTATCGTAGTTATAGTCAAAGACTATTTTTCCAATAAATTTTGTAATATTCATTACTGTAACATAGGATATATCAATATTTAAAACTCGTTTAATTATTTCGCTTGCTCTTTGAAAAGAGGTTTGATTTTGTCCCCAAAATGCTATTTCTATCATTGCCATTACTGATACTTTAAATGGAATTTTATCTATTCCTAAATATTCATCTAAAGGTACTATTAATTTGCTTTTTAAACCATAATCTTCTAATTTTATCTCACCAACTATTTGTAATATAGTTCTTCTTATTTTTACTTTGCCAGATATTAAAGTAAACTCTAGTAATTCATAACCTTGATTTTTTAATCTATATCCTTTTTCTTTCCATTCATGTTTTTTTTACTAATTAAATTTTTTTCATTTATTTTTTGAGTTATTAATTCTTCTGTATGTTTTAACAATTCATGTTTAAAACTATCAACTCGATTAATCATTAAATTTTCAATATTACTTATATTCATTTCATCTTTTTCAATTAAATTATCAAATTCTTGTTCATATTGTTTTAATTGTTTTTCTTCTAAATTCATATTTAATTCACACTTTCTATGATCTAATTAATTATATCATAGTAGCCATTATTTTACCTGCGATTTTTTTTTACACCCATTGCCTTATAAGGAACTTGTAAAAAGTTCTTTTTTGTGTTATGATGAATAAGTCAAGGGAACTTGCATAAAATAAAAAAGGAACATTCAATATTGCAGTGTTGAGTGTTACCCAACAATTAAGTATAGCACCTAATTCAAACTGTTTGAGTTAGGTGCACTTTTAATTTAATATTACGAAAAGTAATGCTATAAGTAAAAGGATGATAATGATTAAAGCAAAGATTAAAAAATCTTTCTTATTCATCAAGCATCACCTCCAATCTGTAAAGACAGAGGCAGCACCCAACTATTAAATGTTCCTGATAAAATTAGATCAAACAAATATTCTTCGTTCAATGCTTTTGTCTAAGGATAGAGAACTTGTAAAAATTTTTAGTTTTGACACTCAATTAATGCTGACTAAAGTGTTCTTTTTTTACTGTTATCAATAAAGCTAAAATAAATAAAAAAAGGCTTTCTCGCCTTTTAAACTTGTTTTTCTAAAGTGTCCATTATTCTTGGAAGCATTTGTTTTTTTCGTGAAACTAAGTCTTTAATAAAAGTTCCTTCTTCTAGTTTTTGATCAAAACTATTTTCCATTAATTTTTGAGACTCAGTATTAAATAATACATAAGAACCATTTTTGATAACATCAGTAATAAATAAGGCAACCGCACCATATTCGCCTTTAGCAATTTCATCTAATTTTTTGACATAAGTATTAATATTTTTACTAATTGAATCAAAATCCATGGTTATAACTTGACTGATACCAAGGTTCATTGTTCCCACATTATATGATTTAAAGTCTTGATAAATAACATCTTCAACACTCATTTTTTCAATACTACTTCCAGCTTTAAGCATATCATATCCATATTTGGAAATATCTTCATCAGCTATTTGGGCTAATTTGGTTGCCGCATCTTTATCTAGTTCGGTTGTAGTGGGACTTTTTAAAATTAAAGTATCTGATAATATCGCGGATAACATTAATCCGGCAATATTTTTAGGAATTTCTACATGGTTTTCTAAATATAAGTTGTAGATAATTGTACACGTGCAACCAACTGGCATACTTCGAAAATTTATTGGTACTTTAGTTCCAATTGTTCCTAAGTTATGGTGGTCAATTATTTCCACAATTTCTGCTTCTTCAATGCCGGGAACTGATTGGTCAAGTTGGTTATGGTCAACTAAGATAATAGGCATTTTTTCATATTTTCCTGTCTCGGTTACTTTAATTAAACCTAAACATTCACCTTTTTTATTTAAAACTGGATAATTAGAAAATCCTTGTTTATGAGCATTATCCAAAAAATCGGTTAAATAATCATTTTCATAAACAACACTTGGGTTTTGATTTAACAAAATTGTTTTAACATAGTTACTTAAGGCAATCGCGTTGCAAGTATTATATGTATCTAAAGGACTAGACACTACACTTACTTTGTTTTCTTTTGCTAAAGAAAGTAAATCCGAACTTAATTCATAGCCGTTAGTTAAAACAATTAAACTTATTTTACTTTTTAAGCCACATTCAATAACCTTATGGCGATCTCCCACAATTAAAATATCGCTAGGGCTTAATTTAACATTTTCCATGAAAGTTTGGCTTTGATAAGAACCAGCAAGTAACTTCCCATTAAACTCTTCATGATACTTTAAAATAGCCTTTCCATTTAAAGCTTTTAATAATTTATCATAACTAGTATTTAAAGTATCCTTACTTGTATTAACAAACAACATTGCTATTTCTTTTAACGTAATTAAACTTACTAGTCTTTTATATTCATTAATAACGGGAACAGCCGTCATTTTCTTTTCTAATAAATAGTCCATAACTTCTTTAATTGAATCCGTCTCACGAACTAAAAGTCCTTTGCTATAAGAAACATTTTTTAATTGAATTTTGACATTGTTTAAATATTCGGGTTCTTTAACCCCAAAGTGTTTTAAAACAAATTTACTTTCTTTATTAATGTGACCTAAAACGCGAGCCTTAGTTTTTAGACCTAAAGCATTTTTTAAATAAGATAAACTTATCGCTGAACACACACTATCGGTATCGGGATTGCGATGTCCAAAAATTGTAATTGCTGTCATACAATCACCCTTTCCGTTGTTAAAATATACCATAAAATAGTGAAGAAAGCAAAATTTTCTCATCAAAAAAGTTCCAAAAAAAAACTAAATTAATTAGTAAATTTTTTTTATTTGCAACCTTTACAATTTTCACAAGAACATTCGTTTTTACTATCTGGTGACTTTGTAAACGATATTATTCCAATCGGACAAGCTTCTATGGCATCTATTAAAGCTTCCGAATCTAAATTTTCTTCACTTTTGACGATTGAATAACCATCAATATTAAATTCAAAATGCTCTGGATCAATACCAACACATGCCCCACAGCCAATACAATCATCAGTTAAAACTTCAATTTTTTTCATCCTAAAACCTCCTCGTATAATATTTTTTGTAATCAATTAATTTTGATTACTTTGATATAAATTTTATAATTTTTAGTTATAAC
>CANQRX010000098.1 GCA_947626425.1 uncultured Bacilli bacterium | reverse complement strand
TCCTTTTTGTTCATATTTTCCTCCACAAGTTTAATGACTTAATTATAACAAAAATATAAAAAATTTGCTAAAGTACTTTTCTTGTCACCCTGTAGGTGACAGACGTATTAATTTTTACATGCTACAATAATAAAAAAGATGGGAGGACAATAAGAATGATAGACTATAAAAAATACATATTAATTTTATGCATCTTTATTGTTGGTGCGATCTTCATTAGCTGCGAAAAAGAAAAATTGCCAGAGAAAAAAGAATTCTTAACAGAAAACGCCATAACCCTTGATTATTCGCAAATGCCTAAGAATTTTATTATAAAAGTGGAAGACAAACAGCCATATTTTATAGTGAAAGAAAATGAAAGTTTTTATTTTGGGATAAATATGAAAGAAGACTCTACTGGAGATTATGGAACTATAGATATCAAATGGAATGAAATAGAACTTGAAGATTACGACGTTTTAAGAGTAGGATATAGAACTCCCTACCTTATTAGTTATAACGGAAGAGATTATTTTTATCTTTCAGAGAAACAAAGAATCTTAGAACACTCCAATCTTAAATTTTTTGAATTTACCAAAGAACGTTCATCCTCAGACAATACTATGATAGGCTTCGTAGAAGAACCTACAGAACCTGATAATATGCTTATGGCAGAAATGGTACTTTCAATAGGAAGAGGTCACGCAGAAGTTATTTGCTATCCAGGTGAGAGAGGAAAACCTACACGAAAAGAAACTGACGACCCATATTATTATTACGCAAAAGAATACGAAGAAGATGTCCTCACCCTTGCCCAAGATATAGAAGCAGAAGTTTTAGCATCTAAAGACGAAAAAAACGGCGAGAGAGAAATTTTAAAATCCGGCACAAAATTCAAAAAACTCCGAACAGACAACGAAAAAATTGTGGATTTGTTAATGGAAGATGGAAGAGTAGCGAGATTTGAAATACTTAAAATGTTTTCAGAACCAGATGGATTTCTTATGATAAATGGAGTAGTCGAGAAAGATTTGTTTAAAGAGTTGGGAAATAATTGAATATATTTCATAAACATACTTCCAAAAAGAGTAGGTGCTTAAGAGATGTTTTTTTACATATTATAATTATTATTGTTTCAAAATTTTAACAAAATACTAATATATGATACAATATAGTCATATATTAAATAGTATTTAAAGGATGGTGATATCTTGAAAATATTTACAGAAGAAGATATAAAGTTTCGTTATATCGAACCTACTTTAGAAAAAACCGGATGGAAGTTGGAACAAATATATAAAGAATATTACTTCACCGATGGACAAATCATTGTGCGAGGTAAAACTGTTAAACGAGGAAAAGGAAAAAAAGCAGATTACATACTCACTCACAAAGAGGGAGATATTCCCCTTGCCATAATAGAAGCAAAATCTGGAGAATTTTCAATAGGATCTGGAATGCAACAGGCTATTGACTACGCACAGATTTTGGATATACCCTTTGCATATTCAACTAACGGAGAAGGATTTATTGAACATGATTTTTTTACAGGAAAAGAAAAAGAATTAAAACTAGAGGAATTTCCCAAAGAAGATGAACTTTGGGATAGATATTTAAAAGGAAAAAACTTAAATACAAAGCAAGAAGAAATTATAACAGAGCCCAATCACTTCGACACTTTTACAAAAAAGAAACCCAGATATTATCAAAGAATAGCCATAGATAGAACAGTAGAAGCAATAGCCAAAGGACAGAAGAGAATCCTATTAGTTATGGCAACAGGAAGTGGAAAAACAAGAACAGCTGCTTCTATAGTTGATCTTATGGTTAGGAATAACTGGGGCAAGAATATTCTCTTCTTAGCAGACAGAACAGCCCTAGTCAAACAGGCCAAGGAAAGTTTTAACGAACATTTGCCTGAGCTTTCCCTTTGCAATCTTTTGGATAATAAGGATGATGTAAATAGTAGAATGATATTTTCCACCTATCCAACTATTATGAATGCCATAGATGAGAAAAAGGGGACTGATGGTAAGAGGATTTTCACCAATGGACACTTTGATTTAATAATCTTAGATGAAAGCCACAGGTCTATCTATAAGAAGTATCAAGATATATTTGCCTATTTTGATGCTAGGCTTTTAGGGTTGACTGCTACCCCTGTAGATGAAATTGATAGGAATACCTATAGGATTTTCGAACTGGAAGAAGGCAATCCAACCTTTGCCTATGACTTAAAAGAGGCTATAGATGAGGGATATTTAGTCAATTATGAATTACCGCAAGTATCTGAAACCAAGATTATGAAAGAAGGCATAAGATATAAAGATTTATCTCAGGAAGAAAAGGAAGAGTTTGAAAGTACCTTTGATTCTTTTGAAGATATTCCTAGTGAAATGGTAAACAAAAGTCTTTTTAATATAGAGACAGTAGATTTAGTTATAAAGGATTTAATGGAAAAAGGAATAAAGGTAGAGGGTGGAGACAAGCTAGGCAAGACTATAATCTTTGCTGCCAATCAAGACCATGCTGACTTTATAGTTGAAAGATTCAATGCCCTATATCCTGAATACAGGGGAGATTTTGCTCAGGCTATTTATCATAAAATTAATTATGTAGATAATCTTATAGATAAATTTAAGGACAAGGATTCTTATCCTCAAATAGCAGTATCTGTAGATATGCTGGATACAGGAATAGATATTCCTGAACTTGTAAATCTAGTATTCTTTAAGAAAGTAAGGTCTAAGGCTAAGTTTTGGCAGATGATTGGTAGGGGAACTAGGCTATGTGAAGATCTATTTGGACCAGGACTTGACAAGGAAAAATTCTTAATCTTTGACTATTATTATAACTTTGAGTTTTTTGAAATAAATAAGGGAGGTCATGAAGGTGGTCTTCAAAGATCTCTAACAGAAAACTTATTTAACATTAAGGTTGATTTGATAAAAGCTTTAGAGCATTTAGATTATCAGGAAGATGAATTTATAGAATATAGAAATGAGTTAATAGACAATATAAGTCTTTTAATTAAAGGAATAAATACTGATAGATTTAATGCAAGAATGAGGTTACATCTAATAGATAGATACTCAGATAAAAGAGCTTTTAAAAGTCTAGAGGAAATTGATGTGAAGAATCTTAAAGATGAAGTTTCACCTCTTATAATATCTACAGATGACGATGAATTAGCTAAAAGATTTGACTATTTAATGTACACCATACAATATGCTTATCTTGAGAAAAAACCATACTCTAAGCCAAAGACCAGGGTTAAAAAGACTGCTAATGACTTGGAGAAAAAAGGTTCCATAGGACAAG
>CANQRX010000097.1 GCA_947626425.1 uncultured Bacilli bacterium | reverse complement strand
TAATTTTCTATTTTCATTTATCTTTTTCCTTCCTATTTTCTACTAAAATTATAAGTTAATAACTACCTTTTTTCAAGATGTTTTAACTTTTAAAAATCTAGTTTTTTTGATAATCTATTATCTTTCTTTTCTCGTTTTTATATAAATGTTCTAAAATAAATTTAAACATTTTTCTAACTTAACTTGCGCCCATTAATAACATCTTAATTACATCAATACACCTTTTTTTAGTACTAGAGGGAACCGTTCTTAATTCTTTAAAAAAGTTAATAACCGATGTCAACTTTATTTCTCTAATTTGCATAACATTAACTATTCCCAAATGCTCACAAGCAATCGCAACATTACGGATAAATTCTTTTTTTTCATCAATAGTCATATTATCTAAGTATTCAACCAACGAATTTTCTAATTTTCGACTTTTTTTAGACAATACTCCCTTTTCTAATTTGCCACCAAAACAACACCAAGTATAACCA
This sequence comes from uncultured Bacilli bacterium, assembly GCA_947626425.1. GTDB lineage: Bacteria > Bacillota_I > Bacilli_A > RF39 > UBA660 > Ventrenecus. The sequence goes on along the minus strand of CANQRX010000097.1, from coordinate 2,880 downwards.
TCATGTTGTAAAACACCTAGGCCATGACTTTTAACAACTTGGTAATTGTGATGTCCTAAAATCATTCCAAAAACACTTTGCTCTGGGACATACATTTTTAATTTTGGTTCCAATTCTTTATAAACATTACTGTTGATAACATCATCTAAAAAACCAGGTCCATCAAAATTATAAACGTTTTTAATTCGTTTTTTTATCGATGATTTAGCGTTCATATAAGCATACATGGCAATATTACCACCCTTAGAATGACCGCCAATATAAATATTACGATCCCAAACTTTAATTACCTTATTTAAATAATCACAACCTCTTTGTTGCGAAACAATCGGATACTTATAGATGAGTTCTAAATCTTCAAGCCACCCCACGATAGAACTATCAGTGCCTTCAAAAGCCACATAACATATCCCATTATTAAACCGAATCGTTAAAGCTCCAAACTGATTTTTTTTAGTAGCTTCCTCAATGTAATAAGAAACATAACCATCTTTAAATCTTTTACTCTTAACTAATAATTCATTTAAATGATAAGAATTAGGAAATAAATAATCTTCTTTTTTAAAATCTTTCGGACTATATTTTTTCAAAAATCCTTCACATATATACTCTAATTTTACTGAATTAAAATCACTTGGTGCAATTCCTTTAAATTTTGAATAAACCAGTTGAGTTAAAATTAAACTATCAACATCATTAAAAGCCATTTCTTTAAAACTAACATCGCCAAAATATTCTAAATAAGTAAATATATTTTTCACCGGTAATCTCACCTTCCACAAAATTTGTTTTTTTTTCTTTCTTCTGCTATAATATCATATATGAAAGTAGGTGTAAAATAGTGAGTCGTCGAAAAAAAGAAAAATATTTAAAAACAATTATTCCTTTAGGAATTGGGTTAATTTTTTTGCTTTTCCTATGGTTAGGCTACCGATTAATTTTTACCAAAAAACCAACATTCTTAGAAAGCATCGACACTTCGGCTTATGCAAGTATTACCGATGAAGCTATATACGGTATTCATTTAAATTTTAAAGGGAATTTCACTGCCCCCGAAAATGTAAGTGATTTACAACTAATGCTGGCAAATGAAAATGAAGAAATAAATTTACCTTTTAACATCACAAATGATAATTTCACAACTAGTAATTTTATTAACAAAGGCATTAATTTAGAATTTTTAAAAGAAGGAACCTATTACTTAGTTATTAAAGGAACTGAAAAAGTAAACAATAAAGAAACTACCAAATATTACTCAGTTGAAAATAAAAGCGATTACAATGATATGGAATATTACACCTTAACTAAAAATGGTCAAAATAATAAAATAACCCTTGCGTGGAATACCTATGAAGGCTGTCCAACCCTGCGAGTAAATGTCGAAGAAACAACCTTACCAAATGACGTTTACGATATAACCATCGATCCTGGACATGGTGGATCAGACCCTGGAACCTCGGCAACTTACAACGGCCAAGAATATACCGAAGCCGATTTAAATTTAGCCGTATCTTTAAAATTAAAAGAAAAATTAGAACAATTAGGATACAAAGTTGCCATGACAAGAACTGATGATAGCGATGTTAATATCTATGACAAAAATGGAAGTGCCGTTTTAGGTAACGAAACCAAATCAAAATTTAATTTTGCCATTCACCACAACTCATTTGATTATGAGGCTGAAGAATTAAAAGGGATTGAAATATATGTAGCTAGTAATATTGAGTTTGATTTTGCTAATATGCTTGTTAACAACATCATTAAAGAAGCAAACACCCAAATATCGCCTAAAGAAGTTTACCAAACAGCCCCTGGCATTTATCAAAGATATTTTACTGACCAAGACATTTTAGATGACGAAGTCCAGCCAAGTAATAAAACAACCAGTATGATTTATTACTATAATATTAGAGAATTAGGCGGCATCAATACCCAAGCCACAAATGATGGGCGTTACGAAAATATAGGGCCTTACTATTATCCAAAAAATCCTTTCTACAATTCAAACAACACAACTGAACCATACTTAATCGAACTAGGTTACATGAATAACCAAGATGATATGAGTAAAATCATCGGAAATGAAGATAAATATGCGGAAGGAATAATAAAAGCTCTTCAAGAATATTTAAGTGATGCTCAAAATTAAGTTTTTTCGAAAATATGCACTTAGGTGCTTTTTAATTTAGCTAAAAATATTCTTACATTAAATAAAATTTTCTCGGGCTTGTATCCAAAAAAACTTCAAATACATTTTCACTATTTTGGCAATAGCTTTAGTTTTATCGATTAATTATAATTTTAGGACCATTATTTTAAAGAACAAGACAAGGAAAAAATAGGATTAATCTCCTATTCTTCCATTTTTTACCTAACAATACATTTTTTCCCACAGAATACTAATGCATATTCATGGATATTTTCAACTTTGTCTAATTGTAATTCTTTGTAGTATTCTTTTTCTTTCATTTGCTTTTTTGCTTCCAAAGATTCTTCTTCCATTTCATTCTCATTTTCAACTATTTTAAATTCAAAGATATAGCCAACAGTTCGATCAACACTTTCGATTAAAACATCAAATCTTCCTAAGCCTGCTTCTCGGTTTGATTTTACTATATATTGTCCTCTTAAAAAGCCTTGAAAGATTCCTAACATATATCCATGATAAAAGTTTTCATATTTATCCATATATGACATACTTTCTAACATTTTATTTAAGTTATTTTCCATTTCTTCTTTATTATCATTTTTAAGAGCATCCCCAAAATCACTAACATATTTATCTATTACATCATTTGCATAAGCATAACTAATAATTTTTAATATAAATATTTTTACCTCTTCATTAGGTATCTTTATGCTGTACTTTCCATATGCTAT
>CANQRX010000096.1 GCA_947626425.1 uncultured Bacilli bacterium | reverse complement strand
TATTATATCGAGTAATGTCATTTTTTGATAGATAAAAATAGCAATTTCTATATAAAAATTACTTAAAAAAAGAGGGGATAAAGAAAAATATATAGAAATTATAGATAAATAAAGGAAAAAACAGGTAGCTTGTGTATAAACTATGCACACTACCCCTGTTTGATTGGAGTGATATTATGAAAAAAACAAAAATTATATGCAGTATTGGCCCAAATAGCAATGATGTAGAGGTTATGGAACAACTTGCCTTAAATGGAATGAATGTTGCCCGTTTAAATTTTTCTCATGCGACTATGGAAGAAAGAGAAAAATTTTTAAAGTCAGTTCGTACAGTTCGGCAAAGTGTTAATAAAAATATTGCTATTTTATGGGATACCAAAGGTCCTGAATTTCGTTGTGGAATGATGGAAAATGATAGAATATTACTAGAGGAAGGGAAGACAATAAGAGTTGTTAAAGAAAAAATTCTTGGCACTAGCGAGTCTTTTAGTGTTAATCATCCGCAAGCAATAGATTCTATTTCGGTTGGTAGTGATTTTTTATTAGAAAATGCTAAAATGAAATTAAAAGTTATTGCAAAAGATGAAGAAGGACTAACTTGTGAAATTATTAATGGTGGTTGGTTAGGCAATAAAAAAAGCTTAAGTGTTCCTAAAATTAAACTTGATATTCCTTATATTAGTGAAGAAGATGCCAAAGATATTGAGTATGCTTGTCAAAATGGGGGAGAGTTTTTAGCAATTTCTTTTGTTTCCTGTGTTGAAGATGTTTTAAGTGTTAAAGAATTATTAAAGAAATATCATCGGGAAGATTTACAAATAATTTGTAAAATTGAAAGTCAGTTAGGAATTGATAATTTAGATAGTATTTTAAAAGAGTGTGCAGGTATTATGGTAGCCCGTGGTGATTTAGGATCAGAAGTTCCTAGTGAGATGTTACCTATTTTACAAAAGAAAATGATTAAAGCTTGTCGTAATGCTGGCAAAATTTGCATTGTGGCAACGGAAATGTTAGAAACAATGATGGAAAATATGCGTCCTAAAAGAGCAGAAACATCAGATATTGCTAATGCCGTTTTAGATGGAACGGATGCGGTTATGTTATCTGGCGAAACAACAGTAGGAAAACACCCCGTTGAAACCGTTAAAGCGATGGCTAAAATTTGTGAAACTATTGAACCATTTGCCGAGTTTGATTATGTTCATAAAGTTTGTGTATCTTCTATTAATGATGCCATTGCAACTTCCGTTGTGGAAAGTTGTGAAAATTTAAATGCAAAAGTTATCTGTGCTCCAACTGTAAGTGGTTTTACCGCCCGGACTATTAGTAATTTAAAACCAATTGCGCCAATTTTAGCTCCTTGTATAAGTGAAAAAGATGGAAGAAAATTAGCTTTAAATTATGGAGTATATACTGTTACAGTTGGAAGATTGTCAAGCACTGATGAAGTTTTATTAGAAAGTGTTAATCAAGCAAAAAAATTCATGTCATTAGAAAAAGGCGATAAAATTATTATCACTGGTGGATTTCCAACAGGACATCGAACTAATTTAATGAAAATTGAAGAAATTTAAAAAGAGTTCATTTATGACTTTTTTTTTAAAATAGAGAAAACTAAAATATATGGAAAAATGTGTAAAAGTATCGAAAAAAAGTTGGAATTTTGTGTATTTTTGGTTTGATTTGTGCCAAGAAAAACTTTAATATTTTTTGATGAAATTCTTGGTGTTAATTATAAAAATATTGATGAATTAGCTATTTTCCTAATTTTGCGATAGCTCCTTAAGTTAATGATATTGGTCTTCATTTTGAAAAAATTCATTAAGCATACACTTGTACCAATCAAAATTACCTTGATTATACGTTTTAATTAGTTAAAAATTTAAATTTTTTTTTTAGTAATCTTCTAGCTTGGATAATTTAATCAATTTTCACTTTTAACAATTAATTTTTTAAATTTCCAATTGACACCACGTAGATACCATCTTCTCTAACATAAGATAATCCTGAACCGGTTAAAACCATTAAAAAGGCTGGTTCTCCACTTTTTTCTAAATCAACTTTGTTTTTAAATTTTATTAAGTTTTGGGCTGCTTCCTCAATTTGTTTTGCACCTAATTTAACTTCAATTGCTCCCCATTTATCATTCGCGGTTCTCAAAATAAAATCTACTTCAAAATCTTTATTATCTCGATAATAAAATATACTCGCATCTAGAGAATCAGCATAGATTTTTAAATCTCGATAACATAAATTTTCAAAAATAAAGCCCGTAAAATTTAAATCGTTTACTAAATCATTTCTATTTAAACCTAAAGACGCGATAGCAATTGATGGATCTACTAATTCTAATTTTGGACTAGTTCTTAATTGGATAGATGACCTTAAATTTAAATTAGTCGCTGGAACATATTCTAAAACAAACAATTTTTCCAATGTAATTAAATAATCATTTAATGTAGGATTAGATAATTCTTTAAAAAATACATTTTTCACATCACTTATAATAGTTGCCTTGCTAACCGAGGTCGATATATTTCTACTAATACTTTTCAAAAGAGCTTCCATTTTTATTTTATCACGTTCAACTCCATCAACTATTCTTACTTCCTCATTAATTAAACTCTGGACATAATCTCGAACGATTTTATATTTATTTTCATTTGGAATATTAACAGCTGCCGGCCAACCACCTCTAATCATGGCAGCAATAACATCATCTAATTCTAATTTAGATACAGCTGATATATCTTTTCCATTTATTATATCCTCCAATGACACCAAACCATCAGAATCCCCTGATTCATACAAAGACATTGGTCGCATCGTAAGTTTAGCAATTCGACCCGTACCACTATGCATAACTTTATTTTCAAGATTTAAAGAGTTAGTTGATCCAGTTAAAATATATTGTCCTTTTAAACCAGTTTCATCTACATTGTGACGAATTGAATCCCATATAACAGGATACATTTGCCATTCATCTAATAATCTTGGCTTTTCTCCTTCCAAAAATAATGATGGTTTGGTATCATTAATATTATCATATTGAATTTTATTATCAGGATTTTGTAATTCAATTATACTTTTGGCAATATTTTTAGCTGTTGTGGATTTTCCACACCATTTGGGGCCTTCTATAACAACAGCACCCATATATTCTAATTTATTCTTTAAAATTTTATCTATAATTCTTGGCATATATCCTTTCATTTGCATTACCTCCACTTTAATTATAAAATATTTTTTAATATTGTAAACATTTTTTTGATGTATGTTTTAAAATTTGTACCATTTTTATTTTATATTTTGTACCAATTTTGTTTTTTGATTTGTACTATGGAAGAAAGAGAAAATTAGTTGGCTAAAAGTTAAGTCTTGCTTAGGGGATACTATATTTCTTAATGAAGTTCTTGTTCTTTTATTAATTCTA
>CANQRX010000095.1 GCA_947626425.1 uncultured Bacilli bacterium | reverse complement strand
CCACCTTATTATGTTTTTATTATATCAAAAAAACTTTGCGAAGAAATATTTATTTAAGTTTGCTCTTTTTAGCTGTTAAAGAGTTAAAACCTTTATAAAAGTTTAAAAATATGGTTTAATTAGGGTAATGGAAGTGATTTAATGGAACTCATCTTAAATAAACAAAAAATCAATATTGAAATTAATCGCAAACCAAATAAAAATATGTATATGCGTTTTTTAGATAGTAAAACTTTAATGGTCACTTGTAATAAATTAATAAGCGAAAAAAAAATTTATCAAATCCTTTTAGATAATCAAAAGTCTTTAGAAAAAATGTTAGATTCGAAAATTAAAGAAGAAGCTAAAAATAAATACTTTTGGTATTTAGGAAATCCTTATATTCCGGCTTTTACTCCATATGAAAAAGAAGTTAGTTTTGATGAAGGTTTTATCTACGCGAAAGATGAAAAAATGTTAAATAAATTTTATCAAACAGAATGCAAACGAATTTTTAATGAAGAAGTGCAAAAAATTTTAAATTATTTTCCAAATATTCCGTCTTTTACTTTGAAAATTCGGAATATGAAAACAAGATGGGGAGTTAATAATCGCGGGACTAATACTATAACTTTAAATAGCGAATTATTAAAAAAAGACCTTGACTTATTAGACTATGTTATTATTCATGAACTGTGTCATTTTTATGAACCTAATCATAGTTCCCGTTTTTGGAGTCATGTTGAAAAATATTATCCTCATTACAAAGAGGCTAGAAAGAGGTTAAGAAGTTAATGATAACATCTGTTCATAATGAAAAAGTCAAAAATTGGCTAAAATTACAAGATAAAAAATACCGGGATGCCACCCAAACCTTTTTAATTGAAAGCGAGCATTTGGTTAAAGAAGCCCTAAAAAAGAAAATTGTTAAAGAACTTATTGTCATAGAAGGTTATGAAAAACCACAAGATATTTCGGCAACCTATGTTACGAAAGAAGTTATGAAAAAAATATCTTCGCAAGTGACACCACCGAAAATATGCGCTGTTTGTCAAATGTTAGAAGAAAAAGAAGTCAAAGGGCATGTTTTAGTTTTAGATGATTTACAAGATCCTGGTAATGTGGGAACTATTATTAGAAGCGCGGTTGCCTTTGGAATTCCAAATATTGTTTTATCTAAAGAAAGTGTTGATATTTATAATCCTAAAGTAATTCGTAGTTGCGAAGGCATGATTTTTTATGTTAATATAACAAGAAAAAATATTTTCGATTTCCTAGCAAGTCATCAAAATGATTATTTAATATGTGGAACCGATGTCAAAAAAGGAAAATTGCTCGAAGACACCGACCTAAAAGGAAAAGATGTTTGCTTAATTATTGGTAATGAAGGAAGGGGAATGAATGAATCTTACCAAAAATATTGTGAGACTTTGTTTAAAATTCCCATGGATGAACGGTGCGAATCATTAAATGCGGGTGTGAGTGCCAGTATTTTAATGTATGAATTAACAAAGAAATGAGGGTAGTTATGGATAAAATTTTCATAGGAAAAATATGTGGTTATCATGGAGTGAAAGGGGAATTAAAAGTTTTAAGTGACTTTGAACGAAAAGATTTAGCCTTTCAAGTTCAAAAAAAAATCTTAATTGGTGATGGTGAACACGTCATAACAACTCATCGAACTCATCAAAACAACGAATTAATTACAATAGATAATTTATTTACTTTGAATCAAGTGGAAAAATATATTGGGGAAAATGTTTATATTAGTCGTGATGAACTTAATTTGGATACTTTTTTACTTACCGATTTAATTAATTTTCAAGTTTGGGAGGAAAAAGAAAATTTAGGAGTTGTGATAAGCATTTATCAAAATAAAGCTGGTTATATGTTATATATTAAAAATCCTTTAAAAAACTTTTATATTCCTTATCAAAAACATTTTATTAAAGAAGTTAATGTTGAAAAGAAAACAATTACGGTTTCTCATGGAAAGGAATTATTATTATGCGAATAGATATTTTAACCTTATTTCCGGATATGGTTAAACCATATCTTAATGAAAGCATCATTAAAAGAGCCATTAATAATAATTTAGTCCAAGTAAATGTTGTTAATTTTCGGGATTATTCCAAACTTAATAATCATCAAGTCGATGACACACCTTATGGGGGAGGTGGAGGAATGCTCCTTCGTTGCGAGCCTATTGTTGAGGCCATTGATGCTTTAAAAACCAAAGATTCAAAAGTTATTATAATGTCTCCCCAAGGTAAGCCATTTAAGCAAGAAAAAGCTTTAGAGTTAGCTAAAGAAAAACATTTGATTTTAATATGTGGTCATTATGAAGGCTTTGATGAGCGAATTTATCATTTTGTTGATGAAGAAATTAGTATAGGTGATTATGTTTTAACGGGTGGCGAACTTCCAGCTTTGGTTTTAACTGACAGCATAATAAGATTGTTACCAGGAGTAATTGAAGAAAATTCTTATTTAAACGATTCTTTTATGCAAGGACTTTTAGATTATCCTAGTTATACCAAGCCTCCAATTTTTCGGGGCCTAAAAGTACCAGATGTCCTATTGTCAGGTCATCATCAAAATATTTTACAATATCGTAGGGATCAAGCCCTTCAAAATACTTTAAAAAAACGGAGTGATTTATTAGAAAAGAAGTGATTTTTAATGAAAGATTATGTTATTTCTCGGGAAACTAAACCTCAAAAATTAATCAAGGAAGAAGATTTACAAAAAGTTTATAAAATAAAACCAAATATTAAAAAACGCAAATCAATGTTTGAAATTGAGGAAATTTTAGTAATTAATCCAGAATTACAAAAATTAATTTGTAAAACTAACTTTGACAAAGTTTTTTGGCGCTTAACGGCTATTTCCATCAGTGTTATGGATGGTAGTGATGATGAGTCCGATTCAATTATTGCTTTAGGTGAAATTGAACATGCCAGACAAATAGTAACCGATAAATATCAGCATTATTTATCACAAGAAGAATATCGAATGATGATTAAAAAATTAAATTATTTAGATACTGAAATAAAAAATTATCTTAATGAGTTAAATATTAGAAAACAAATGATGTTGGAAATGATGGAAGAGACTAAAACCCAAGGAAAAAGTCGTTAAATAATTATTATAATGTATTTTAAAATTTATGATGATATTTTTATAAGAAAGAATGCTTTGTCTGCGTATATTATATTCAAAGTTTTTCTTTTTTATTTTATAATTAGCCAAAAATTTTCCTTGATAAAAATAAAACTTCTAATCCTCAAAATAAATAAGGGAAACTAGAAGTGTTACTATTCACGGTCCAGGTGAGATGGCATGACAAAACGGATTAAAAAAACTCAATTTTTTAATCTGTTTTTTTAAGAGGCAACATCACCAACTTCTCCAAATATTTCAGCAACAGTATAAGGATTGTCTTCCATTAATCTTATCAATGCTTCAGTTGGATTTATATTATTTCTGTAGCATGTTTCAATATATGTTTTTATATC
>CANQRX010000094.1 GCA_947626425.1 uncultured Bacilli bacterium | reverse complement strand
TATGCAATTCTTACTATATCTTTTGGTAAATTAATTGTATCATAGGTTTGAGGTAAATATCAAGAACAATTACAGAATGTTCATAAAACTTAAAGGCCTTTTATTTGCAAATAATATTAATAATTTTGCCTTTTTTGTAAATTATTTTAACAATTTGGCTAGGGATAAGATTTGGATACTGTAATTTTATGCTTTCAAGCAATTTTTCTTCGCTAATTTCTTTATTAACCAAAATTGTTTTGCGCATTTTGCCATTTATTTGAATTGGTAAAGTTATTTCTTCTTTTGTTAAATATTTTTCATCAGGTTCAATCCATTTTTCATTAACAATATTTTTATTGAATAGGATTTCATACATTTCACTTGTAATATGAGGTGCAAGAGGATTTAGAAGGATGAGAAATATTCTTAATTCTTCTTTAGTGATAAATTGATCTTTTTTAATTTTTTTTAGGAAGCTCATAAATGCGGATATGCAAGTATTAAGCTTTAAATTTTCAATATCATCAGTAACTTTTTTGATTAGATTATTGATTTCAAAAAGATGTTCTTGAGAAATTTTCTCTCCTTTAATTATATTTTGCAAATCCCATACTTTGTTAAGGAATGCTGTAATGCCATTTATCCCATCATAGGTCCAAGGTGTGTTATCTTCATATCCTCCCAAAAAATGAACATGCAATCTTGCTACATCAGCCCCATATTTATCAATTACTTCTAGAGGTGAAACCCCATTTGCAGAACTTTTACTCATTTTTTTACCTGTATCATCTAGTATCAACCCACTTCCCATTTTTTTGATGAATGGGTCTTTATTAGGCACTACTCCTATTTCATAAAGAAAGTTTTGCCAAAAAAACGCATAAAGAACATGCCTTGTTATGTGTTCAATGCCTCCCGTGTAGCAATCAACACTTCCCCAATATTTTAGTTTCTCATAATCTGCAAAAGCATTTTTATTGTTTGGATCAGTATATCTTAGCCAATACCATGAAGAGCCAGCCCAATTTGGCATTGTATCGGTTTCTCTTTTGGCAGGACCACCACATTTTGGACATTTACAATTAACCCATTCAGAGATTTTAGAAAGGGGTGAATCACCATTTTTGCTGGGCATATAGTCATTTGTTTTAGGCAAGATCACAGGCAATTCCTGTTCGGGAACACCGACAATTCCGCATTTATCACAAAACACAACAGGGAAAGGTTCACCCCAGTATCTTTGTCTATTAAATGACCAATCTTGCATTTTATAATTGATTTGCTTTTGGGCAATCCCCAATTTTATAAGTTTTTCACTTATCATTTGTTTGGCTTTTCTAACAGGAATACCTGAAAATTCTTCGGAATTTATAAGTTTATTGTTAGTTTTTAAGTATTTATCCTTCTCGAGAGCTTCAGTTTTTATATCGCCTTCAATAACTTGGATAATTGGAATATCATATTTTTTGGCAAACTCATAGTCTCGTTTGTCATGAGCTGGAACTGCCATGATAACTCCTGTTCCATAATTAGGAAGAACAAAATCTGCCAAATAAATAGGAACTTTTTTATTATTAAGAGGATTAATGGCATAAAGGCCTTTAATTATACAACCAGTTTTGTCTTTTTGATTAGCCATTCGATCTAAGTTGCTTCGATAAGCTGTTTCTTTTTGATATTTACTAATTTCTGGCATATTTAAAATTTCATCTTTATATTCCTTAAGGAAATGATGTTCGGGAGCCATTACGAGAAATGTTACCCCATAAATTGTTTCAATGCAGGTCGTAAATATACTTACACTAGTAATTTTTTGATTGTCTGTGTTAACAATGTCAAAAGTTACTTGCATTCCTTCACTTTTGCCAATCCAGTTTCTTTGTAAATCTTTAAGATTTTCACTCATATCAATTTTATCAATATTATCAAGAAGTTTATCACTGTAGTCCTTCATTTTTAAAAACCAAACCATTCTTTCTTCTTGAACTACCTTACCATGACATCGATCACAAACTCCACCTTGGCTATCTTCATTTGAAAGGACAGTTTTGCAATTTGGACAGTAATTCACCACACCTTTTTGCTTATATGCTTTTCCAGCTTTTAAAAATTGAAGAAATATCCATTGTGTCCATTTATAATAATTAGGATCACTTGTTACAATAACTCTATCCCAATCAAAGGAAAGTCCTATTTGCTTAGACTGCGTTATTACTTTTTTCATACCTTCTTCAACAAAATCTTCAGGATTGATTCCGCTTTTAATAGCTGCATTTTCGGCAGGTAACCCAAAAGAATCACCACCAATAGGAAATAAAACATTATAACCTTGTAGTCTTTTCATTCTTGCTAGAGCATCCGCGGGAACAGTTCCTTTGAGATGTCCCATATGAAGATTTCCACTTATATTATAAAATTCGTATAGAATATAATATTTTGGTTTAGTGGAATGAAAATCGATTGCTTGAAAAGATTTCTCCTTATACCATTTATCTTGCCATTTTTTTTCGATTTTTTTAAAATTATACATTTATTATCCTTCTTTCTTAACAAAAAATAGAGCCAACACTATTTTTAGTAGTATTGACTCTATTTAATTAATTTTAACTTTTAAATTTCACTTAAAATAGACCCATTACTACATAATCGGTTAAATAATAAGCCTAATAATAATTTAGTTTTAACAATTATATTTTTCATGGTCTAATCTCCTAACTAGTTAACATTCTACAATGCTTTCTTTTTTTTGTCAACTTTTAAAAATTTACGATTTAGCATATTTAATTTTTTTTTGAATTTATTTAAATACAAAAAGTTGTTATTCTGAAAAATATTCTTTTTCATGACTATGTGTGCCTTAAACGTAGTAAAAGGAATGTGTGATTTTAACATAAATTTAAAAGATGTTTCAACTGAATAATTATTAGAAAGGGTTATTAGTTCTGAAAAAATCACTGAAGCCAATAAAAATTTGGGACTTATAAAAAATAGATTAAACGATATTGAACATGGTTCTTACGATTATCTGATACCAAATGATGATCCACTAGTTGATTATTAAATTTATTCTGATATAGAAAAGAATTGGTCAACTGCATCACTTATAATTCCTATAAATCAATGCAGTGAATTTGAACATAATAACATAGTTTTTATATCCAGCAAAATGTAATGCATATAATTCTTATAAAGAAATTAGAAAATTATTTTTTGAAATATCCTTAAAATATGGACAAGAAAAAGCAATAGAAGAAATTTTACATAAAGCTAAAAGTATTTGGAATTTTAAAGTCCAAAAAATAAAGCGACTTAATATAAGTCGTTTTATCGAAAATTGGAAAAGCTAACTTAATAATTTGAATAATTGCTATTATATTGATCATTTTGGCTAGTTCTAATAAATTTCGCAGTTGGTACATCTTGATATTTACTATAGTCAATTCCGGTTGAATTTAATTTTTCAATATTACCAAAATCATCACTCATTAAATTTTCAATTGGTGCTTCTTGTTGCATAAACGT
>CANQRX010000093.1 GCA_947626425.1 uncultured Bacilli bacterium | reverse complement strand
AAAAATCCAACAGGTAAACCTATTATTATCAATTATTTTTATCATGAAAAAATTAGGCAATCATCAAAAAAGTTAGATAAATAGCAATCTGTAAGGTGAAAATAAAAAGACTATTTATGAAAATATTTATACGGTAGGGTAATTTATAAATTTTTTATTGACGCATATAGTTCAACCTGTGTTATAATTAAAATGGAAAAGAGGATATGTATGTTAAAGAAATTTTTATGCATCTTAGTTATAACAACAGTATTTCTAATGGGAAGTACACAAGTAATCGCTGTTACTACTGGCAATCAAACGACAACCAAAGAAGGTTGGATTGTCGATGGTGAAGGGACTTCATATTTTATTACTGAGTATGCTAATTATGATGCAACTAGTATAACTATTCCCGAAGAAATTAATGGCTGGAAAGGCGGGGATTTTGCATTACCATTATTTGAAAAATTTACTAATTTAAAAGAAATTCATTTTGCTAGTAAATTTAATAATGACACGAATGCCGTACCATGGATAACAAGAGTCGATTTTGAAGAATTATCAAAAGAAACGCAAGAATATTTATCTAAAAACGTAACTGTTTATGGTTATGCCTATGATGAAGTTGAAGATGGGGCAAATAATGCTATGTTATCACCTAAAGGGTTTGCTAGTAGATATAATATGAAGTTTGTTGATCTAGCAGATGATGAACAAAAAATAAATGGAATAATGGCTAGTATTCCTGATGAAATCGAAGTAAATATTAAAGAATCCGAATTTTTTGAGGAAGATAATGGCAATATTAATTTACCAGGTGAAAAAGTAATTACTGACCAAATTAAAGCAATCTTAGAAGAAAAAGCTTTTGACTTAACAAATGTTAATTTATCAGCAACAATAGGTGGAGATTTTGATGACATCCACAATATTAATGTTTATGCTTATATAAGTGGTACATCAAATATACTTGAAAAAACGGTTAAGGTTACTTATAACAACACTAAAAATTACGATGAAAAAACAGCTAAATCAATTAATGATTATTTATCTAAAGTAAGCCTAGAAGATACAACATCTACCTTTAATATTAATGATGCCCAAATGCGTTATAATTTATCAATCGAAGGTAGAGCTAATAAAATGGCTAATGATTTAGGCGTAAAAATATTAATCAACGGTCATAAAGGCACTGGGGAAATTAATGAATACTATAATCGAAGCACTTTATATTTTATAAAAAATGATATCTTATATGCTGCTAAAAATTTCCATATTCACATTTATGGTAATGAAGATACAACTTCTTATGTTAATGAATTAATCGACAATGTAAGTGTTGATACTTCCAATAATCAAAATGTTGCCATTGCAGCTCAAAACCTTGATAAAGCTAGTAACGATTATTTAAACATTGTTGAAACAGCCAAAAAGAAGGGTTACGGTAATATTTTAAACACTTATGAATTACATGTAATAAGTGGTGAAATAAGTAAAGGTGTTAACGTTATATTTAATGTTAATAATGAATATAATGGAAAACAAGCCTTAATTTTACACTTAAAAAAGGATGGAACTTATCAAAGTGTTGAAAAAGAAATTGTTGATGGTAAAATTGATATAAATGTAAATGAACTTTCACCATTTTTAGTAGCCATAAAAGATGAAAATAAAAAAGAAAATAACGGCGAAAATAAGGAAGATAACAGAGTCTTAGATAATGTTCCAACAACTAAGGATAACAATATAACAACAATCTTAGGTATCTTAACCCTTATGACTTTAAGTTTACTTGCTTTAGCTATAAAAGTAAGAGAATAATAGGTGAAAAAATCACCTTTTATTTTTTGTAAGAAGGTATGCTGATGAAAATTAAAAAAAAATATGTTATTATTGCCCTTATAATAGTTTTAGGATTATTAATAAGTGGCTTCTCTTATTTTACTTATCTAAATTTTCGCGATAAAAAAATAAATGATACTTTGCAAGAAAATATTCCAAGCCCCAAAATAAATAACAATAATGATAATAATGAAACGGATATAAACCAAGCTGTTTTTCAAACCGTTAAAGATTTGCAAGCTGAAAATGAAGATGTAAAAGGATGGATTAAAATAAATGATACTAATATTAATTATCCGTTATTGCAAGGAATAGATAACGATTATTACTTAAATCGCAATTATCAAAAAGAATATAGTAATTATGGTTCAATCTTTATAGATAAAGATTCCAATTTAGATAATGTAAATTCTAATGTTATTATTTATGGCCATAGTATGAAAGATAAAGAAATGTTTCAAAATTTATTAAATTATGCTGATAAAGAATATTATGAAAACCATAAAATAATTGAAATTTATACCAATAATGAAGCCCGAAAATACGAAATTGTTACCGTTTTTAAATCCCGAGTGTTTTATCAAGATGAACAAAACGTTTTTAGGTATTATTATTGTTATGATTTAAGCAGCGAAGAAAAATATAATGATTATATAAATAATAGTAAAAATTTAGAACTTTATTCAACGGGAGTAGAAGCCCACTTTGGTGAGCAATTAATTACCCTAATTACTTGTGAATATTCCCAAGACAATGGCAGAATGGTTGTCGTTGCTAAAAAAATTGCCTAAAATGGCCCAAAAGAAAATTGACAAATAAACCATTGTTTGATAGAATCTATTATGTTTTATAAGACACCGAGCTTTTATAAAACCGCACGAAAAAGGTTATAAACTTTTTAAAGTACCTTCAAGGCGCGTCTTAAAGTATAAAGGAGGTAGGAAATGAAAGCTGTATTTGTAACAGGTGGCAAACAATATTATGTTCAAGAAGGCGACGTTATCTATGTTGAAAAATTAGATGCCGAAGCTGGTAGCGAAGTTACTTTTGATGATGTTTTATTCGTTGATAATAAAGCTGGTAATCCTTATGTTAAAGGAGCAAAAGTAATTTGTGATGTTGAAAAACATGGAAAACAAAAGAAGATTATTGTCTTTAAATATCGTCCAAAGAAAAAATATCGTAAAAAACAAGGACATAGACAACCTTATACAAAATTAGTTGTCAAAAAGATTGTTAGTCATGATTAAAATTCATGTAATAAAAAACAATAATGAAATTACCAAAATTGTGTTTAATGGCCATGCTTTATATGATGATTATGGAAAAGATATTGTTTGTGCAGGAGTATCAAGTATCATGACAACAACGGTTAATGCAATTTTAAAATATGATGAGACTGCTCTTAAATATTCGATGAAAGACAATGTCACATTAAACATTTTAAAACAGGATAAAATTGTCAATCTTTTGCTAGAAAATATGCTAGAATTATTCAAAGATTTAGAAAATGATTATCCTAAAAATATAACTATTAGAGAGGATGAAAAAGATGAATAGACTGTCTTTAAACCTTCAATTATTTGCGCATAAGAAGGCTCAAACATCAACTCAAAACGGACGTGATTCTGCTGGTCGTAGATTAGGAGCTAAAGTTGGTGACGGTCAAACCGTAACAGCTGGAAGTATTATCTATCGGCAACGGGGAACGAAAATTTATCCAGGAACCAATGTTGGAATGGGTAAAGACCATACTTTATTTGCTAAAGTTAACGGTATTGTTCGTTTTGAACGGTTAGGAAGAGACAAAAAAAAGGCAAGTGTTTACGAAGCGTAAAAAATTGCTTCTTTTTTTTAATAAAAAACATCAAAAATTTTCCTTGATAAAAATAAAACTTCTAATCCTCAAAATAAATAAGGGAAACTAGAAGTTTTTTTATGCC
>CANQRX010000092.1 GCA_947626425.1 uncultured Bacilli bacterium | reverse complement strand
TACAAAGATACCTCGCTCTCAAAGAGAGTCAATCGTTCGGTGAACGATTGAGGGCTCTGCCCCGAGGTAGTTCATTTATATCAACAACTCCCTTAATTTTACCAGAGAAAATTTTTACTTACCTTATAAAAGTAATAAAAATTTTTAAATTTTTCTCTTGTAGCGAGAAAACTGTAACATTTTCAAAGAAAACTAATTAATCAAGATTTAACTTTTAATTTATTTATGATAAAATAATAACAAGGTGATAATATGGATCAAACAAATAGCGAAATAAGTATGCTAAAGCGTTATGGTGAAGATTTAACGGCCAAAGAATATATTACTGACCCTGCCATTGCTCGAGATGAAGAAATTAAACAATGTATTTTAACTTTGCTAACTCCCGAAAAAAATGCTTTGCTTGTTGGTAAACCAGGAATTGGTAAAACTGCCATTGTGGAAGGAATAGCTTATCGAATCCAAAAAGGTTTAGTGCCTGATGCTTTAAAAGGATATAAAATTCAAAAAATTCATATCACTTCTTTACTGGGATTTATAAACACCGAAGGACAAAGTGAAAGTCGAATTGCTTTATTAGTTAAGGAATTAAATAATACTTCTAAGACCATCCTGTTTATTGATGAAACCCATTTACTAGTTAATCGCAATACCAGTGAGAATGGGGGAATTGATTTTGCCAATATGTTTAAAGCTGGATTAGACCGAGGATTAATCAAAATGATTGGGGCTACGACTACAGAAGAATATGAAGCATATATTTTAAGAGACAGGGCTTTTTTAAGAAGATTCCAAAAAATTGATGTTTTAGAAACCGATAAACCAACAACAGTGAAAATTTTAATGGGAACCTTGCCGAAGTTAGAAAAGCAAATTGGGGTAAAAGTTGATTATACTGATTTCATTAAAGAAAAAATTATGACTTTTATTGTGGAAATGACTGACGAATACAAAAGGGTTTACGAAGTAGCTAGTCGGTATCCCGATATTTGTTTAAATATTGTTGCCAATGCACTAACATATGCCTTATACAATAATGAAAAAAACGTGAAGATTAATCATTTTTATAAAGCTATTTGTAATGCCAAAAATGTGTATGAAGATGTTAAGAAAAAAGAAATTGAAAGATTTAAAGTTGAATTTCAAGATTTAATAAAGGAAGAAAAAATTGATTTAGAAGAAAGAGGGTAAATAAATGGAAAAAATAAAAGTAATCCAAATTGGCTGTGGAAAGATGAGTAAATATATTATGCGATATATTTACGAAAAAAATAGCCTTATTGTTGGCGCGGTTGATATAAACGAAGAATTAATTGGTCAAGATATCGGTTCTATTATGGGAATTGAAAATAAAGGTGTTACCATTTCGCCTTTAGATAAATTAAGCATTTTAATTAGTAATACTAAACCAGATATTGCTATTATTACAACGATGAGCACTTTAAATGATATTGAAGAAGTAACCAGAACTTGCTTAAAAAGTGGAGTTAATGTTATCACGACATGCGAAGAAGCTTTCTATGGTTTTAACTCTAATCCAAGCCTAGCAAGAGAGTTTGATATTTTAGCCAAAGCTAATGATTGTACTTTTACGGGCTGTGGTTATCAAGATGTTTTCTGGGGTAATATGATTGCCAGCATTTGTGGATCTACTCATAAAATTACCAAAATTAAAGGCTGTTCTTCTTACAATGTTGAAGATTATGGAATAGCTTTAGCTAAAGCGCATGGGGCTGGATATACGGTTAAAGAGTTTGATAATACGATTGCCAGTATTAATAAATTAAGTAAAACTGACCAAAAGAAATTAATGGATAATCGTCAATTTTTCCCAAGTTATATGTGGAATGTTATTGGTTGGCTTGCTGATAAATTAGGGCTTACTATTAAAGATATTTCTCAAGAATGTATTCCAGTTATGTGTGATAAAACTATTACTTCCGAAACTCTAGGTTTAACCTTAGAAGAAGGTAGTATAAGAGGAATGAATGCGGTTGTAAAAGCCACCAGCGAAGAAGGAATTTTGTTTGAAGTTGAATGTATTGGTAAAATTTATACCGAGTACGAAAAAGACTTAAATGAATGGACTGTTTATGGGGAACCAACAACGACTGTTTCTAATGCCATGCCTGCGACAGTTGAACTTACCTGTGCTGATATAGTTAATCGTTTAACCGATGTAATAGAAGCTCCGGCTGGTTACATTCCAACTAGCCAGTTACCAATGGCCAAATACCTTAAATAAACCAAAAATTGAGTGTGATGTTTAGTGAAAAAAATAGTATCTTTGAAAAAAATATTAATTGTCCTAAGTATAGTTTTAACAATCGCCTTTTTAACTATGCTTATTTTTTGGCTTCGTCCTCGGTTTGTTAAAAAAGGTTTTCCCAAAGAAGTAACCGTTTCTTTGTTTAAAGATTATACTTTACCTGATTATCAAATTTGCTATGGAAATTTTTTGGCTTGTCGAGACGTCACTGTAGAACAAAAAGGCGAAGTTAATACTCAAGAAATTGGTGATTACGACTTAGTTTATATTTTTTCTTATCATGGTAAAGTGATGGAGGAAAATTTAAAAGTTCATGTTATTGATGATGAGGCTCCGCTGATTGAAGTAATGGATGAAAATATAAAATATTGCCCCAATGGGAAGTTGGGTCCGATTAACTACCAAGCCCATGATAATCATGATGGAGATGTAACGGATAAAGTTACCATTAATCCTGATGGCGATAATTTAGTTTTTACGGTCGAAGATACTTCGGGAAATGTGGCCAAAATATTTCAAAAAGCAACAAAAATTGATGAAGAAGCTCCTTCAATTAAATTAAATGGGGAAAGTAGCATTTTTATCAAAAAAAATACGGAATATCAAGAACAAATGGCGACGGCTAGTGATAATTGTGATGGTGATTTAACCAATCAAATTGAAGTAGAAGGTTTGGTAGACGTAAGTAAAGAAGGAGAATACACCTTAGTTTATAAAGTCAAAGATTCATCAGGTTTAGAAGCTAGTGTAACAAGAAAAGTCTATGTTTACGATAACGAAAGCCATGCCGAAAATTCATCCAAAGTTGTTTATTTAACTTTTGATGATGGACCAGGCAAATATACCGGTAAATTGTTAGATGTTTTAAAAAAATATAATGTTAAAGCAACCTTCTTTGTAACAAACCAAGTAACTAGTTTAGGTTATGAGAATATGATTAAAAGAGCTTATTCGGAAGGCCATACCATTGGTTTACATTCCTATACTCATGACTATCGAACTATTTATACTAATATAGATAGTTACTTTGATGATTTAAATGCCATTCAAAATAAAGTATTTACTTTAACCGGTTACAAATCAATGATTGTTCGTTTTCCGGGAGGAAGTAGTAATACGATTAGTAAAAACTATGATGGAGGAAGTCATATAATGAGTCAATTAACCAAAGCCTTAGAAGCAAAAGGTTACCGTTATTATGATTGGAATATATCAAGTGGGGATGCGGGAGAAACAACAAACACTAGTAAAGTTGTTAGTAATGTAACTTCGGCTTTAAGTCCTAATCGGGCGAATGTGATTTTGCAACATGATATTAAAGATTTTAGTGTCAATGCAGTTGAACAAATAATTTTATATGGCTTATCTCATGGTTATAAATTTCAAGCTTTAACAATGGATAGTCCACGAGTTGAGCATCATATTAATAATTAAAATTTAGTTTAAATTTTATAATAGACTTGTTCGGAAACTAAAAATGAGTTATAATGTAAAAGTCAAACATGAATAATGGAGAATAGAAAGTAACC
>CANQRX010000091.1 GCA_947626425.1 uncultured Bacilli bacterium | reverse complement strand
TTATCTTCGATTATTTCAAAAATTCTATTAGCTGCGACATTGAATTTTTTATTATATTCTTCAATTTGCACAATACCTGTTAATAAATTTTTAATTTTAGATTGATAATTATAGACTATTACAAATGTAGGAATATCTAATAAAAATTTAGAATATAAAAGGCATCCGAAAATAATTAAACCTAAATCGGTTAAAGATCTTACACTATTTTCAATATATCTATAAAAACCTCTAATATTCATTATAAAAACTTGTTCTTTAGTTGTTTCTTCAATTTTATTAGATGTTTGTTTTAAAATGGTTTTATTCGCATTTAAAACTTTTATATCTCTTATACCTCTAACTAATTCACTAGTTAATCCTGTTTTATTTTCTTCCAATATTTTTAATTCTTTTTGAATTTCATATTGTTTATTAAGTCTTTTTTTATTTATAAAGTAAATTATTAAAGATGTAAAGACAGCATATATGAACATATATTTATTTAAAATAAAAATGGCACTTAAGACTCCAATATTAGAAATAATATACGATAACGAATAAGTATATTCCATGAATAGTCCTGCTATATCTTGAGTATCCTTATTTAATCGATTAATAAACATACCAGAAGAATTTTTATCTATTTCTTCAATTTCTAAATTAAGAATGGCTTTAGCTATTTCTTTTTGAATATTAATTAATGTTCCTTGATAAATTTTTCGATAAAAGAAACCCTTAAAATAAACTAATACATGTAATATTAATTCCACAAAGCAGACAAGAATTGCTGATAGTATTAATTGATTAATAACTCCATTTGTAATATTTAAAATAATTTTAGCGGATATTAAAGGTATTATGGCACTTATAATTGCTTCAACGACACTGACAAAACCATAACCTAACAAATTTTTTTTAGATTTTTTTATAAATTGCCAAGTTCTTTTTAAATTCAAAATAAAATTATTATTTTTCACGTAAACCCCTCATTTCAATAACGATTTTACCTATTTTTTTTGTTTAAAGCAAGACTATTAATTTTAGGAAAAATATGTTAAAATAATAATGTAATTTTATTATAAATATTGTGTTCCTAAGCAAACGTATCGAAATTGGAAATGATACGATTTTTTCGAATGATTGGTTCTTTAGTGGGCAGTAACATTAAAGTCAGCCCATATTGTCTTATAAAAATTTTATGATATACTTTAAAGGTGAATTTTATGAATAAAAAAGAGATAATTAATAGAATTGATGAAACTTGTGAATTTTTAACAAATGGACTAGTTAAAATAAATAATTGTATATTTACTGGACATCCTTGTTTTTATTTGCTTCATTCTAAACAAGAATTTAATAATAAACTAAAAGAAGCTATTGTAGATAAAGAAAAATATAATAAATTTGATTTATATTATTACTTAAGTTATATGTTTAAATATATGCTTCATCCTTATGACTGCCATACCAAAGCTCAATTTATTGATAAAAAGTTTTTACCCCTAAAAATTAGAATTATTAATGATATACCATATATTGTTGATTGCAACCCATTATTAAATAATTTCAAAGGTAACGAAATAAAAAAAATAAATGATGTTAAGATAAGCACAGTTATTTGCGAATTAGAAGAAATTATATGCTATTCTTCAGAATCTCACTTAAAAACCATTTTAGAAGATTACTTAACAAATGTTTTTATTCTAAAGTCCTTACCTTCCTTAACAATAACAGATTCAATAATTATAAAAACTGATAAAAATGAAATAAAATTTGATTTAAACAATTTAGATGTATATAAAGATACATCCCGAAAAGAAAATTATAACTTTGATGTAATTGAAAATATAGGCATTATTACTTATAACTCATGTAAAGATAAAACTAAAATGGAAAACCTTATCCACAAATTAAAAACAATGACTAATATAAATAAATATGTTGTCGATCTTCGGGGCAATGGAGGTGGTGATTCTTCGATTAATAAAGAGCTAGTTAAATTTTTAAATGGAAAAAAGGTAATTACCCTTTGTGATGAAAGAGTTTTTTCCAGCGCTCGTATGTGCTTAATTGATTTAAAAAATATAGGAGCTAAAGTAATTGGAACATCTCCTGGAACATCTATCAATTGTTTTGGTAATATTGTAATGCAAAAAGAAATAACTGATATGAATTTAAAAATTTTTGGAAGTGCAACATATTGGTATTATGATGAAAATTTAAAATGTCATGGAATATATAAAGAAGATTTTAAAAATGCTTTACAAAAATATTCTAATCTTCTTAAACCAGTTTTTTTTCAAGTTGATAAAGAAATCAAATTAACTTTAGATGACTATTTAAATCACAACGATTCCGTTATGAATTTTGCAATTAATAATTTAAAGAAAACAAATTAAATAATAATTACTAAAAAGAAACATCAAAAAAAATTTTTAATCTTTTTAATATAACTTCTTAAACTACTCTTTTACCAAAATTATGCTATAATTTTTTAAAGGAGAATTGCTTATGATTAGTTTAAAATATCAAAATTTATACGAAACTTTTATAAATCATTATAAAAAAGTTTCAGTTAATCCATGGCACGAGATTAGCGATGAAAGGTTAACTAATATTTACAATTATTTAGTTAATTCTATGGATATAGACAATGATTATAATTTTAAATATTTTATGGATTATATAATTAAAAGATTAAGTGGACCAGAAGATGCCCATACAAAATTTGTCTTATCTTCACCTATTCCCATTAATTTTCGAATATTTGCTAATGAAGTCTTAATAAATTATCCTTGTAATTTAAAAGGAAGTAAATTATTAGCAATAAATAATATTCCTATTGCCAAAGTTATTTTGGAATTAGAAGAAATTATTACTTATGGAACAGAAGGTAAAAAAAGATACGAAATTGAAAAAAACTTATTTAACCGATTTGTTTTATTTGGTCTTCCCCTTTTTAGAGATTGTAATGAATTAACTTTTAAAATTGAAAAATTAAATGGAGAAATAATTGAAAAAAAATATACCAAAGAAAATGATTATACCTCTGAAATGTTTAGCATGAGTAAATATCTTTATGGTTTTAATTGCTCATATAAATTTATTGATAATTGTTTAATTTATAATCATAGTTCTGTACAACCAAAATTTGAAAAATCTATCATAAAAGCAATGAATAACCTACGTAATGAAGATTTAAATAATATTGACACAATTATCATTGATTTAAGAGGAAATACGGGTGGCAATGCAAAATTAAATAAATATTTAAGCGATTTTTTAGAGGAACATAATGATAAAAAGCTAATTTGTTTAACAGATTATCGAGTATTTTCGGGTGGAAGATATGCTCTAAGGGATTTAATAAATCTAGGGGCTATAACTATTGGTGAGGAAATCAGTACACCCCTAAATTGCTATGGAAATAGTAATTATATTAATATTGATAATTACTGGTTTTCCGCTTCGGAATATTATTTTCACCCTTTTGCTTTTTGGAGTGCTGAAACTAAAGAAGAATTTCAAAATAACGCTACTTTAGAACTACTAAAACCCTTAATATTTAAACCCGATATTCCTATAAATGAAACTAAAGAAGATTATTTAAATGGAATAGACACTATTTTAGAATATGCTTATGCTTATAGCCAAAAAAAATTAAAAAGATAAGAAATTATAAAGAACTTCATTAAAAAAGAGGTTGTTGAATAATTAGAAAGATAACTAATTAACTGCTTAAATAAAAGAAATAAAATATTAAAAAAAGAGCCATTGAACAAAAATGTTTATTTATTCAACATCCCTTCTTATTATTTAAAGGAATTAAGAAGGTGTATTATCTAGTGTGTAAATTAAAAAAGTTTACTCACTAGATTTTTTAATTTTTAGGAAGGAGAAAAAATG
>CANQRX010000090.1 GCA_947626425.1 uncultured Bacilli bacterium | reverse complement strand
ACCAATAATGTAAGTGGTGAAGTAATAAAAGAAGTTGAAATAAAAAAACCAGAAACTGTAAATATTAAAGGTAAAGACATTCCAGTAGCAACCTGTGGAGATGGCTTATATAAAGTAGAACATAAAGAAGAAGACGTTGATACAAATTGGCAAGAGACAGAATATCGTTTTGCCGGAGTAAATTACACCAATGCCAATACTTCATATGTCCATAATTATGTAAATTTTAATAATGAAATGTGGCGAATTATTGGTTTAGTTAATGTTAAAACTAAAGATGAAACTTATGAGCAACGATTAAAAATTGTCCGAACAGATGGAATCACTGACCAAAAAGATTTTGGAAGTTATTATTGGGATACAAGTGCAAATAATTGGACAACATCAAAATTAAAAACAATGCTTAATGGTATTTACTATACTAGTGGAAATGGGAGCTGTTATATAAATAGTGGTACAGCTGCTACATGTGATTTTGCAAGTGGAAGTGAACTACCCAAAGGATTAGATGCAACCGCCCGAGAAATGGTCGATGGAGAAGTAACATGGAATTTAGGAGGAACAGAAGAATATGAAACTACAACAGTAACCCAATATTATAATTATGAACGAGGAACGACAGTGTATAATGGTAGACCAAAGGAATGGACAAAAACCAATGATGCAAGTGAACATAAAGGAGTAGGCTTAATTTATCCAAGTGATTATGGCTATGCAAGTCATGGAGGAAGCAAAGGAAGAGATTTTTGCTTTTCAGAAGCATTATATAACTGGGATACAGATGATTATGAAACAAACTGTTCAAGTAATGATTGGTTAAAACCAAGTAGTCCAATGTGGACGATTACGCCGTATTCGGGCACTTCCGACCTTGCGTTTTTTGTCGGCTTGTCGGGGTTTGTCAGCAACCTCGGCAACGTCAATTACTCCATCGTCGTCTGGCCCGTCGTGTATCTGAAACACTCAATACAGATTTCCGACGGTGAAGGGACTTTTGAAAATCCGTATGATTTGGAGTCGGGTACTGGTTAGCTCGCTGGATGGCGCAATTTAAGACCTTTAATGGAGAGTAAACTTTAAAAATTATCTCCATTTTTTTGTGAAAATTGTTCCTTTCCTTTCCTTTTTCTTTTTTTTTTGATATTATATATAGAGAATAAATTAAGAGGACTGATAATATGCTAAGAAATAAATTAGGATTTAGTTTACATGAAATTTGTGTAATTATTTTAATTACCGCTCTTACAACAAGTTTAACAACGGGAATAATAATGTATAATAATAATACTTATGCTTTAAGTGATGATGAAAATTTACAAGAATTTTTAAAAGTTTATGCAACTTTAGATAGTGATTATTATGAGAATGTTGATAAATCGGGAATGATTGATTCAGCTATTGAGGCCATGATGAATTATTTAGGAGAAGATTATTCAACTTATATGAGTCAAGATGAAAAAGAAATTTTAAATAATTCTTTAAAAGGTACTTATAATGGAATTGGAATTTCTGTTATTGATAATAACAAAATTTATAAAGTTCATCAAAATACTCCGGCTGCCACAGTTGGTTTAATGGAAAACGATATAATTATTGAAGTAAATGGCGAAGTTGTTGATGAAAATAATAATGTAGCAAATATGATAAAGAAAACAGAAGAAAATAGCTTAAAGGTAGAAAGAAATGGCGAAATATTAGAATTTAAGGTTATGCCTGCGGAAATAAATACACCATTATCAAGAGAAATTAAAGAACGAAATAATAAAAGAATAGGATATATTTATGTTCCTAGTTTTACAGCAACTGTTGGTGAAGAATTTAAAATCGCTTTAGAAGAAATTGAAAGTCAAACAATTGATTCGTTAATTATTGATCTTCGGTCTAACACCGGTGGTTATTTATCTGGGGCAACTGATATCGCTACGATGTTTTTAGAAAAAGATAAAGTTATGTATGCTCTAGAAGATAAGGACAAACGAAACACTTTTAAAGACGATACCAAAGAAAAAAGGGAATATCCAGTTGTTGTTTTAATAAACGAAACAACCGCTAGCGCAAGTGAAGTTTTAGCTGCCGCTTTAAAGGATTCATATGGAGCTACCTTAGTTGGTGAAACATCGTTTGGTAAAGGAAAGGTTCAACAAACTAAAAATTTAGAAGACGGGGGAATGGTTAAATATACAACGGCAAGATGGTTTACTCCTAGTGGAGAATGTATCGATGATTTTGGATTATTACCTGATTATGCCGTACCTCTTAATAAAGATGAAATTGATTCCGATGATTTCGTGGATACTCAATTAGAAAAAGCTTTAGAACTTTTAAGTTAAAAAGATTAATGTCATTTAAAAATAAATGGCATTTTTTTATTTGGAAATTTTTGTAAAGTCCTTTTATATCGAGTTATTTTTTTGTATAATATAACTAGATTGGAGATATTATGATACAAGTAGGCGACAAATTAAAAATAGAATGTTACAAACACAATGGATATTTAGATCAAACAAGCGAAGAAGCCGTAGTATTAGAAATTGGCCCAGATTATTTAATTGTGGCTAATGATCGAACTAAATTGACTGAACATGATGGAAGAAGCCATCGAACTAATGAACCAGCTGTTTTATTTTTTTATAAAAATCATTGGTTTAATGTAATTGGTCAATTAAAAAATACAGGACTATTCTATTATTGCAATATTGCAACACCTTATATAATAGATGGCAGAACAATTAAATACATTGATTACGATTTAGATTTAAGAGTTTTTCCCGATGGAAGTTTTCGGATATTAGACCGCAATGAATATCATTATCATCGTAAAAAAATGCATTATAGCAAAGAATTAAATACCATTATTGAAAAAGAATTATCGAACTTGATTGAAATTAAAAAAGCTAATCAAGGACCTTTTATACCTAATGTCGTAGAGCGATATTATCAAAAATTTATAGAATTACACCAATAGGAGGTTTTGAAAATGAATAGACCAAGAATGTTGAATTATTTTTTAGGAATCTTTGTTTTATTAGGGATAATTTTTATTATTGCAACTTTTGCTTATTGGCAAACTACGGTTATGCAAAATGGCGAAAATGTAATTAAAACAGCTTGCGTTGCGATGAATTTAACTAATGAAAAAAATGCCATTGATTTACAAAAAACATTTCCTATCAAAGATATTGATGGAGAGCAATTATTACCATTTTCTTTTACTGTTGAAAATAAATGTGAACAAGATGTAACATTTAAAATTGCCTTAGAAATTTTAGGTTCAACAACACTAAATAGTAGTTATGTTAAAAGTATGGTTAATGAAGAAAATCCCGTTTTATTAGGTAATGTTTCCGAAATAAATGATAAAGTTATAGACGATTCTCAAAAATCTTTATTATTAAAAACTGATACTATTGATGGCAATGGTTCTAAAAACTATAGTTTAAGATTATGGTTAGATGAAAATACTCCCCTTTTAGAAGAAAATATGAATAAAACATTACAAGCTAAAGTTGTTATCATAGGGGAATTAGCCTAAAATTTATTGAAAAATAGGCCTATTTTAGTAAATTTGAAAAAAAAGTGAAAAAAAAATGAAAAAAAGTGAAATTTATGCTTGCATTTACATAAACTTTGATGTAGAATGAAAAACGTGTTGAGGGAAACAAGCCTAAAAAGGCCTATTTTCTTAAAAAACACAATATGTAAAATCTTAAAAAAAAGTCGAAAAAAGTTGTTGACTTTCAAAAAAAGATTTGATATATTACTGTTGCACTTGAAAAGAGTGTAATAGAAGAAATGATCTTTGAAAACTGAGTAAAAAAGTCAATTTTGAGTAGCTTAGATTAAACTGAAAAATATTTAAGATATAAATCTTTTTATTGAGAGTTTGATCCTGGCTCAGGATGAACGCTGGCGGCATGCCTAAGACATGCAAGTCGAACGCGAGAGCCCATTGATTATTATTGAAGTTGAAAGTGCTTGCACTTGATATGGATTTAGTATGAAGTGGATTTTCTCTCGAGTGGCAAACGGGTGAGTAACACGTGGGTTACCTACCTCTATGTTGGGGATAACAGTTGGAAACGACTGATAATACCGAATGTGCTCTTCGGAGTAAAGGAGCCTTTAAAG
>CANQRX010000089.1 GCA_947626425.1 uncultured Bacilli bacterium | reverse complement strand
AGGTATAGAAAAATGGAGTTTATTAATAACTCCACATTAATAAAAATGGCTCAATTTATTTTTGCATAAACCCTATATTCACTAGGCGTATATTCATCATTTTTTTCTTTTTGAATATCAGCTATTTTGTTAATATCTTTATTAGATAAAAACGCAGTATCTATATATAATCCTAAATCTTTAGGATCAATTATATCCACAATTTTTACTTTAATACCTTTATTATCTCTAGTTGTAACATTCACTTCTTTACCAATTAAACTTTTTCCTTTTCTTTTTTTACCATCAATTTCTATTGTTGTATCCTTAGAAACAATAATTTCACCTTCTTTTAATTCGGTAAGCTTTTTTGGGAAATAGTCAACTTCACTAGGTATTGAATAACAATCCATTACTTTCGAATTTATACGAGCTCCCGTATATGTTTCATAACTTTTTACTACCTTTGTTATTCCTTCTATTTGAGCTACAGATTTTATTAATTCTTTATTCTCTTCAACAGTTCCATAAATTTGGGCTCTATGAATATCTAAACTGTCATTCAACATAATTTTATCAAAACGTTTATTTGAACAAAAAGCTGACATAGCTGATAATATAAAAACAACTAATAAGGAGAACAAAATTATCTGAAGCCATTCTTTTTTACTTTTTATTAATATTCTTTTTATAAGATGTAACTTATCACTTAAAATCATTTTGTCACCTCATGTAATTTCCCATTTTCTAGTTCTAAACAAACATCTGCATAATCAAAAATTAATTCATTATGTGAAACAACTATTACACAGTAACCCTCTTCGGCTAAGTTTTTTAAGATTTTAAATACTCTTTTAGTATTTTTACTATCTAAAGAGCTTGTTGGTTCATCACAAAGAATAATTTTAGGATCATTTGCTAAAGCTCTAGCAATAGCTACCCGTTGTTGTTCACCTCCAGACAATTCCTTTGGAAAATGATTTATTCTTTTTTTTATGCCAAACTTTTCTAATAATTCAATAGCTTTTTCTTTTCTTTCTTTCCTTGGAATTTTGTTATTAATAAGCATTGGCAATTCAACATTTTCTAAAGCGGTTAAATAATCATTTAACTCAACGTTTTGAAAAACATAACCAATATTTTCTTTCCTTAAATCACAAATTTTGTCATTATTTAATTTATCAGTTCTAGCATTATTAAATATATAATTTCCAGATGTTGGCTTTTCTAGTAAACCTAATATATTAATCAATGTAGTTTTTCCCGAACCACTTTGACCAAAAATCGCATACATCTTATTAGCAACAAAATTATAATTTATGTTATCTAAAACTTTGATATTCTCTCCTTTTTTTTTAAATTCTTTAGAAATATTTTCAAGATTCATAAATCATACTTCCTTTCAAATACAATTTAATAATTATAATAACATAATTACAATTAAACTAATAACTATTAATAGAGATAAAACAACGTTTTCAAAGAAAAAAATTAAAAAAATGATAATTAAGAAAAAAGTGGCTTACGTCACTCTATTCTTATTAAGACTTATTACTTACCATATTTTTTTACAGAAATGCCTAAAGCACCAATGCTTAATACTGCGATAGTAAAATAGTTAAGAATGCTATCACCTGTTTGAGGGTTTACGACTGGAACATTATTTGCAGTTTCCTTTTTACGTCCATAAACAGCATATTCACTTAAGTGAGTTGTTGTAAATACTACATGGCCATTTTCATATGTCGCATCTAATTCTTCAACTACTTTTCCACCATCAATGTATGCGACTTTGTATGTATCATATAAATTTTCAACTGGAATACTAATTTTATAAGATCCGTTTACCATTTTTACTACTTTGCCATCTTTTAAAACTGATAAATCATAGGTAGTTAAATAGTTAAATCCTGGTACAACCATTTTTTCAATTTCTTTTTCAGTCTTTTCAACTTTTATAGCTTTTAATTCATATTCTTCTTTAGTGAATTCTTCTCCACCATCAAATGATACACCGTTATCAGTTAAGATACTCAAATTTTCTTCTGGTCTTGGACTACTAGCAGTTTCTTTAAATGTTGCAGTAATAGTTACATCACTATCAGGCATTGTAAAAGTAATTTTTCCATCTACAACTTCAACTGTTTCACTATTTAAAGTAACATTCTCAATTTCATAGCCTTCATTTGCTTTTATAATTGCGGTAACTTCATCTCCGACTTGAGCAGTTTTAACCACTTCTACAGAACCATTTGTTGCTTCGGTAGTAATGTTAAACTCTTTAATATCTGGTTTAGGATCGTCAATTGTTTTTTCTTTAAATGTCGCAGTAATAGTTACATCACTATCAGGCATTGTAAAAGTAATTTTTCCATCTACAACTTCAACTGTTTCACCATTTAAGGTAACATTCTCAATTTCATATCCTTCATTTGCTTTTACAATTGCGGTAACTTCATCTCCGACTTGAGCAGTTTTAACCACTTCTACAGAGCCATTTGTTGCCTCGGTAGTAATGTTAAATTCTTTAATATCTGGTTTAGGATCGTCAATCATTTCTTCTTTAAATGTTACTGTTACAACAATTGGTTTTCCTTCTTTAGCAATTGGGATGATAAATTTACCGGTATTATTAGTTACATCGACTTTTTCAATTTTAGTTTCAGTTGTAGTAATACCTTCTTCATTAACAATATCTACTTCATAACTATATGTTATTTCGTCAACTGTATAGCCTTCATTAGGTTTGGCTTCAACAACAATTTCTTCATCAGCGAAACCTTCGGTTTTAGAAAGGGTAAATGCTCCATTCGTTGTTTCTCTTTTTGTTAAATTATATTTAATCGCAACGTATTCAACAGAAATACTTACACCAGTTCCTGGCATTGTAAATGATGCTTTATTGCCAGTTAATTCCGCTAGAAATGCTGAACCAGTAGCTGCAGGTGTTACAGTTACACTTCCCACTTTATAGCCAGCATCCGAATTAATTTCTATTTCAACTTTATCACCTTTTTTAGCTTGGCTATTTTCGTTTAGTTGGACTCTTTCATCATCAGAAGTAATATCATATCTTTTTAAACTATAAGTAATAGTTACTGTGACATCACTATCAGGCATTATAAATGTTCCATCTTTGGCAACAGTAATATTATTTCCTTCGCCATCAACAGCAGTGATAGTATATAGATATTCTTCTGTATCAGAATCCGTAGTAAAATTAACTCCAATTTTAATATTTTTTTCTTTTACTGAAATGCTTTCAGTATCCGTTACAGAATCATTAGATGTAGTAATAGTATAATGACCTTTACTAGCATCGGTATTATCTTTTGTAACTTCATTTACTGTAATTTTATGATTAGTTAAAACAACACCATTTTCGTCAAGAACTTTATCATCTGCCAAATAAGTTTTAACTGTTTCATCTGGCACAAATCCATCAGCAGTGTTCTTATGGAAAGTTCCACCAGTTATAAATTTTTTACTTTTTAAACCTTCGAAAATACTGATAGTATCATGGTCTTCTGCTGATTTAAACTCGCCATCAAGAATCTTTATTTCTTTTATTTTGTTTTCTGTATCGCCATTTACATACTCAATTAAAGCTGAGTTACAATTGCTTGTATAAGTACCGCCATCAATAACAACTTCAATATTTCCAGCATAACTTGCATTAGATTCTATTTGAATTGCCGAACCGCTAGCACCAGTTTTTCCTTCTACTTTATAGCTTTTTTGGCCATTTCCTGTTACAGAAGTGCCGTTTAAATTAAGAGAACCTGAGGTTATAAAAATACCTGTATGAGCATTGACTGTAGCTTTA
This sequence comes from uncultured Bacilli bacterium, assembly GCA_947626425.1. Classification (GTDB taxonomy): domain Bacteria; phylum Bacillota_I; class Bacilli_A; order RF39; family UBA660; genus Ventrenecus. The sequence continues at coordinate 352 of CANQRX010000089.1, read as the reverse complement.
CCAGCATTTATATGTGCATATCCAAATAAATAAATTCCTAAACCACCCTCATTATTATTTTCAAGAGTAGCACCATCATGAATATTAATAACAGGCGCATTTTCAATATCTTTTAATTTAGAATCCACACTTATAACAGTAGGACTAACATATCCAGATAAATTATTTGTAAGTTTTCCATAAATATCAACCACTAATCCATAAGCATGATTTTTACCTTGACTATGTGAATCCACAACTAAAGGATTAGGACCGGAAACACTTACACCTTTTTCTAGGGTTTATGCAAAAATAAATTGAGCCATTTTTATTAATGTGGAGTTATTAATAAACTCCATTTTTCTATACCTTT
>CANQRX010000088.1 GCA_947626425.1 uncultured Bacilli bacterium | reverse complement strand
AAAGAAAAATATATAGAAATTATAGATAAATAAAGGAAAAAACAGGTAGCTTGTGTATAAACTATGCACACTACCTATATTTAGAAAAGAGGGTATTATGGATTTATTTCGACCAGACATTTATCAGAAAAATATTTATAGTATTAATTATCAAGCTTTAAAAAATGCGGGAATTAAGTGTTTAATTTTTGATTTAGATAATACTATTGCATCACGTGAGGTCGTTATACCCGATTCGAAAATTATGGAATTATTTTATATTTTAGAAGATATGGGCTTTTATTTAGCAATTTTATCTAATGCAAGTAAAAATCGTGTTGCCCCTTTTAAGGAAAGATGTAATATAAATTCAGCTTATCATAGTTGTAAGCCCTTAAAAAGAAAATACTTAAAAGTGATGGAATTGTATCATGTTAAAGATACGGAAATAGCTTGCATTGGTGATCAATTATTTACCGATATTTTAGGTGCTAATCGTCTTCAATTTACAAGTATTTTAGTAAATCCTATTAATAGCAATGAATTTATTTTAACAAAAGTGAATCGTTTTTTTGAAGGGATTGTTATGAAAAAATTAACAAGAAAAGGTTTGTTTGAAAAAGGTGTGTATTATGAATAAGTATTGTATGGGATGCGGAGTGTTACTTCAAAATGTTGATAAACGAAAAGAAGGTTATGTTCCGGATTTAGAAAAAAATATTTGTCAAAGATGCTTTCGATTGACAAATTATCACGAAATGAATTTAAATGAAAAAACAATTGATTTTTCAAAAATTATAAATACAGTTAATCAAAGTCAAGGTTTTTGTTTTTTTTTAACGGATATTTTAAATTTAACAACAGATGCTTTTAATTACTATAACCAAATAAAAAGGCCCAAAGTTTTAGTAATCAGTCGAAGTGATCTTATTCCTAAATCATTGTCACATCACCGAATTAAAAACTATTTGGCAATTGAAAAAGGAATAACGGATGTTTATTTTCTAAGTGTCAAAAAAAATAAAGGCCTTCAAAAAATAAAAGATTTATTAGATAATCAACCCAATTTAATTTATATTTTAGGAATGACAAATGTTGGTAAAAGTAGTTTAATAAATGAATTATTTCAAAGTCAAAATACAGTTAGCGAAATGCCTAATACAACCGTTGATTTTATTAAAGTCGATGATAAAGTATACGATGCAGCAGGCTTTAATTATAATTTTTCACTACCGGAAGTATTAATCAAAAAAATGCGAAATATTCCAACGCTTAAACCGATTGTTATGCCCTTAAAAGCTCAAGCTGGTCTTTTAATTCCTGATTTAATGCGTTTGGAAGTGGAGCATGATGCCAATTTAACTCTTTTTGTTCCTCTAAGTCTTAATTGTCGAAAGATATACCACAATGAAGAAATCTATTTAAACGAACAAACTGCTCATTTAAAAATTCCTAGTGGTTCTAATTTAGTTTTAAAAGGGTTTGGTTTTATTTACTTTAAAAAAAGTTGTGATATTATAATATATCAAATAGATCAAAAAATGTTGGAAATAAAGCCTTCTTTTTATAGGAGTGAGTATTATGAGTAAAATTAAAATAATGAATGAAACCTTAGCCAATAAAATTGCTGCTGGAGAAGTAGTTGAAAAGTGTGCCTCGATTGTTAAAGAACTGTGCGAAAACAGTATTGATGCCGAAAGTACCAAAATAATTGTTAATTTATTAGAGGGTGGCATAAAATTAATTGAAGTCATTGATAATGGTTATGGAATGAATAGTGAGGATGCCCTTTTAGCTTTTTCAAGGCATGCGACAAGTAAGTTATATAAAGATGACGATTTATTTTTTATTGATACTTTAGGGTTTCGAGGAGAAGCTCTGCCATCTATCGCATCTGTAAGTAAAACTGTTTTAAAAACTTGTGATGGCACGGTTGGCACGAAAATTGTTTTTGAAGGAGGTTCATTAATTACTAATGAATTAGCGGACAGTAGAGTAGGGACAAGTATAACAATAACCAATTTGTTTTATAATACACCTGCACGATTAAAGTATTTAAAAAGTGAGCAATCAGAACTTGCTAATTGTGTAAGCTACATCGAACGCTTGGCACTTGCTTATCCAGGCATTTCTTTTACCTTAAATAACGATGAGCATTTAGTTGTTAAAACTAGTGGTAGCAATGACTTATTAAAAACAATTCACGAAATTTATGGCTTAAATATTTCTTCCAAAATGATTAAAGTTGAAAATAGCAATGATGATTTTGACTTGTATGGTTATATTTGCAAACCAGAAATTTTAAAAAGTAATCGTAATCATATGATAACAATAGTTAATGATAGAGTTGTTAAAAATCAAGAATTAAATCGCACTATAAACGATGCATATTATACCTATAAACCCGATATAAAATATCCAATCGTCGTTTTAAAAATTAATACTGACCCCACGTTGATTGATGTAAATATTCATCCTACTAAGCAAGATATTAAAATTGGAAAAATAGAAGTTTTAAGAGGTTTAATCATTGAAACTTTAAAAGATGCTTTATATCAAAACTTGTTAATTCCTAATGCGATGTTAAGAGTTCCGTTTGTTAGTAAAGAAAAAAATGAAGTTATTGAAAATATTGTTAAAGAAGAAGAACAAGCTTATAACGAAGAAAAAAGTGAAATGGCTGTTCAAACCACAATTAATTTTAAAGAAGATTCTGAGGAAGTCGTTGTGGAAAATCCGGCGATGAAAGATTTAGTTTTATATCCAGTAGGTTTAGCCCACGGAACATATATAATTGCCGAGAATGAAGAAGGAGTTTATTTAATTGATCAGCATGCTGCTCAAGAACGTGTGAATTATGAACGAAATATGGCGGCCTTAAAAGCCAAAAAATGGGCCGTTGCTCCGCTTTTAATTCCGATTACGATTGAATTAAGTGCCAGTGAAATGGTCAAAATAAAAAAAGAAGAAGCTTATTTAAAATCGTTAGGTTTTGATATGGAAGAGTTTGGCTTAAATACTTATGTAATTAAAGGGCATCCAACTTGGTTAAGAAAAGACTATGAAGAAGAATCCATCCATAAAATTTTTGATTTAATTACCAATGGTTTAACTAGTATCGACCCTGTTAAATTTAATGAAAGTGTTGCTATTACTTTGGCTTGTAAAATGTCTATTAAAGCCAATATGCATATTTCCATGGAAGCGATGGAAGAATTATTAAAAGAATTATGTAATTGTGATAATCCCTATAATTGTCCCCATGGCAGACCTACAATTATTAAATTTAGTAATTACGACTTAGAAAGAATGTTTAAAAGGGTTATGAATTAAGGAGGTAAACATGATTTTATGTGTAGTAGGACCAACCGCTGTTGGTAAAACAAAACTAAGTATCGCCCTTGCCAAAATTTATAATGGCGAAATAATAAATTGCGATTCCGTCCAAGTTTACAAAGGCTTAGATGTTGGTAGTGCTAAAGCAACAAAAGAAGAAAAAGAAAATATTGTTCATCATCTTTTAGACATTGTCGATGTAACTGAGGATTACACAATTTACAACTACCAACAAGATTGTCGCTTAAAAATCAAAGAAATTAAAGATAAAGGTAAAATTCCAATTATTGTTGGCGGTTCTGGTTTATATTTAAAAGCAGCCCTTTATAATTATCATTTTGCTAGTGAAGAAGAAAAAGACCAAGAATTTTCCTTAACTAATGAAGAACTTTACCAAAAAATAAAAGAATATGAACCTCAAGCTCAAATTGATTGTCATAATCGTCGAAGGTTAGTAAGAATGTATAATAAAATTTTAAAAAATGCCGTTTGTGAAAAAGAAGATTTAAAAATATTATACGATGATGTAATTTTTATTGGTTTAACAACAAATATAGACGTTTTATATTCGAAAATTGATAAAAGAGTTGATGGAATGTTAATTGATTTAGTCGATGAAGTTCATAATTTTTATCAAAAGAAAATTAGGAGTCAAAGCTTAGAAACTGCGATTGGTTATAAAGAATTATATGCTTTTTTTGATAATTTACAATCATTTAAAGAAAGCGTTAACCAAATTAAACAAAATTCCCGTAATTACGCGAAAAGGCAATATACTTTTTTTAAACATCAATTACCAGTCGTCTGGTTTAATGTTAATTATGGCAATTTCAATCAAACTATTGAAGAAGTTGTTAATTATGTTGATAATAATTCTAAAAATCCTTGATAATTTTTAGCTGTATCACTTTTTTTATAATTGACAGGATAGTGTGAAAAGTTTTATGGAAAATAGGCAACACCGTTTGAAAAAGATATTAAGATGAAAATCTTGATATAAA
>CANQRX010000087.1 GCA_947626425.1 uncultured Bacilli bacterium | reverse complement strand
ATTGCTTGGGAATTAACTGCCGATCCTCGTTATCATGATATGATTGGTTTAACTAGTGATGAAGTTCAGACTTTAATAAAAGAAATTGTAAAAAAAGAAGACCAAGAAAAAGTATATCAATTAATGCTTGAAAACTATGGTGGATATTTATTTAGTAAACGTGCCGAAGAAAAACTATTTAATGCCGATTTAGTTATGTATTTATTAAGTAATTATGAAAAATTTAAAGAAATACCAAATGAAATAATTGAAAAAAATAGTACTTTTAATTGTGATGAAGCCAAAAAAATAATCGAATTAAAGCAAAACTCGTATAGTAAAGAATTATTAGAAAAAATACTCCATAATAATGACCATATTTGGGGAACATTAAAAACGTTTTTTATTTTAGAGTTAAATTGTGATAGGGATGATATTCTAAGTTTATTATATTACTTTGGCTATTTAACAATTGAACCTGATGAATATGGTGATTATTATTTTAAAATACCGAATCAATTAATGAAGAAAATATTTGAAAATATAAAATAAATGGTTGAATATTATTTTGAAAGTGTAAAATAAGCAATAATGGCTGTTGATATATATTTACGAAAGAAAAGCGAATCATTGAAAATAATAAAGAAAAGAGGAATGCTAAATGAAAGAAATACCATATGGAATAATAGATTATAAAGATTTAATTTTAGAAAATTACTACTATATTGATAAAACAATGTATTTAGAAAAACTGGAAAAAGTTAAAAAAACATTGATGTATTTAAGACCAGGAAGGTTTGGCAAAAGTTTATTTACAAGTATGATGTTTTACTATTATGACCTAAATAGTAAAGATTTGTTTGAATCTTTATTTAAAGAAACTTATATATATACTAATCCAACCAAAAACAAAAATAATTATTATGTATTAAAGCTTGATTTTTCGGGAATAAGTGAAGATAAAACCGACATAGAACTAAAGCAAAGTTTTAAAGTTCACGTTATAAATGGAATTGAAGAGTTTTGTAAATATTATCATTTTGAATATACAATTAATGAAGAGGCTCCAGCTGATGATATAATAGTAAGATTTTTAAGTTATTTTAAAGGTTTAGGATTAGAACAAAAAATGTATATAATAGTTGATGAATATGATAATTTCACCAATGCTATATTAGAAGGCGAAGCAGATCGTTTTAAAAGTTTAGTTGGCGGAGTAGTCAAAAGTTTTTATGCCAATATTAAAATTTATATCAAAGAAGGAGTAGTTGACCGCTTCTTTGCCACGGGAATCTGTCCCATAACTTTAAATAGTATGACAACTGGCTTTAATATCGCAACTAATTTATCAACAGATTTAGAATTTAATAGTATGATAGGTTTAACGCATGAAGAGGTAAAAAAGTTATTAAATGACTATGTATCCAAAGAAGATGAAGAAGAAATATATAATGTCATGTTAGAAAACTATGATGGCTATTTATTTAATAAAAAAGCAAATGAAAAAGTATTCAATGCCACTTTAGTAATGTATTTATTAGATTATTATGTAAGATATAAAGAAATGCCTGAAGAAATAATGGATGATAATATTGTCTTTAATCGAGGTAAAGTAGGCAATTTAATTGAATTAAAACATAATCCCTATAGTAAAGAATTATTAGAAAAAATATTACTTAATGACCAAGTTTCTGGAACATTAAAAAGAAGTTTTGATTTAGAAATTGATTTTGATCGGAATGATATTATAAGTTTATTATATTACTTTGGTTATTTAACAATTGAACCTGATGAATATGGTGATTATTACTTTAAAATACCGAATCGTGTCATGAAAGAAGTCTATGGTAATTACTTTCTTTTTAAACTAAGTGAAATAAATGTAACTTTAGATAGTACAGTTTTAGATGAAATAAATAAGGAATTAAAAACAGGAAGTATTAATAAATTATGTAGTTATGTGAGTGAAGTATTAGAAAAACTAGATAATCGTAATTTTATTGATTTTAAAGAAAAAGATTTAAAATTGATATTTTATATTATTTTGTTAAATACCAAAAATTTTAGTATTTATGATGAACAAGTAAGTAATAATGGTTATATAGATATATATTTACGAAAGAAAAGTGAATCAATTAAAGATAATATAATAATTGAATTAAAATATCTTAAAAAAGAAGAATTAAGTGAAAAGAAAATCCTTGAAAAATTAAGTGAAGGAACAGAACAAGTTAAAAGATATGCCACAGATGAAAGACTAGGAAGTTGTCGTAAGTATGTAGCAATATATAGTCGGCATGAATGTTTAAAATTAGAAGAAGTAAAATAAAAGAAAAGAGGGACATTATGAAGAAAATACCATATGAAATAAGTGATTATAAAGATTTAATTTTAGGAAATTACTATTATATAGATAAAACGAAATATTTAGAAAAATTAGATGATGATAATGATACTTTAATTTATTTAAGACCAGGAAAGTTTGGCAAAAGTTTATTTACGAGTATGATGTTTTACTATTATGACCTAAATAGTAAAGATTCATTTGAAAGTTTGTTTAAAGATACTTATATTTATAATAATCCAACTCCAAGTAAAAATAATTATTATGTTTTAAAACTTGATTTTTCAAAAATAAAAGAATCTTCCAAAAATGTGTATGATAGTTTTAGAGATTGTGTAGTTGCGGGGATTCGCTTTTTTTGCGAGTATTATGATTTTGATTATCAAATAGACGAAAAAGATGATGCTGAAACTATATTATTATTCTTTTTAAGTCATTGTTCAAGATTAAAGAATAAAGTATATATTATAATTGATGATTATGATGCTTATATAAAATCTTTGTTAGAAGAAAGTGAGCAATCTTTTAAAAGGGTAAGCAGTATGGCTAAAGCTTTCTATGCTAATATAAAAAAAGGTATTGGTTCAGGAGTAGTTGGTCGATTCTTTGCTACAGGTAATTGTCGATTAGATTTAACAACAATGACTTCGGGTTTTAATATTGCTTGGGAATTAACTGATGATCCTCGTTATCATGATATGATTGGTTTAACTATTGATGAAGTTAAAACTTTAATCAAAGAAGTTGTTTTCGAAAAAGACCAAGAAAAAGTATATCAATTAATGCTTGAAAACTATGGTGGTTATTTATTTAGTAAACGTGTCGAAGAAAAACTATTTAATGCCGATTTAGTTATGTATTTATTAATTAATTATGAAAAATTTAAAGAAATACCAAAAGAAATAATTGAAAAAAATAGTACTTTTAATTGTGATGAAGCCAAAAAATTAATCGAATTAAAGCAAAACTCATATAGTAAAGAAATATTAGAAGAAATACTCCATAATAATGACCATATTCGTGGAAGATTAAAAGACTTTTTTATTTTAGAGTTAGATTGTGATTGGAATGATATTTTAAGTTTATTGTATTACTTTGGTTATTTAACAATTGAACCAGATAAGTTTGGAGGGTCAATTTTTAAAGTACCGAATCAATTAATGAAAAAAATATTTGAAAATATAAAATAAATGGTTGAATAATTAGAAAAATTATTTAACTAAAGCAAATTAAAAAAAGATTGTCATCTTTTGTCGAAACAAAAGACAGACATTTTTTTTTGCTTTACAATATAATAATAGAAAGAGGGTAAAAATATGATTAATTGTGAAACTTTTTTTGATGATATGTTAAAAAATATTAAACAGATCAATTTAGATATATCTGATTTAATTTTAAGTGAGGAAAGTCTTGTAAATTATTGGAATGATCAAGAATTACCAAAAAATAAAGCGGGTCGAATTATTGACAAATAGCAATTCTACTGGTATATTTTATTTGAGGATGTGATTAGTGTGATTAGTGAAAGAATACTGCTTAGTCCAGAAGAAATATACGAAAAAGAATTTAAAATTGATGCTCGAGGCTATCGTCCTCAAGAAGTTGATAATTTACTTGATGATGTTATTAAAGATTATGGTGAATTTATCAAAATTATTCATGCTTACGAAAAAGAGTATCAAAATTTATCAATTGAAAATAAAAAGCTAAAAGCTGAAATAAGGCGTTTAGAAACTAAATTAGATGAAGAAGTAAGCAACGGTTCGACTAAGGAAGTAGTAAGTAATGTCGATTTATTAAGAAGAATAAGTCAATTAGAAAAATATGTTTATGGAAAAGAATAATAACTGGGCAAATGCTGCGTATTTATTACGTTGAGGAAAGTCCTTGCTCACACAGCCTGAGATGGTTGTAGTGTTTGTGCATAGGGAAAAAATAACCTATGGTTCGAAGTAATTCGAAACGGCTTTGAAATAACCTTAAATGGTTAGAGTAAATATAAAAGTGCCAAAGTGACGAAGAAAAGGGAAACCTTGGAAGTGGAACGTGGTAAACCCCACAAGTGAGAAACCCAAATTATGGTAGGGGAGCTG
>CANQRX010000086.1 GCA_947626425.1 uncultured Bacilli bacterium | reverse complement strand
AAATAATTTTTTATACGAGGAGGTGTAAATGTGAAAGATAAATTAATTGGAAATGAAAAAAATATTTTATTTTATAATGATGAGGAAGGAAATACTAAAGTAGAAGTATTACTTAAAAATGAAGATGTATGGTTAAACACTGAAGCTTTGGCAACACTTTTTAGTGTTAAAAGGCCAGCAATTACTAAGCATATTAATAATATATATAATGATGGTGAACTGGCAGAAAATATCACATGTTCCAAAATGGAACATATGGGCAATGAAGGTAAGCAAACTTATAATACAAAATATTATAATCTTGATATGATTATTTCTATTGGATTTAGAGTTAATTCTAAAAAAGCAATTAAATTTAGAACTTGGGCAAATAAAATAATTAAGGATTATATGGTTCAAGGTTTTGCATTAAATGATGAAAGATTCATGAAAGCCAATAGAAGTGACGAAGAATATTTCCAACGATTACTTGAAAGAATTAAATTAATTCGTACAAGTGAAAGGATGTTTTATCAAAAAATTACCGATATTTTTGCTGAATGTTCAATTGATTATGATAAAAATAGTGATAAAGCAGTAACATTTTACAAAACGATTCAAAATAAATTTCATTTTGCTATAACTGGCCAAACTGCTGCCGAAATTATTTATAATAGAGCAGATTCTAAAAAAGAACATATGAGGGACTTACCAATTGGTCAAAATCACCTAATGGTAAGATATTAAAATCAGATATTATAATTGCCAAAAATTATTTAGACGAAAAAGAACTTAAAAATTTAAATAGTTTAGTAAACTTATTTTTAGATATAGCTGAAAATAATTCTGAAAGAAACATTGCCATGTATATGGATGATTGGCAAAACGAAGTTGAAAATGCTTTAAAAGTTTTTCGTTATAATGTATTAGATGGAAAAGGTACAGTTTCCCATAAACAAGCAGTAACAAAAGCTGAAAATGAATATGAAAAATATAAAGTTATTCAAGATAAAAACTATGTATCAGATTTTGATAGATTTTTAAATGAAACAAAACAAATTGAAAATAAATAAAATTGTCTATTTAAAAAAATGATAAATATTTGCAAAAAAAGGTGAAAGAATAATGGTCGGTTCAGGAAGTGATGCTTGCATTGTAAAAGCAGGTATTAGTCCTGAAGAAGCAAAACAAAATAGATGACGTTTTTTTATAGTAAACCAGTCGCGTTAGTAAAAAACTTCAAAGACGAGTTAGAAAAAAATAAGTAATTCGAAGTTCTATTTCAAAAAAATTAAATTGTAATAAAAGTTAAAAAAAATAAAGGAGTAGCTATTATAATTGTCTGACTTTTTTATCAAGGAGGTGTACAAATGGATAATAAACATAACTTTAATAACATAATAATTTATCAATCGGAGGATGGAGAAACTAAAATTGATGTCAAACTAGAAAATGAAACAGTTTGGTTATCGCAACAGCAATTGGCTGAATTATATAAAACAACCAAACAAAATATAAGCTTACATATTAAAAATATATTTGATGAACGGGAATTGGATGAAAGTTCAACTGTCAAAGAATTCTTGACAGTTCAAAGAGAAGGTAGCAGGAATGTAGAAAGAAATGTTAAATATTATAATTTAGACATGATAATTTCTTTAGGTTATCGAATTAAATCGAAAATAGCTACTAATTTTCGAAAATGGGCGACTGAAAGATTAAAAGAATATATGATTAAGGGTTTCACTTTAGATGACGAACGACTTAAAGGAAATGGTGGAGGCAATTACTGGAAAGAATTATTAGCAAGAATAAAGGACATTAGATCTTCTGAAAAAGTCCTTTATCGTCAAGTATTAGATTTATATGCCACAGCAGTCGATTATGATCCGAAGGATAAAAAATCTCTTGAATTTTTTAAAATTGTACAGAATAAACTTCACTTTGCAACCCATGGTCATACTGCTTCCGAAATAATCTATGAAAGAGCTGATGCCGAAAAACCTTTTATGGGACTTACAACCTTTAAAGGTGATATTCCGGTTATGAGTGATGTCGTAATCGCTAAAAATTATTTAACTGAAGAAGAATTAAAAATCTTAAGTAATTTGGTATCTGGATATTTTGACTTTGCGGAAATCCAAGCAATTAGACATCGACAAATGTATATGGAAGATTATATAAGAGAATTAGATTTAATTTTATCTACAACCGGAGAAAAGACTTTAACTGGTGCTGGTACTATAAGCCATGATAAAGCTATTAAAAAAGCCAAAAGTGAATATAGAAAATATCAAGTTAAAGAAATTAGTCCTGTGGAAAAAGCATATTTAGAAACATTAAAGGATTTAAGTAAAAAAATAAATGATAAAGAGAGTTAACAATATTGCTAACTCTCTTTTAAAGTAAAGTAATTATATATGGCAATAAAAAAAACTTTTGTTGTAATGTTGGCATAAAAAAATCTCTAGTTTTTTTATTTATTTTGAGGATTAGATTATTTTTATTAAAGAAAATTTTCCATTTAGAAAAACTTGTTTTCTTTTTTTCCTTTTTGTTACAATAGGAAGTAGAAAAGGAGTGAGAAGGTGGAACAAAGAGAAGTTAAACCTTTTACCATGTGGAAGCATTTCAAAGGGTCAAAAGCTATGGTAATTACCTTAGCAAAACATAGTGAAACTGAAGAAGTTTTTGTGGTTTATTACTGCCTAGATAACCAGGGGAAAACCAATCATCAAGATGGAATTTATGCTAGACCACTTGAAATGTTTTTATCCGAAGTAGATCATGAAAAATATCCCGATGTAAAACAAAAATTCCGTTTTGAAGAAATTAAAGATTAATAACCAGACTTTCAATTTTTACGATTTAGAGCTTGAACACCTAATTTTATTCTATATTAGCTGTTCTTTTTTTTAATTTTTAGTACACATATAACATTTAAATCATATATTAAATTGAAGGAGTCTCGATTATATGAATAATTATGAGAAAGCTTTAGAAAAAGTAAAATGTGCAAGTAAATTATATAATAAGACATACTGTTGCTATGGTCCTACTGGTCCTACGGGTCCATCTGGAGAAGGACTTGCTATATTAGGAACTTATGAAAATTTAGATGATTTAATTAGGAGTCATCCAACAGGTAATCTTGGGGATAATTATATGGTTAATGATAACTTATATATTTGGAGTTTAAATAATCAAAGTTGGCAAAATATTGGTCCTATTGTGGGACCGCAAGGGCCAACGGGACCAACGGGACCGCAAGGCGAACAAGGTCTACCTGGTCCGCAAGGGGTTATGGGACCAGTTGGACAAATGGGTATTCAAGGTATTCAAGGACCTATGGGACCAACAGGCCCTCAAGGCGAACAAGGAATAGAAGGTCCCCAAGGTGTTATGGGTCCCCAAGGGGAAATAGGCATTCAAGGTATTCAAGGACCAATCGGTTTAGAAGGTCCTCCAGGACCTCAAGGAGATATTGGCCCAACGGGACTCCAAGGTCCCCAAGGACCTCAAGGACCAGAGGGAAGTCCTGGAACAAGTGTTACGATTTTAGGATCATTTGATACATTAGAAGCCTTACAGCAAGAATATCCAAAAGGAAATCAAGGCGATTCTTATTTGGTTGGACCTAATTTATATGTTTGGTCAGTAGACCCCGAAGAATGGAAAAATGTTGGCCAAATAAAGGGACCGAAAGGGGACACAGGTGAACAAGGAATCCAAGGTCCTCGTGGTGAACAAGGGGAGCGTGGTCCTCAAGGTATTCAAGGACCACCTGGAGTTCAAGGACCTCGTGGTGAGCAGGGTATTCAAGGCGAAACGGGGTTACAAGGGGAACAGGGTATTCAAGGACCTATGGGCCCACAAGGGCTTCAAGGAATTAAAGGTGAAAGAGGCCCGCAAGGCCCCAAAGGGGATACTGGTGAAGTAGGACCAATGGGTCCTCCTGGAGAAAGAGGCCCCAAAGGCGAACAAGGTGAAAGAGGCCCACAAGGCCTACCTGGTGATATGGGTTATCCCGGTCTACCCGGTCCGCAAGGCCCCCAAGGACCCACGGGGCCAACAGGTCCTTTAGAAATTCCAAGTGCTTATTTTATGACGGCGAATGATGATCTTGATCCTTTAGGTATTACCATTAATCCAGGAGCAAGAATTCCTATTGAAACTAAAATATATGATATGAATGAAAATTTTGAATTAAGTGAAGAAAATACAATAACTATTAAAAATGGCGGCGTTTACAAAATTGATATAATGGTCGAAGCTTATGCAGCTAAAGCGGCTATTTATCCTGGGAAACAAAGTGTTATTGGTATTGGCCTAAAAAAAGTTGATGAACCAACTATTTATGTGGGGGGTAGTACATGGGATTATCAAGAACCTGTAACGAGAATTATGGCTCATGGAATCGTGACAACTGTCTTAAGTGATGATGTCTTTGAATTAGTTAATACATCGCAAGAAGAAATTCATTTAGTTAGTCCAAATAGTAATACTTTAGTAAATGATTCTTTTTTTGCTAATCCCATTGTTACCTTAGTTATGGAAAGATTAAAATAAA
>CANQRX010000085.1 GCA_947626425.1 uncultured Bacilli bacterium | reverse complement strand
TTATAACTAAAAATTATAAAATTTATATCAAAGTAATCAAAATTAATTGATTACAAAAAATATTATACGAGGAGGAATACAATGAAAACCTATATTGTTCTAGACGAATCAGGAGCAATGCACCTTAAAAATGAACGTTACTTTGTTATCGCAGGCTTTATAACTAGAGAGCTTCATAAAGTTACCTCAACCCATAAAAAAATGGAAGAAATAGTAAAAAAAAGGAAAAATATTTCTTTAACCCAAAAAATTGAATTAAAATCTTCCAAAATTAACGACAGCCAACAAGCTTTATTTTTAAATGAACTATATGGTTTATCAGGAGTAATACCGATAGCTATTGTAATTGATAAAGATAATTTATCAAAATTTGGGGCTTCGGAAAATGTTGCCTATAACTTTTTTGTTAAAAATCTTCTTAAATATTTATTTAGATGTAACTTACCAATCCTTAAGACTCACGAGATAGAATTAAGAGTAGACAACAGAAATACCTCAGTTAAAACTTTAAGAGATTTAGAAACATTTTTACAATGGGAATTTGAACTTAAAGATTTAGAAGTAGAAGTGAAATATTTAGATTCCAAAGATAATCGCGATATTCAAATGGCTGATTATGTGGCTAATTTAGTATGGAAAAAATATAATTGTGTCAATGAAAAATTATCACGAAGAGTTTCCCTCTATTATCGAACTTACATTTCCAAATTTCCTTTTAAATTGTTTGGAAAAAGCCCCACCATAAAACAGCTTGCCAGCTGTCATAAGTAGTTGTAAATTCCCAAAAAAGTAGTATAATGCAAATAGAAGACCTTTAAGGTGTATCGAACCAAGCATTAAGTGCGAATGTTCTAATCGTATGTTAAGTACGGGATACCTTGGGCAAGAAAGTAACTCGAAAGGGTTATTTTTCTTTTAAAGAAAGAAGGAACTATAATGGTCGAAAGTAAAATCAAAGATTTATTAGAAAATCCCCAATCCGTATTCGTTTTTGATGTTGATGGTGTTTTAGCTCCCATTGAATATGGCGAATATAATCATTATTTTTATGATGATGAAAAGTGGGCTAATTATTTAAAAAATGAAAATCCCTATCAAAAAGTAAGACCTTTTAAAACAATGCAAGAATTTATCCAAAAATTAAATAAAGAAAATGTTTATGTAATAACGAAGGTTATGAATGATTTAGAAACTGAGTATAAAAAAGATTTTGTTTTAAAAAATTATCAAATTGATCAAAGCCATCTTTTTGCGGTTTCTAGTGAAAATGACAAAGTAATTATTTTAACGGAAATTAAAAAAAGGTATCCACATCTAAAAGACAAATACCTTATTATGATTGATGATACTGTTAATGTTTTAAACAATATTATGGAAAAATCAGCTTTTTCAACTATCCATATTAGTAGTTTTTTGAAGTAGGGTGAGACTTTATTTTTCAATGTAATAAGCATAATACTCATCGTAAGTAATATCTTCATCATGAACTATTTTGGCAGCTTCTTTACCAACATAACGCCAATGCCAAGACTCAGGAGAATAACCAGTTAAGTAAGTTTTGCCTTCCGGATAACGTTCGATAAACCCATATTTATAGGCATTTTCTTGTAACCATTTATAAGCTTGACTATCGCTAAACTCGACATCAGTTGGTTCATTTTTACTAGTCATATCCACAACATAACCACTTTGATGCTCACTGTTACCCGCATGCGCTGCCGTTTCATCAGCTTTTCTTTCGCCTTGAGAAATTTTTCTTTCATCATAAATTTCTTTTTGTTCCTCATAAGTACGGTAACTTGAAGTAACCATTAAATCATGGCCATTTTCATGAGCTGCTTGCCATAAATTTAAAAACTCATCATAAGCCACTTTAACCAACTTATTATCGCCTTCATTTCCATATGAGTAAGATAACGAAATAACTTCTAAATTTTCAGGAATATAATCAGCCTTTAATTTATAAAATTTATTAACAATCAATAATTCTTTAAGTTCGGGTTTGGAATCTAATTCAATCGCATACCATTTATTATTCGCATGCGTATTAACAATTGCGACAATATCTTTAAAACTTTTCTCGTTATTTTTTTGATAATAAGTTAAATACTCATCAAGATTCTTTTTTAAATAATATTTTTCTTTAAATAAATTTAAGTATATTTCATTTTTATTTTCTTCATTTAAGATATTATTAATTTCTTCTTCATCTAAATTATTTTGAAGAAGGGCAATTTCCTCCATTGAATATCCTTTTTGTAAAAGCTTATATTCATTAGTTTGCTGATACTTATAATTATTGTAATATTTTAAACCATAAACAACTCCGACAATTAAAATTACAAACACTATAAAAAATCTAATCACACTTTTTTTAAGTCTTAACTTTTTCTTTTTCATTCTTATCTACCTTTCAAAAACATTATATCATTTTTCACAATTTTTTGTTGCTAATTTAATAAGAGTGATGTATTATTTTATTAGAATAAGGAAGGTAGATGAGAAAGTTGATTGAAAATAAAGAAGTTTTAAAGTATTGTCCCCATTTTAGCCACATTATTAATTTTAAGTATAAGGCTGACGATTTAATAACCGATAAATTAATTACCGTATATCGTGATTTCATTTTTAAAGCAGATATTCATAATGAAGATGACCGAATTATGGTCAAAGACATTGATCATGTCCTTAATAAATATATCGATGATTTCATTTTTCGCAAAGAATTAAAAACCGAAATAGTTCAAATACGTATCAAAAAATCTTGTCAAGATATTATAAGAGCCATAGTTGAAAACATTTTAAATATTTTTAATAACTATTTGTATAATACTACCCGAAAAATTAAAATTGCTCGTTGGATTTAAAAAAGTGTGAACCAACCACACTTTTTTTCCGCTTTAAAATATTAAAACAGCCACCCCTGTTATTAGTAAAATAACAACAATGATTATTTCCACAATTATTACCATATCCTTAATTTTAATACGTTGTTTAGTTTTACTAATTTCATCAGTTATGGAATTTATTTTACTATTCATTTTTTTAGCCTCCAATTCTATACCAAATTATATCATGAATTATTAAAAAAATTAACAACTTTTTATTTTTGGCATAAACTATATTGGATAATTGAAATGGGGAAGGATCATGTCTTATAGTTATGTAATAATTGTCGTTATTGTTTCATACATATTGAAAGCTTTTGCAAAATTAAAATGGGATAAAATTCCTGTAAAATATGTTCCATTAGGTAATGTTATTATAGGTTTTGCTAGTGCTTTAATATGCTATTTTACTAAAATAGAATCTAGTTTGCTTGATGCAATTACTTTGTGTTTAGTTGCGACAATGGGTTCAGATGGTATTTCCTCAATATATAATTCTATTCAAAAAGATTCTGAAGAAATAAAAAATGAAATATTAAAAAATAATGTTGATATAAATAAAAATAATCAAAATCCTAATTCTCAAGATAATAAATAATAAATCAATAACAAAAAAGGTAATGGAAGGTGCTTGGCCAAAATTTGTAGTATGACTAATTCATAACAGGGCTTTTTTTCTTTCTTCTTTAAATAATTAAACCTTATCAAGTTTTTTGTTTAATAATTGTGGTGCAATTTAGTAGGAATATTTGCTGTGGCAGTCGTCCTTTTAATCTTTGAGTAGAGAAGATGATACAATGAAAAAAGAACTTTTTGCAAGTTCTATATATAAAGTTCGAAAAATTCGAACATATTCTCCAATGGTGCCTAAGGCCGGACTTGAACCGGCACGGGCTTTAACACCCGCAGGATTTTAAGTCCTGTGCGTCTACCTATTCCGCCACTTAGGCAAGGCACTTGTCTTAATTCATAAGACAATTAAATTATAACATTTTTTTATAAATAATCAAGAACTTTTTTCGCCTTTTTGTGACTTTTAAAGAAAAATGCTACTTTTTAAAACTTTAATATAAATCTCAATTATTAAAAACAAAATAAGCATAACAAAAATTATGTTTTCAACTATTAATTCAACAAGTGCTAATAATATATTTTTTTATTCCAACTTCTTTTATGGCATTTTGGACATTTTAAATACCTAGTCGTGCCACAGTGCATCGCAAAATATACTTGCAAATATTTAGGGACATATTTATTATGACATTTTTTGCATTCATAATAGCCAGTTTCAGTTTCTATTTTTAAGGCAAATGAAATACCTAATATTAAAATTAAAAAAGCTAATATAAATATTATAATTCTTACCATAGTCTTCATAGTCGGTAAAGAAAGGGTAAACATTAAAGCTAAAAAGGATATGGTGGATAAACTTCCAATTACCATTTCATACATCATCATTTTTTTATTTTGGATTTCTTCTAGTTTAGCTAGTCCTAATAAATTTTGTTCCGCTTTTTTATTGTAGTTAGCCTTTTCAATAACTTCGCCACTTAATAATTCATTAACAGAAATATCTAGCTCATTACATAATTTCAGCATCAGAGAAGAATCTGGCATACCCTTACCTGTTTCCTTGTTCAAATGACACATCATCAATACTATTATTATTTGGGGAGATTATGGCTTTATAATCTCCACCAA
>CANQRX010000084.1 GCA_947626425.1 uncultured Bacilli bacterium | reverse complement strand
CAATTTTAAGAAACAAACGAATATCAGTGGTATATTTGTTTTTTTTATACAATTTGAAAAACTGTCCCCCTATAAGTCCAATTAAAATTAGAATGAAATTTTTTTCTTATTGATGATTGATAGGCTTATTTTCCTATCTTTTTTATTTTCTTTTTTTCTTATCTATGTTATTATTTTAATAAGGAGTTGGGCAAGATGATACTGAAAAAACCTTATGCTTTTTTGATTAAACATTTCCGCATGATTCACAGTATTTTATGTTTATTATTCTTGTATTTATTAATTAAATATGGAAACATTGCCGGTTTTTTTTCAGGTTACATCGCAGCTAATTACAGCACCTATGAAACTAATATTGCAAGTCATTATATAAATATTTGGATGTATATTGATATAATCATTCTTTTATTAACTATTGTTGCTATTTTTTCTTTAATGAAACAAAAAGAAAAAAGTACAAAATTTTACTTTTCCGTTTTAATATTTTATATTGCTTTATTTGTGTTTACTTTTTTTATCTATGGTGTCATGTTTGGAATGGAAGAAGTTGCTTTAACCGCTAAATCGGCAAGATTATACCGTGATTTTTCTTATATGGCTTATTTGCCCCAATACTTTTTCTTAGGATATTCAGCTTTAAGAGCTATTGGTTTTGACATCAAAAGTTTTAATTTTGATTTAGATATGCAAGAACTTGAAATTTCTGATACCGATGACCAAGAGTTTGAAATCAACATTGGAAAAGATGCTTATCTTTATAAAAGAAGTATTCGTCGTTTTTTTCGCGAGCTATCTTACTATATTAAAGAATACCAAATGGTTATAGTAGGCTTTTTAGCGATTGTCTTATTAATAATCGGGGGAGCAACTTACATGATATTTGGAGTTTACCATCGTTCTTATGGGCAACAACAAATAATTAGTCACAATGGTTTAACAGTTCAAGTTGAAGACAGTGAACTTTCCATGTATGATTTAGGAGGTCGAAAAATTGATGGTAATTACTACTTAGCCGTATCTTTAAAAGTAAAAAACCAAAGTATTAAAAGTGAAAGATTAGATTACGAAAATTTTAAAATTAAACTTGGAAAAGACTATATAATTCCCACTCTTGACCGCGGTTCATATTTTTTGGATTTAGGAATTCCTTATACAAGAGACACCTTAGTCAAACCAGGTGAAGAAACAATTTTTGTTTTAACTTACCAAATTCCTCAAGAATTTTTAAGAAACGATTTAAAATTGCAAATTTTAGAATCCATTCAATCTTCAGTCACTGGCTTAACATCTTTATACAAAGAAATAAAATTAGATTATGACATAGTAAAAGAAAAAAAAGAAGTTTTAACGCAAAAAATGGGAAAAATTTTGGAATTATCAGATTCTAGATTAGGTTATACTAAACTTCATGTTCAAAGTTATGCTATATCTTCGACAGCTTCTTATAACTATCAAAAATGTTCAAATGGTAATTGCCAAGATTTAAAAGGGGAAGTAACAGTTGACCCTGTTAAATATGGAATAGGCAAAAAAATCCTAACAATCAATAATGTCTTTACTTTAGATACAGGAACAAAATATTTTTTAGCAAGAAAAGGCGCAGGCAATTTTGTTAAGGATTTCGTGCGAATAAGATATAATTATAATAATACAACAAAGGAAGCTTCAATAATTAATTTAACTCCTTCAATTGCTAAAAATGTTTGGTTTTTATTAATTCCCCAAGAAGTCGAAAATGCTCAAAAATTAGATTTAATTATTGAAATTCGTGGAAAGTTATACATAGTAAATTTAAAATAAAAAAAGATTTAAAAAACTTAAACAAGGTAAAAAACGATGATAATTACCATCTAACCCTTGTTTTTTTGATTTTATTTTTTCAAAAATTGGTCTAACACGCCATGTTGACAAGCAAACAATAATTTTGTAGAATATAGAGCCAATAGGTGGTAATTATGAATAATTTACTTGTTAAATATTTAATTGGTATTAACTGCGTAACTAAAGAACAAGCTTTTAATTTAGATTATTTAGAAACTAAAAATGATTTTACATCTCAACCTTTAATTACAGGTGCTTTAATAATACCTGAACAAATCAAAATATTAATTGGTCAAGAAATTGATTTACATAATATTCAAAAAGCCAAAAATATATTAAAACAAAATAATATAACTATTAAAGATTTAACAGATTTAGCCTTAAATGGTTATGCAAGAGCATGCATCGTTCAAAATAAAAAATATGAACGAGTTATTGTCGGTTTAGATGATAATGACTTTGTCGTAAAAAATATTAAATCTTTAAAAATATTACTTCAAAAAATAAATTTAAAATTGCAAAACAATAATTTCGAAAATATTAATTAAAAATTAGCTTTTGTATACTTAATGATTTTTTGGATATACTTTTAAAGTGATATCTATGGAAAAAAAATTAGCAGAATATAATCGGAAAAGAAATTTTCAAAATACTAAAGAACCCTTGGGAAAAGTTGAAAAAACTTCCCAAAAAAGACGTTTTTGTATTCAACATCATTTAGCAAGAAAAGACCACTATGATTTACGGTTAGAATGGGACGGAACCTTAAAAAGCTGGGCCGTTCCCAAAGGACCTTCTTATAATCCAAATGATAAGCGCTTAGCTGTGCGAGTTGAAGACCACCCTTTAGCCTACCGTAATTTTGAAGGCATAATTCCCAAAGGTGAATATGGGGGAGGAACTGTTCAACTCTGGGACCGCGGGACTTATGAAATCACCGAAATGAGTAATGCCATGTTTGATGGCCCTTTAAAATTAGTATTCCATGGCAAGCGGTTAAAAGGGAATTGGACCTTAGTTCCTTTTAAAGAAGATAATTGGTTGTTAATTAAAGAACAAGATGAATATGTAAATCATTACGATATTACCAAGTTTGTCACTAGTATTAAAACCGGTCGAACTGTTGAAGAAATTACAAATAAAGTGAAAAAAGAAAAAATAACTTTAACTCACCCAGAAAAAATAATTTTTGAAAAAGAGGGAGTAACTAAGAAGCAAATTTTTAATTATTATGAAAAAGTTAGTAAAAAAATGTTTCCTTATTTAGAGGATAGACTTTTAAGCACACTAAGAAGTCCTGATGGCAATGAAAAAACAAAATTTTTTAAAAAGCATTTTGAAAAGACCAATCCAGGTATGCAGTATCTAAAAATTGATAATGAAGATGAAGAATATGCTGCCATTTCCAATATTAACGGCATTTTGTATGAAGTCCAAATGAATGGTTATGAATTTCACATTTGGGGAAGTAAAGTAACATCGTTAGAATATCCTGATATGATGGTCTTTGATTTAGATCCAGATGAAAAATTAAGTCTAAAAAAAGTTCGGCAAGGAGTAAAAGATTTAAAAGAAATATTAGATAGTTTATCTTTAACTTCTTTTTTAAAAACCAGTGGTGGGAAAGGTTACCATATAGTAGTCCCAATTACTTCAATTAAATCTTGGGAAGAATTTCGCGCCATTGCGAAAAATATTGCAAAACTAATGTCCACCAAATGGCCTAATCGTTATGTAAGTACAATGAGTAAAGAAGCAAGAAAAGGCAAAATTTTTATTGATTGGGTAAGAAATACGAGAGGCTCAAGTTTTGTGGCACCTTATTCTGTTCGTTTACGAAAAAAACCAACGGTTTCAATGCCCATATTTTGGGAAGACTTAGATTCTATTAAACCTGATGGAGTAACAATTGATAAAGCTTTAAAAATGATTAAGCAAAAAAATCCATGGCAAAATTTTTGGAAAGTTAAACAATAATTTTAAAAGTGTCTAACAAAATGTCAATATCAATGTCAAAAAAATGTCCAATTTTTTAATTAAAAATGATAAATCAAATGTTTTGAAATATTTATCTTTTTTTTTTGAAACCTATTTGTTATAGTATTATTAGGAAAATTATTAAAAACGAAGGGAGTCAAAAGAAATGAAAAAAGGTCTTTTATTAGTAATATTAGGGTTATTTATGTTAACTGGGTGTGGATCTGTAAAAACTATGGAATGCACTAGAACAGTTGAGCAAAATAATATTTCAATGGATTTACATTATGAAATTGAATATAAAAATTCCTATGCTCAACGGGTTAAATCAACTGAAAAAGTAACGACCGATTCACAAGATATTTTAAATACTTACAAAAAAAGCATTGAGGATATGTATGCACCATATAAAGATATTGAACATTATGATTATAATGTAAGTATTGAAGGCAATACTTTAATAAGTACAGCTGATATTAATTATGCCGAAATTGATGTTGAGAAGTTTACAAAAGTTGATTCAGCTAACAGTCAGTTATTTGAAAATGGAAAAGTTAAATTAGATACTTTAATTGCAACTTATGAATCATTAGGCGCGACTTGTAAAAAATAAAAATAATATTTTCTTTTAGTGGCTTTTAACAAGCTGCTATTTTTTTATAATTGACAGACGGGGGGAGGGTATATGGTAGAATTAGTTATAGGGTAAGGTGTCAATTATGGAAAAAAAAGGTTTCAATTATATAATTTTGGGGTTAATACTCTTAGTTATAACATTTATGGGAGTAACATATGCTTATTGGAATATTACGTTAAGTCAAGGAAAAGAAAATATAGTTCAATCGGCTTGTTTAAAAGTAAGTTTAGAAAACGAAGAAAATGATATATCAATCCAAAAAGCAGTACCTATAACTGATGAAGCAGGAAAGTCTTTAGAACCTTATAAGTTTAGTATTAAAAATATATGTGAAGAAAATGCAAGTTACCAAATAAATTTAGAATCATTAACTAAAAC
>CANQRX010000083.1 GCA_947626425.1 uncultured Bacilli bacterium | reverse complement strand
TTATTTTTATTAATTTTTAAATTCTTTGTTGTATTTAGGCATTCCATCAAAAACTCCATTTAAGTACATTTTTTCCATATTTTGGGATTCTCTTGGATTTTCATCCGAAAATCTTTTTATTAAAGTTCCTTTTTTTGCATCGAATTTAAAGGAATAAACTTGGTCAGGTCGCAAAATTGATGTATCTAGTAAATTAGTTGATTGAGAAGTAAAAAACATTTGAGAATTTTTGCTATTATTATAAAAATATCTTACCAAAGCCTCTTCAAGTTCATTATGAAGCCCACTGCTAAATTCATCTACTATAATCATGCAATCATTTGTAGTCGAAAAAATAATTGGTAACATAGCATTTACAAAAGCTTGATTGCCTGTGGATTCTAACGGCAAAGGCAAAGCAGTATTCGTCCCTTTTTTCTTTATACAAATTGTTTCTTTATCAGAATTAATAATCATTGTATTATCTTTATTAGAAACTTCTTTTTTAAAGACAATCTCACTATTATACCCAATTTTATTTATAAAAAGATTTAGGTTTGATGCATCATTATTCTCAGCATATTTTGTAATCATTTGTTCAGATACTCTTACTGGATTATAGGATTTAATAAATCCATGTAAGCAATTCATATAGATTGAGTTCTTTAAAAAATCAAACCATTTATTAAGAATAACATCATTATTAAATCGAGTATTATAATACTCTAATTTTACTAATGGTAACGCATGATTTATTTCGTTAATATCCTTTTCTTCTCCAAAAAAAGTTTTAGCACTATTTTTTAGTCTTTCTATTTTTAATTCATTGTTGACATATAACTTCTCACTATTAATTAAATTAGATTCAAACACCAAATCATATCTTATTTCATTGCCATCAACATTAAATTTATATCCTAAACTATATTTTAGTCCTTCTGTATAAAATGACTTTTTAATAATAAAATTATGCTCGGCATTTTCTAAAAGCATATCCAATAATAAAATAATAGCATTTAACACTTGAGTTTTTCCTGAGGCATTTTCTCCAATAAATAAAGCACCTTTTAAAACTCTATTACTGCCCACGTTTGTTTTTTCAAGAATTTTATAATTGGTAGCCGAAAAATCAAATGTTGTTTCACTTATAAACGTTGTATAATTTTTCATAGTTATACCAGTTAACATTTTATCACCTCTTTATTATTATATTATGATGTTAAAAAAAATTACATTACTTTAATAAAAATTGTAAAAAAATTACACTTATTATACATTATTAAATTTATATGTCAAGCAACTATTATTTTGTTTAAAAAAGATAAGGTTCTAAATTCCTTATCTCTTAAAGATTAATTTTTAATTTATTTTTTCTTGGTATTTTTCTTTGAAGATGGCTTTTTATTAGTTTGATTTTTTGAGTTTGTTGAAGTTTTACTTTTTGTTTGTTTTGGTTTCGATTCTTCTTCGACTACTTCCTCATTTTCCTCATCATCGTCTTCATCAATTTCGTCATCTTCGTCAATATCATCATCATCAAGATATTCATCGTCATCATCATCTTCTTTTACAATGACTTTCTTTTCTTTGTGTGTTTTTTTAGAAGATTTTGGTTTCTCGTCTTTTCTTGATAAATAAACAATATAACCAAAACCAGCTAAGGCAACAACTATAATGGCAATAGCGATAATAGTATCGGTGCTATTACTCTTTTTATTATATTCTCCCCCATCGCGAATAGTTGCAACAACATCTTCTCGGTTATCAGAATCATAATAATCACGAATCGCTGTTTTTATATCCTCATTCCAACTTTCAACGTAACCACTGAATGTTTTTTCACCAATTACAATGTAAGGAACTCCATCAAAATCTTCGTCAAAAGCTTCGGCCACTTTTTCGGCTAAGGCTTGGTTATCTTCATTACTCCCCGTTTCATAATCAACTAGATTAAATAAATCTTTGTACTCATCGTCCTCCTTTAATTCATTGAAAAAAGCTTTGGCTGCCTTACAATGAGGACAAGTTGTCCATGTAAAAATGTAAACATTAACTGGATCTTTATCTTCCGCACTTACACAAAATGGTAAAATCAAAATTAATGCTACTACTAATAAAAAACTTTTAATTTTTTTCATTTTTTCACTCCCTTTATCCCGTATTATAGCAAAGTTCTATTTCAATTACTAGCTTTAATCAGCCCAAATTTAATATTTTGGTCAATTTCTTTCGATATATTTGTCGAAATTAACTTTATTAAAAACAAAATCATTAAAATGGCTCCTAGTAACAATACAACTTTCTTCATCTAATCACCATTTAATAATTTACTACTTAAAAATGAAATTGAAGTGAAAAAAACATGAAAATCAATTTTGAACCTAAAATTTCTAATTTAAAAAAAAGACAAAACGTCTTTTTTACTCACTTTCGGTACTTAAAGTCGGATTATACTTGGCTTTTGTTTTTTCTAGTTTACTTTCGGTAACCGTTGAAGTTGTATACATTCCTTCATTGCTCATTAAAGTGTATAATTCATTTTGTAAATTTAAAACTTCATCTAAAGATTTCCGAAATGTTTCATGGACATTTTTAGTTCCTGATTCAATTGAACCATGCAAGGATAAATCTCCTAAAACTTTTAAATCCCATAAAATTCCTTCTAATAATGTTTTATCGTCCATCCTAATTACCCCCTTCTAATAAATCATAAAATGTTTTATATAATGTTTGTACTTTCTTTTCCACCTTTTTTAAAAAGGCTTCATCCTTATTATCTGTTAAACATTCCTTATTAATATTTAAGTGTCTTTGGAAATATTCTAAATGACTAAGAATATCCTCGACATACAATAATTCTTTTTCGCTCATAATTTATCACCCATTTTTAGTATGGATTAAAAAAGCAAAAAAATACCCTAAAACAAACTTATTTGTTCATTTCTAGGGACAATTTTTTTATAATCAGCAATAATCGAATCCATATCCGTTAAAATATGATACTCGCTACATTTATTTAAAAACAATTCCATTAAATGGCGATACTGCAAAGTATTACAGATATGCTTTTTTCCATAAACGGCAATATAATCTTCTTTTAAACCCGGATATAATTGGTCTAAAGCCGCATAATAATAATCACGTTGATTAGTTCTTAAAGTCATACCCATTTTGGTATAAATAAATTTTGTTCCAACTTCCCTTCCGCGTTCAATAATTGCTTTAATACTTTCTTCATTATCGGTTAAAAATGGCAAAACAGGATGTAACAATATACCAGCATAAATACCATTCAAAGACATTTGTCTAATTATTTCAAATCTTCTTGAAGAAGAAGGAACCTTAGGTTCAATTTTTTTGGCTAAAGCATCATCCGGAGTTGTAATAGAAATTTTTATAATAACACTGTTAGCTTGAGCTATTTCCTTTAATAAATCAATATCTCTTAAAATTAATTCACTTTTGGTATCAATAGAAACCCCAAAACCATACTTTTTAATTAACTGCAATGCTCCTCTTGTCAATTCAAGTTTTTCTTCTTCATTATTATAAGGATCAGATAACGTTCCAAACGAAACAACACCTTTCAATCCTTTACTTTTTAGTTCATCTTCTAATATTGTTAAAGCATTTTCCTTAGTTCTAATTACATCAAAATTATCAATATGATAACTTTCACAACGCGAATTACAATAAATACATCCAAAATTACAGCCTTTATATAAATTCATATGATAATCTATTCCAAACCATCTATCCCCTTGATCAGACTTCGTCATTATAGTTTTTGTTTTAATTTTTTCCATAACCCCACCCACTTACTAAGTATTATAGCAAATATTTTGGCTTTTTTAAATTTTTTTCAAGTAACTTAAATGGCAATTTCCCAAAAATATTAAAAAAATCTAGGAATCCTAGACTTCTTCTAATTTTAAACATTCATGACGACTATATATTGTTACATACTTTCGACAACTTCCTAATCTTTCATCTTTGGCATATCTTTTGACTTGTTCTGTTCCTTCATTTAATTTTTCCATTATTTTCTTCTCACTTAATTCTTCTTTTTTAAGATATTTTAATTCAATTATTATATTATCTTTAATTGATTCATTTTTCTTTCGTAAATAGATATCAATATAACCATTATTACTTACTTGTTCATCATAAAGATTAAAATTACGATTATTTTTTAAAATAATGAAAAAGATTAATTTTAAATGTTCTTCACTAAAGCGTGGAAAATTACGATTATCTAATTTTTCTAAGATTTCACTGACATAACTGCATAGTCTGTTAATATTTCCGGCTTTCAATTCACTATTTATTTCACTTAAAACTAAACTATCTAAAACAATATCAATTTCTCTTAGTTTATAAGTAAAATAATTGCCATAGACTGTTTTCATTACTCGATTTGGTATTTTAAAATAATAATCACCGTATTCATCAGTTTCAATTGTTAAATAACCAAAGTAATATAATAAACTTATAATATCATCACGGTCAAAATCAACTTCTAAATCAAAACTTGTTTTTAATTCGCCATTAACTTGGTCATTAAGTAAGATTTCTTCTAATAATTCTTTGGTATAAGGATTATGTTTTAATTCAATTAAATTGCCTACTTTACCTCGATTAAACGCAATATTTTTATCCATTATTTTTTCAGGTAGTTCCTTATATTTTTTATAATGGTCTAATAAATACATAACTAAAGTTGCATTAAAGACTTTTTCATCTGCTTTTTTATTAAATAAATAACCATCATAGTTTTCTAACATGACATTATATACTTCTTCTTCATCTTCTTTGGATACATAATCATTTAATAATTTTTTTACCTCTTCATGCGTTAAACCAATCATGCTATTAAATTCTAAATCAGTTGATAAATCCGTACA
>CANQRX010000082.1 GCA_947626425.1 uncultured Bacilli bacterium | reverse complement strand
GACAATATTAAATTTTTTAAATTACACATTTTTTAATGTTTTAGTATGTCAGTTTTATAAAAAGGAAAAGTTATGTTCATGTCAAAATTTATTTTACACATTACTATATTTATGTTAATATTTACTTAAGCCAATTTAGTACAGTGGTAGTACATATGCATGGTAAGCATAAGAGAACAGTTCAATTCTGTTAATTGGCACCAGTAAGCAATCTGTCCAAATTTTTATAGTTTAGGACTTAAATATATAAGTATCAATTTCTAAAGAAGTTGGTACTTTTTTAGTGTTTTAGGAAGAAAGGACAGTTTTAAATGGTAAATATTACAAAGGAAAAATTAGAAATTGATAATGAATTAAAGAAAAAAATAATGAAAAGATTTTTACTTTGAATAAATGGTAGGAACGGTAATATAGTTAATTTATGATTAAAAAATAGCAGTTTTGATAAAGAGTATTTTGACTACTTAGTATTATTTGTTATAATGTTTTAAAGAGGTTAAATATGAAAAAAGTTTTAAGTATAAAAGAGCCATATGCGACATTAATAAAAGAAAATCAAAAGTTAATTGAAACGAGAAGTTGGAAAACAAACTACCGAGGAAAAATTTATATTCATGCAAGTTTTAAACACCATTCCGCAAAAATGGACGAAGATCTAAGAAAATTGGTAGCTAATAAAGAAATGAACTATGGAAAAATTATTTGTGAATGTAATTTAGTTGATTGTGTTTATATAACCAAAGATTTTGTAGAAAGCCTAAAGAAAAATAATTATCAAGAGTATATTTGTGGCTTATATGAAGAAGGAAGGTATGCTTGGATACTTGAAGATATAAAACCATTAAAAATCCCGATTGAAGTTAAAGGACGTTTAGGGCTTTGGAATTACTATGATGAAGTGGAAATTATGGAGCTTATGGATTCTGTAGATTACGGATGGGTCGATAAAAATAGGCATCGTCATTTCGATTTTGAACAATCATTTGAAAAAAATTACAGTTTACAAGCCCCTAAAGAGGTAATGACTAATAAAACTGGAGTTTGTTGGGACCAAGTGGAATTAGAAAGATATTATTTTCAAAATTGGTTTATCAAAACTTATTTTATTGCGCATTACGATGATGATAAATGTCCAACACATACTTTTTTAACTTACGAAAAAAATAATAAATATTATTGGTTTGAACATTCTTGGGAAAGATTTAAAGGGATTCATGAATATACAACTCAAAAAGAATTGCTCATTGATGTTAAAAAGAAATTTATTAAATATGAACTTAATAATCAGTATAATAAAAACAATCTTGTAATTTATGAATACTCAAAACCTAAATATCATATTTCCGTTTTAGAATTTTATAAGCATTGTGAGCAAGGAAAATTTATGGACATTTAATTATAAGTACCATTTTTAATATCTAAAGTTAATCACTGCCAAACATAAAAATCCTTTAACTACTTTTTATTTAAAAAAAGGCATGATATAATTTTTACAGTAAAAATAATCACAATAAAATGATTAATGAAGTAAATTCTTTTTCAAAATTTTATTAGTTGATTTCTTTACGGATTATTGAAAAAGGTGAAATTATGAATTGTAAAAAGTGTGGTTTTTTATGTCCTAAAGATACTAAGTTTTGTCCAAATTGTGGATCTAAAATTGTAAATGTTAATTTTCGGAAAATTTTTTTAATAATTATTCCTATTGTTATTATTGGGTTAAGTGGACTTTTGATTTTGAACTATTTTAAAAAGCAAGATAATGGTTACGGAACAGAAAGCTTTATTAAGAACGTTGCTTATCATTATAATGGAAATTTACCTAAGTATATTGATGGCTCATTTAGTGATGAAAAAGTTGCAAACGAAAGTGATGCTAAAAAGGTTTTAAAAAATTTATTAAAAGTAGATGGGAAAAATGATTTAGAATTTATAAGCAAAAATAAAAATTCGGATATTAGTTCCTATCGTTTTAATCAAACTTATAAATCAATAGTTGTATATAATCAAAATGTTATATTGAGTGTTGATAAAAATGGCAATATTTTAGGTTTTAGTGGTTATTATATTCCAGATGTTACTGTCGATATAAATCCAAAAATTAGTGAGAATGAGGCAATCAATATTGTAAAAGAAAAATTAGGTGAGGGGTCAAATGTCTTAAAAAACCAGTTGGTAATATTAGCCGAAAATAGTTCTTTTAAATTAGTGTATATAATAAGTGGCTATTCTGATAGGGAACTTAAAGAATATACGATTTCTGCTAGTGATGGGCAAATATTAAAAGAAATTATCCCTGTTGATTTTATTGCTACTGAGTTAGAAGGTTTAGATAAAAAGAAATTTACAATTGATATTGAAAATTATGATGTAATGGGTGAAAAATATTATAACTTTTATGATAAGGAAAGAAAAATATCTCTTGCGGACGTGAGAGGAACATCGCAAATAACTTCTCTTGTTACAGCTCTTCCTGGAAGTAATGCATATGATGTAAGTGAAACTGTTATAAAAGATGATGTTTTTTCTAAAGCTGCTGTATCATCAATGGCTTATTTTGAAAAAATATATGACTATTATAAAAACGTTTTAAATCGAAATTCCTATGATAATGAAGGAAGCCCTATAATAGTAAATTTAGGAGTAAAAAACAGTATATTGTTAGGTGGAGGAGAACTAGATAATGCCTATTGGTCATCTATAACTAATCAGATGTATATTGGCGAATATAATGGTAAATATTTTTCGGCTTCTCTTGATGTTTTAGCTCATGAATTTACGCATGGTGTAAATCAATCTATAGTAAATTTTGCCAAAACCCCTAAAGATGAAGATAAAAATAAAGCCTTTGAATCGCGAGCTTTAGACGAAGCTTACGCTGATATATTAGGTTCTTTAATTGAAGGAAAAAATTGGATTATTGCTGAGGATAATGAAACATTAAGAGATTTAACTAATCCAAATGCTTATGAAAGTCCTAGTGAAGTTGGCGGCCAATATTATTTTCCCGATGGTTATATTAGGGAAAATGAAACTCTTACTGATTGCTTAAAAAGAAATAATTTAGAAACAGCCTTTGATTATGATAATGGTGGTGTGCATCAAAATGCTAATGTTGTTGGGCATGCGGCCTATTTAATGGAAAGTTATGGAGCTTTTAAAGATAAAGAAGAAATGGCTAAAGTTTGGTATCAATCGTTATTTTATCTTTCTTCATATTCAAAATTTGAAGATTGTGCTCTTTCGGTTATTCAAGCTGCTAAAAACTTGGGATTAAGTAATGACTCAATTGCTAAAATAACAAAAGCTTTTGTGGAAACTAAAATGTTAAATAATGATAAAAATATTTTAAAAGGAACAGTAACCAGCGGGAAAAAACTTTTAAGGGATGTTGTAATTGAACTATATGCTTATGGAGAAGATAAGTTAATTGCTAGTACGACTACGGATATTAATGGTAATTATCAATTAAACCTACCTAGTGGAGCGTATAAAATTGTTGTTAAAAAAGATGATTTTAAAGAGTTCAGCGATATTGTTATTGTGGATGGAGAAATTACTTATGATATTGAACTAGCGAGAGATATTAAAAAAAATATTGTTGAAAATAATTCTTCGACATTTAACTATAATTGTAAAAATCACTGTGTTACAATCAAGATGTGCTACAATTTTGATATGTATAATAACGTTGATGCGAATTGTAATGAATTAAAAGTTGAAAAAGGAAGTATTGTTTCTGCTCAAAATGTTGTTGATATTTTTAACAAAAATCTTAGTAGTGTAGGAGCTAACAGTGATTATACTCCTAAAATGACGACTGATGGAGAAAGCTTCTTTATTAATATTTCTAACTTAAAAATGCAATTTTCATGGTATTACAAAGGAACAACTACAAAATTTGACTGGAACAAACCAATTACTGATGATGTCGAAATTGAAATGAATTATACAGACAAAGATATTTTTGACTTTGACACCAGTGTTGAAGATATCCAAGATCTTTTAGAGTATTTTAAATAAGAAATGGAGAAATAAAATATGAATAATAATCAAAATTTGAACTTTGAAAATAATAATCAAGTTGGACTTCAAAATAATCCGCAACCTAATTTAGTTCAAAATCCTAATGTAAATAATAAAACCAATTCTTTTCAAAACAATCAAGTTGGATTTCAAAATAATCCCCAACCTAATTTATCTCAAAATCCTAATTTTCAAAATAATGGCTTAAATTATGAACAACAACCAAATATTTCAAGTCAAACTAATAAAACTAAAAATTTCAAAATTTTGTTATTGCTATTAATCGGTTTGATAATAATAATTTTAATAATTTTTCTTTTAAAAAAACCTAAAGAAAATTTCCAAAATCCTTCTAATATTCAGAATGATTATATAGGAGCTGACTTAACTTATGACGAATTTACGTTCACTAGTTCATCATCATTCTTTTTGAATAATAATGATAGTTATAATTTATATAATGAATATGGCCAAAAATTAACTCAAGAAAATTTTAAATATGCGTCAACTTTCATTAATGGTGTGGCAATAGTTGAAAATCAAAATAATAAATATGGACTTATTAAGGAAAATGGGCAAATGTTAATTGATTTTAATGAAAACATAAGTTATATCGAAAATTTCGGACCTTTTTTTGTAGTTTCCTATATAAATGAAGACTTTAATTATTATCAAACAGTTTATGATAGCACCGGAAAAGTTATTATCGAGGGTGAAGATATTCATGGTTGTAAGGGAATTTATGGAAATCATCAAGTTGCTTTAATAAGAAATGAAGAAAATTATTTAATAGACTTGTTCGGAAACTAAAAATGAGTTATAATGTAAAAGTCAAACATGAATAATGGAGAATAGAAAGTAAC
>CANQRX010000081.1 GCA_947626425.1 uncultured Bacilli bacterium | reverse complement strand
GCAACCGTAGCAAAAGTAAAAGGACTAGAACCATTAGCCAAAATAATATGGGAACAAAAAGAAACAAAAGACATAAACGAAATAGCAAAAGAATATATAAACATAAACCAATTATCAGAAGAGGACCAAAAAAATAAAGACAAAGTAGTAGCAACAGTAGAAGACGCCATTCAAGGAGCATTAGACATAATAGCAGAAGACATCTCAGACAACGCCAAATATAGAAAAGAAATAAAAAGACAAAGCTACAAAGAAGCCACAATTCAAACCACAGCCACAAATAGCGAAGAAAAATCAAACTATGAAATGTACTATGAATACCAAGAAGCAATAAAATACATACCAAGCCATAGAATACTAGCAATAAACAGAGGTGAAAAAGAAAAATACCTAAAAGTAAAAATACAAAAACCAGAGGAAAAAATATTAGCATATATAGAAAGAGATATAATAAAAGACCAAACGCAATTTACACAAATGCTACAAGATACAATCGCAGATAGTTATAAGCGATTAATAGAACCATCAATAGAAAGAGAACTACGAGCAGACCTAAATGAAAAAGCAGAAGAACAAGCAATAAAAGTATTTGGAAAAAACTCAAAACAACTTTTATTAGGTGCACCAATTAAAGGAAAAACCGTAATGGGGTTCGACCCAGCATACAGAACAGGTTGCAAAATAGCTGTAATCGATGAAACCGGGAAAGTTTTAGATTATACAACAGTATATCCAACAGAACCTCAAAACGACGTAGAAAATGCAAAAAAGGAACTTTTAAACCTAATCGAAAAAGACAAAGTAGACATGGTAGCAATAGGAAACGGAACAGCTTCAAGAGAATCAGAAATGTTTGTAGCAGATATGATAAAAGAAGCAAAAAGAGAAATACATTATGCAATCGTTAGCGAAGCAGGTGCATCAGTCTATTCTGCTTCAAAACTAGCAACCGAAGAATATCCTGACATAAATGTATCGATAAGAGGTGCTATCTCAATCGCAAGAAGATTACAAGACCCTCTAGCCGAACTAGTAAAAATCGATCCTAAATCAATTGGAGTTGGTCAATATCAACATGATGTAAACCAAAAGAAACTCGCTGAAAGCTTAACAGGTGTTGTAGAAGATAGCGTAAATAAGGTTGGTGTTGATGTAAATACGGCAACGCCATCGCTATTATCATATGTATCAGGTATAAATAAAACAATAGCAAAAAATATAGTAAAATACAGAGATGAAAACGGAAAATTGCAAGAAAGAAAAGAGTTACTAAAAGTACCAAAATTAGGAAAAGTAGCATACGAACAATGCGCAGGATTTTTAAGAATAATAGACGGCAAAAACCCACTAGACATTACAGCAGTCCACCCAGAAAGCTACAAGCAAACAGAAAAATTATTAGAAACAATAGGATTTGACAAAAATGACCTAACTAAAAAAGAAAAACTAGAAGAACTACGAACCAAATTGAAAGACATAAATGTAGAACAAACTGCTAAAGAATTAGATATAGGCGAAATGACCTTAACAGATATTATAAACGAGTTAACAAAACCCGGAAGAGACCCAAGAGAATATATGCCAAAACCAATACTACGCCAAGATGTATTAAAACTAGAAGATCTAAGAGAAGGAATGACCCTAACTGGAACAGTAAGAAACGTTATAGACTTCGGAGCATTTGTAGACATAGGTGTAAAACATGATGGGCTAGTACATATTTCAGAAATGAGTGATAAGTTTATAAGAAACCCTTTAGACGTTATTTCAGTCGGAGACATTGTAAAAGTGAAGGTTCTAAGTATCGATTTAGAGCGCCAAAAGGTATCTCTTTCAATGAAAGTTTAAAATTAGAAAATGAATAAGGAACGGGTAGCTACCCGTTCCTTTTCAACTACTAGAGGTAATTGTTTACGGGATGTTCCCGTAACAATTGCTCGTACAGATCAAGCATCGTATCATAATCGCTTGGCCTTAAGTGTTCACTGAAAGGAACACCTTCCTTTACCCTGCTTTCCAACAGGGCAGATACGTTCGGGTGACTCCATCCACCCACGATTTCTTTCTCCCAGGTCTTGTGATTTATCTGCGTCACAATTGCGACGCCAGGGAGTTCACCGTCTCCGTAATGCTTATATGAGTACGGTTCACCGTTTAAGTACAGATCTCTTTCAATCTCTGTATAACTACTCATTATCTTTTTACCTCTCTTAATTATTTCTAGTTGAAAAAATTGCTAATGAAGCTCAATGAAATTTTCAACTAGAGTTTCTAAGGTTTTGATAAATTTATTATACCATACTTTACATAACAAGTCAATATATAATGCTATTTTTTTTCTGCTTTTTTTTCTGACTTACTCAAACTCAATAAAATTTGATTTTTCTGGAAAAATATGGTATAATTAAAGTATTAAAAAATTTTTTGCGCTAAAAGTGGCCTAACAGCCGGCGGTCGCTCTATGAGCTTGACCCATTCGCTCTAATTGAGCCTGTATTGGACCACTTAAGCTAGAAAGGATATTTTATGAGAGGAATAACAAGATTTGTTCTCTCAATCGTTTTACTTGTTTTATCTCTAACCCTACGGTCGGAGATTTTGAAGCAGAACGATTTTAATCGTTCTGCTGAGTTTGCGACTGTGGTTTCTGACGTCGAGAACGACGACGTCGTCGTAGAGAGCTATAAAGAAAATTTCGGCTCCGAGTCCGACTGGGACACCGTAATTGCCGAAATCAATGAGTCGTCGGACTCCGAACCGGTTCAACAGTTCGGAGAAATACTTAAATCGTTGAAAATCAAAATGGAAAGACCTCAAATCATGGTCTCCAAGCCGTGGATCCCTTTCAGTTCTTACGAATTCCGCATATGTGGAATTCAAAGAACAAAAGATGGGGTATCTTTGGTCGCCTCGCCTGTAATTTCTTTGAAATCACTAGAGGAAATCGACCCTGATAACATTGAAGTAACTGAAATTGTCAGTACTTCATCCGAGCTCCACGGACTCAACGGCTCGATAGACAAATCTATTGAGCTTGTAGCAACAACCACAAACGGTTGCTGTTACAAAGCGACCGAACTGCTTATGGCCACACAGTTTGGTCGAGTCAGTAGCAGTCTCGTATTATCCCCGGATGAAATAATCAACTGGGGATACAGCAAACTTCCCTGGGAGTTAGAGCAATATTTTGAATCATTAGATTTACGCTTTATCGGTTCCACCTATTCCCCCGAGATGGGCGTAGAGTGGATAGTCCTGAATGGCAAAGGGCTCCTTGGGAGGGTCACCCAAGACTTGGAGTCTGAAGACGGATTCCGAACAGTCAACTAGCTAAGTCGCTGGCGGGCATTCCCGCTGGCGCTCTTTTTTTGTTTTTTTGAGTATTGTTTTATTGCATATTTTGGGTGTTTACTATATAATTATAATAAATTTTTAGATAGATCATCTTGTGATTGAGAAGGGAGGATTTTTTTATGATTCGTATTTATCATACTGATTTACATACCAATGAAACTGTTTTGGTTGAGGAAATTAAGAAAGGCTGTTGGATTAATCTAGTTAATCCTTCTCAGCATGAGATTAACTTTGTTTGCGAAAAAGTTGGGATGCAAAGCTCGTTTATTCATTATGCTTTGGATTATGAAGAAAAAGCAAGAATTGACGTTGAAGATGATGATGGTACAATTTTGTACATAATCGACACCCCTACTATTGAAAAACGTGAGGATGTAGATATGTACACTACAGTACCTTTAGGTATCATCATTGTTAGAGATGAATTCTTTATAACTGTCGCTTTACGTTCTAACAAAGTAATCAAAGAATTTGAAAAACAAGGTTTGAAATCTATACAAACATATAAAAAGAGCAAGTTTTTACTTCAAATTTTGTACACTAATTCTGCTATGTTTTTAAAATATTTGAAAGAGATTAATAAAGAAGCAGAAGTTACTGAGCATACTTTGAAAAATTCTACTAGAAACGAAGAATTACTTAAGATGATGAATTTGGAAAAAAGCTTGGTATATTTTCAAACCTCTTTGAAATCTAATGAAGTTGTTATGGAAAGAACCATGCGCGGTAAGTTCATTAAACTTTATGAAGAAGACGAAGATTTACTTGACGATGCTATCATCGAAAACAAACAGGCAATTGAAATGGCCAAGATTTATAATGATATTTTAAATAGTACAACGGATACTTATGCCTCTATTATTTCCAATAATTTGAATGATGTCATGAAGTTTTTAACTTCGATTACAGTTATTTTAGCTGTGCCTACCATGATTTCAAGTTTTTGGGGTATGAATGTAATCTTGCCTCTTGCACATAATGTTTTTGGATTTTTAGTCATGGTCCTTATTTCAATTCTACTTACTGTTGCAGTTACTTGCTGGTTGAAGAAAAAGAATTTTTTGAATTAGGAAGGTTGGTGATTTTTTATGTCGAGAGTTCCTAGGCAACGACGTCGTTTTCAAGCCATTAAAAGACAAGAAAGAAAAAATAAAATCTTATCTGCTTGCGTTCTTTTTTTGGTTGGTGTATTACTAATTTCGATTTCATTTAATATTTCTAAGTTTTCCTCTAGCGCATCTGAAGATGTCGCTAATTTAGATGAAAACGCTACTAATTTGGAACCTACAGAAGAAGCTAGTGCTGAGCCTTCTGGTGATGATGATATGGATTCGATAAGTATGGAAGACGCTGCCATGATGGAAGCCCTAAACGACGACGGTTCAGATAACGAAAAACCTATTGATGGTGATACTAACTTTTGTTTAACAGCCTTGGGTGATATTATGTGTAGTGAAGATTTAGCAAAAAGCGTATCTTCTGGAGCCTCTTTCGATTTTTCTAATGTATTTGAAGAAATTAAATATTATACTCAAGTTGGTGATTTAGTTGTAGGTAATTTAGAAGCTTGTTTCGCTGGCAACGAAAAAGGATTTAAAAATTCCAAAACTTTTAATGCTCCCGATAGTCTTGCTTCTAACCTAAAAAGCATTGGCATTGACGTGATTTCTACTGCAAACAATCATTGCTTAGATTTTGGATTTGATGGACTTGTTCGTACCATAGACGTACTTGATGGAGCCGATATTCATCACATTGG
>CANQRX010000080.1 GCA_947626425.1 uncultured Bacilli bacterium | reverse complement strand
GGGATGAAATAGAAAAAATAGTAGTCGACCATTTAAGTCAATGACTACTATTTTACCTGCGATTTTTTTTTACACCCAAAACGGCTTTTCCTAATTTACAAAGTTTTACTAATCATGATATAATTATTTAGCTAAATAGGTGATTTTATGAAAAAAATTTTGATTGTTTTTTTCCTGCTTTTTATGGTAACAGGATGTACAAAAATTGAAGAAAAAAATTACGATGATTTAATTATGGGGATGATTAATTGTCAACAAGTTGTGGCCAATGAACATCGAGCAGGGTATACTTATTACCGTCCAAAGGGATTAAGAATTTTAGATAATACGGGTACAAATGAAATTTTTGCCCAAGATAATAATGTTTATTATTTATATGTTGATTTAGTTAGTTACTATAATAAGGTAGTTGTTGATTATGTCGAAAAAAAAGATGTGGTTTATAGTAAAAAAATAAGTAATGGTGATTATTTTGGTTATTTAGAAATTAAAAATACAACAAATAATCAATATTTTATTGAAATCATGTACAATTATGCTAAAATAGAAGTAATAGTACCGAAAGAGGTTGTTAAACATTCAGTTGCGTATGCAATGTCGATATTAACTTCAATTAAATATCAAGATACGGTGCTAAAAAGTTTAATGGAGGAAAGTTCGCTTAAAGCTAGTGAAGTAGAGTATAATATTTTTGAAACCGCTGATACGGAAAGTGGTTATTTACAAATTATTGAGGAGTATGGTCAATATCAAGATGAAAATGAAAATGTTGATCCAGACTTTATAAAAAGATAAGGAAGGGTTTAAATGGGATTATTAAATAAATTAAAAAATGTATTATTTGAAGATGTGGAAATAGAGGTTCCAGTTGAAGAACCAAAAAAGTTAGAAAAAAATGAAAGAACAATGAAAAAAGAAAGGCCAATATCAGTTGAGCAACCTTTAAAAATGGCACCTCGACCTGTAAAACCAGAATATAAAAAAGAAGTTTTTATAGAGCCAATTAGTGATAATCAAGAATTATTTAAAGCTGAAAAGAAATTTGATTTTCCAGCTGTTGATGATGATGAGTTTGATGATATTTTGCCTAAGGAACCAGAAACAAAACCAAAAAGTATGGGAATTAATATTTTAGACCATGAAAGACCAAGCCTTAAAAGGAATGTAAAACCAGAAAAAAAAGTTGAAAAAAATGAACAAAAATCAGCTTATCAACCCCATAAAAGAGAAGAAAGTGCTCCAAAGTTTAAACCTTCTCCAGTTATTTCTCCAGTTTATGGAGTTTTAGATAAAAACTATCGTAAAGAAGATATTATAGTTGCTAAAAAGCCAGAACAAAAAACATTTAATGTAGATGTTGTACGGAAAAAAGCATTTGGAACTTTACAAGAAGATATAGAAAAAACTTTAACTAAACCAATTGATGAATTTTATGAAGAAAAAAGACCGTTGCCAGTTAAGAAAAAGGAAGTTATAAAAGAAGAAGAAAAATCGATTGAAGATTTATTAGAAGAGACGGCTTTTGATACGATAGATGTTTCAAAAGATAAAATGCTTCCTCCAAAAATTAATAAAACAAACGAAAAAGAAGGGGAAATTTCTAAAAAAGAACCATTAGTGGAAGAACAAAAAGAGGATACTCTAGAAAGTGATTTATTTGATTTAATTGATTCAATGTATGAAAGTAGAGAGGATGAATAGTTATGGAATTTGTAACGGAGTTTTTACCTATAGTAATTTATATTTTATTGATTATTGTTTTATTAATTGGAATTGTTTTGGCGATTAAGCTTATTATTACTTTAGATAAGGCGGAAAGAGTTATTGATAATGTTAATGATAAAATTCATGCATTAGATAATTTGTTTCATATTATTGATACAACTACCGATAAAATTGTTTTAGTAACTGATAAAGTTGTTGAATCGATTGTTAAGGTTTTAACTAATTTGTTTGCTTCTAAAAAGAAAGAAAAAGAAAAAGAAGAGGTCATTGTTGAAGCAAAAACGACAAAGAAAAAAGGTGCCAAATAATGGAAAAAAAGACCCATACATTTTTAACTGGCGCATTAGTAGGAATTGGGTTAGGACTTTTAATTGCTCCTAAGGAAGGTAGCGAAACTAGGGGAGAATTAAAGGCAGATTTAAATAATTTATTAGATACGGTTAAAGAAA
This sequence comes from uncultured Bacilli bacterium, assembly GCA_947626425.1. Classification (GTDB taxonomy): domain Bacteria; phylum Bacillota_I; class Bacilli_A; order RF39; family UBA660; genus Ventrenecus. Next base: position 2,992 of record CANQRX010000080.1, on the reverse strand, counting down.
TCGATATTGATGAAACAAAAGTAATTTTTATGAAAAAATTAGGTGCTATTAAAGAACAATTAGATGAAATTTCGGCAACGGAAAGAAAAAAAATTATTTGTGAAAAATTAGAAGATATAAAAAAAACGTGCGAAGATTTAACTCATTTAGCTACGGAAAATTCATCTTTTAAAGTTGCTAAAGCATCTCAGGCTGTTTGGAACCGAACTAACCAAATTTTAGATGAAATTAAAAGTGTTCCTGTTGAGGAAGAAAAAAAGGTAAAGGAAAAAATAGTTTTACCTAAAAAAGCTAGTAAAAGTAAAAAAGCGGCTGGCCGTTCTTTAAAAGATGAAAAAAAGAATATTGTCAAACCAAAAATGAAAAAAACAAAAACTAAAGAAAAGTAAAAATAGTAAACTTTTCGAAAAAATCAAAATAGTTTAAAAAGCTATTTTTTTTTTGGTTATGAATGAATGCTAACGTTATTTTCTTCTTGAATTTTGAAGATATTTATTATATAATCAAAGTACATTAGAAAAGCACCCATAGCGCAATTGGATAGAGCGTTAGACTACGGATCTAAAGGTTAGGGGTTCGACTCCCTTTGGGTGCACCAGATGATATTAATCCCTGTTTTTCAGGGTTTTTATTTTTGGTAATTAAGTTTAAAAAAGGAAAATGAACTAAATTTTATTTTAGGTTTTAAAGTGATAAAAAAGAATTAGAAAAATATATTAGTATAATATTAAATCTTTAACATATTAATATGGTATGAAATGTTTATATTGTTGTAACAAACATTTATTAAAAAAGAACTCTTGCATGATTAAATCAATTAATTATTTAAAAGCTCTTTTTATCAGAAAATTTGAATTATTTTTTACTAATAATATTATAAGTATTTATTTCATAAGGATCATCTTTTGTGCCTTTTCCTTGTTTATATTCTACTGAACCTGGTAAGGCTATAACATACCTTAGGTTCTTTTTTAGATTTGCATATGATAAATTAATGCTTCCATTTTTATCGACATAGTAAACTTTGTAAGAATTTTCATTCGTGCCATTGATTAGCCACCAATTTTCAGTTGTTTTGGATAAATAATTATAATTTTTGCATCCTGGATATGTAGTGTATAATTCCATACATAAATTATCTCGACTAGCATTTAAGTAATCATAAACTGCCATTAAACTAATTGGCATTGAAATAGTGGTAAAACACTCAATTGCTCCAGTAAGGTTGGTGTCGTTTTCGCTACGAGGATTTTTACAGACATCATACCATTGTAAATAGGCTTTGTAACTGTCAAAGTCATTATTGTAGGCATTCATTAATGTTTCATACATTCGTGATGTTTCTAAGTCGCTTTTTCCTTTATTTCCTTGAGCTTCTTCATTGTATCTGTCATCAAAAATAACCGCTGAATTTTTTTTGTTAACTGTATCTGCTAATACTAAGTATAGTTTTTCATCATCTGTGATTTTAAATAATCGCCATAATTGATTAGCAAATGTAACATAATTATTAACATAATCTCCTTTAAAAACATAAGTGTTGTTTATAAAATATAGTCCATCGGAGTCTTTGTTAATTATTTTTTCTTTATTTAAAATAACATCTTTTAAGATTTTTGTTTCATAGTTATCACAATTTAAAATAGGCTCATATCGTAAAGTTCCATTATTATAAATGACATTTATTTGACCTTGACAGTTAGTATCTTTACTTAGTTTTGAAAAATCTTTAAGAAAACCTTCGCTTATTAAATTATTTGCTTCAATGATTGTTGAAGGATTTTCGTCATCAGGTTTTTTTTCTTTATTTTTATTTAAGTATTGGATAGTTGCTGATACCATTTTTTCTTTAATTATTGGATAGTCATAGCGTTTTCTACTAATTCCTATAAAAATTAAAGCAATAATGCTAAGCAAAATAACTATTGTTAAAATAATGGTATAAATGCGATGTTTTCGGATGGCAAAAAAATCGCTAATGCATTGTTTTAAATTATTCAATTTAACTCACCTCATATAATAAAATAATATCAAACAAAATTAAGAAAATCAATTAAGTGTATTAAAAAAGCTGAATGAAATTTTTATTTCAAACAGCTTATTTTTATCTGTTATAAAATTCAACAATCATTGATTCATTGATTTCAGAATTTAATTCTGAGCGGTCAGGTTTTCTAACATAAGTACCGGTTAAAGTTTTTTTATCAAATTCTACAAAAGCTTTAGTTGATGTAGTAGCTTCTAGGCTTGCTAGAATAGCTGGATGTGATTTTGAATTTTCTTTAACAGCAATAACATCGCCAACTTTGCAAGTATAAGATGGAATATCTACTTTTTTACCATTAACAGTTATATGACCGTGATTTACTAGTTGTCTTGAACCACGACGAGTTGTAGCTAATCCCATACGATATACTAAGTTATCAAGACGGCTTTCAAGCAATACTAATAAATTTTCGCCGGTAATTCCTTTCATTTTTGAAGCACGTTCAAATACTTTTCTAAATTGCTTTTCATTTAAGCCGTATAAAATACGAACTTTTTGTTTTTCCTGTAATTGGGAACCATATTCGCTTAATTTACGACGTCTTTCATTACCGTGTACTCCAGGAGCAAAAGGTCTTTTGGCTAAATCTTTTCCATTTTCTAAAGTAGAAAAGTTTAAACGACGAGACTTTTTATAAGCAGGTCCAGTATATCTTGACATAATTACCTCCTTTCCATAATTTTTGCTAAACAAGACTTTTAAATAATTAATTAATAGGGAGTAATTTATTAACACTTTCTAAAGGCAGTTATACTCATGAAAAGAAAATCTTTTAAATTACACATTAATAACCAATTATTTGCTGCCATCCAGTAGCGATTAAAATTCTATCAAAAAAAGGTTACTATGTCAAATAAAACGTAGCTTAAACATAACTTTTCCTTTTTATAAAACTGACATACTAAAACATTAAAAAATGTGTAATTTAAAAAATTTAATATTGTC
>CANQRX010000079.1 GCA_947626425.1 uncultured Bacilli bacterium | reverse complement strand
AACACGCTGTTAAAGGACGAAATCCGCGATTTAAAGACGGAAATTCGTTTAATATACAATTCTACCAAAGACTTCTTAAAAGCGCGTACAAGCGATATTCAAGCGTTTAAATCGATGTTTAAGGAGTTGGTTGAAGACATTACGGAAAAGGTCAAAGATTTCAGTTCAAGCAATCAGTTTAAACAAGAATATGATCGCGATAATCAACCAAAAAGAAATCGGGGAATGGGTGGACGTAGCAGATAATCAAGTAGAAAGGTTTTTTTAAGGGTATGTAGGGCGTCAGCCCTGCACGAACGAAGTGAGCAAGTGACTAGCTTACTCTTTCCAGTAAATGAAGTCCTAAGACACTCTTTCTTCGTTTTTCAATGAATACATCATTTCTTTTTTAAAAAGGGCTTAAAAGGCTTTTAAAATGGTTTTCAGCTTGCGTAGCAAGATTTCTTTTTGGGCTTGATCGGGTTCTTGATTTTTTTATTTGGAGACTTGCCTACAAGTCGTCTTATTTTTCTTTTGAACTGCTAAAATACTTGTAGCGATTTTGAAGATTTTAAAGATGAAAAAGAGAGTTTTTTTTGTCGCAGACTGTTTAAATAATTATAGGCAATGTTTAGTACATGTTTAATACTATGTTTAGGGAGTCTATAAACGTTACTGTTAAGCCAATAAAACGACCTTATAAAAACAAAATGTCACTTCATAAAAACAAAATGTCACTTCATAAAAACAAAATGTCACTCTTATAAAAACAAAATGTCACTCTTAAAAATGTGCTAGTTGTTTTTATAAAATAAAAATGCTATTATAAAAACAAACATTGGAAGGGGTTTTTATATGGCAAAAGAAGTGGTTAAACATCATAATGATTTAAATACAATTCCAATGAGAAAATGGACCAGAGAAGAAATGGACTTTTTCTTCGCAATTATTGCTAAATTAAGAAATAAAGGCACAGAAAAAATTGTATTTAATAAATATCAATTAAAAGAATTGGCCAACTCTTCAATTAAGCATAATAAACGTTTTGCTGACTCAATCGAAGGTTTGATTACTAATGTCTCTAAAATTCATTATGTCGAAAAAACAAGCAATAGATTTCGTTTAATGAATCTTTTTAGTGACTTTGATGCAACTTGGACTGATGATCTTAGCGACATGAAATTAGTCGTAAGAGTAACGGATAATTTTGATTACATTATTAATAAATTAGACAGTGAATTTACTACTTATGAATTAAAAGAATTTACTCAAATTCGTTCTACTTATGCAAAAACAGTATATCGCTTGCTAAAACAATGGAAAACTATTGGAAAAAGGGAATTTAAGATCGATGAGTTTAAACGATTGCTAGACACTCCAGATTATTATGGTCCTAGTCATATAGATAAAAACATACTTGCCTCTGTTAAGCGTGAATTACCAATGTTTTTTAAGAATTTAAAAATTAAAAAAGTAAAAGCAAATACACGCGGGACACCAGTAACTGGTTATGTTTTTACATGGGATCCTGAAAAAACTGGTAAATGGATCGAAGATAAATATGATGTTGACGGCTGGTTTGAAAAACAAGTAAATAATTCTGATGATATTTCCCCTGTGCCAATGTTTAACTGGTTAGCAGAAGATGATACTATCTGAATTTGTCACAATAAGAATTGAGTAAAACTGAGAATATTAAATTAGAGATAAATCTTTTGATTATGAGATATAATAGAAAATAAGTTAGTGGACATTAGTAGAAAAATGTGAAGTAAAATTATTAATATAATAGGAGGACTCTTTGTGAAATGTAATAATTTTTATTATGTTAGTATTGATATTCAAAAGAGTGAAGTGTTTTCATGTGGAGGAAAATTTTCAGAATTTATTAATTTTATATCAATAAAACCTGAAAACATCTTGTTAATGAAGGGTAACTTTTACGAAGGACATTGGAATAATAAGATAGGTTTAGATTATGCAGATAAAAATAATATAAATGATTTAATCTCTGATGATGTATATAATTATGGAGACTTTGTTTGGGTTGATTATGAGGATAAAGATGCTATAGACAATATACTACCCATAGAATTAGCAGAACTGTTGTATATATCTCATATGAAGATGCCGTTGAATACACCATTTTTTAAAACTTTAAACAACAATTATATATATTTAGCACATGATGATAATTATTGGACAAAAATTTATATGAAGAATATTTATGATTATAAAAAGGTAATAGAAGGTAAGATTTTAAAAGAGTTAAAAGGACGTAAAAGAGAAGTATTACCTATACCAGAACATATAATTAACCTTATATTTGATGGAGCATGTGAAGGTATACTAATTGATTTTGAGAGTACTTATTACATTAGTGGAAGTACAGGTGTAAATATTTATAAAATGGGCAAATATAGAGATTATGACCAAATACATGATGTATTTGAGAGAAAGAAGGATTGTCGTAATCTCATCACACTTGAATATAGAAACAAAAAATGGAAAATCTATGATCAATGGAAATAACTTATTTCACAATCTTTTGAGTGTGGATTACTCAGCTCGTATTATTAGTATTATGCGTCGCTGGATAGCTTATAAATTTGAAAGTGTCAGTTTGTCTTAATGCTAATTAAGTAAAACTCAATTAAATGAGATGAATTATAATATGAATTATTAAATGCTCATAATAATATATAATAAAAAGGGGGTAGATTATGAATATCAACAAAAAGATTTTATGTTGGGCTTCATTACTAACATTACTAACTGCTTATGTTTTACCTAGTAGACTCTCAGATGAAGGAGCATTTTTATATGGTTATCCTTTTGGATATTTTGAAATTCGAAAAGGTGCACTTGATTTTGGAGACATTATTTTATCTTCTACATCACTTAACTTGTTTCTCTTAGCCTTGAACATATTTATATTTTATATGATTATTAACTTTATTAGCCAAAAAATTTTATCGAAAAGAATATAATTTTTACAAGTATTTTTTTCTTAAATATCGTTGAATATTTTTAAGTTTAAAAAGTATGAGTTTGTCTTAAGGGTAATTAAGACAAACTATAAAAAAGAGGAGGACATTTGATGAAAAGAAATTTATTTTTAGCTCTTACACTGTTAGTAAGTGTTTTGTTAGTTGCTTGTAGCAATGGAAATGGAGATTCAACAGCAGTAAATGATTGGGAACCTACACAATATGATACCGTCAATAACTTTGATGGTGTTTCTATGAATATCAAAGAAGGTAGTGTCTCTCCAACAGGATTAACAGTAATATTTGAGAATAACTCTGATAAACAATGTGTATATAGCGATGACTTTCTGATTGAAAAGAAAATTAAAGGAAGTTGGTATCAAGTACCTACTATCATAGATGAATACGGATTTAATGATATCGGTTATGAGTTAGCTCCATCGGCAAATGAAGAGTTTACAATTGATTGGAATTGGCTTTATGGAGATTTAGATACCGGTGAATACCGTATAGTTAAAAAAATATTAGATTTTAGAGATACAGGAGATTTTGATGAATATAATTTAGCAGCAGAGTTCACAATTGATTAGATCAAGGTAATATATTTATAAAATGCACTAAAAAGTTTAGTTTGTCTTAATATCAATTATGACAAACTCAGAAAAACAACAGAAAGATGATCAGTTCAAGGCGCAACTCACTTTTTGAGTTGCGCCTTTTTTCTTTCAAACATTTCGGTTTGTCGTAATATCTTTTAAATAGTATTTATGACTAATTACTTCTTGATATTAAAAATTGAGATAGATAGGCCAAATAAAAAAGGATTTATATACAGCAGTTTATAACTTGTTTTCCATCGAATCATAGTCTTAAATTATGTTTATGATAAACTAGTGAAAATAATGAAGTTAGGAAAGGAGTCAGAAATGGTAAAAATATATGCTAATTTAATAGGGGAATGGGTCTGTTTAAATAGTGATCCTAATTGTAGGATTGGAGAAAATGGAGTTAGTCCGTCAATTTGGTGGGAAGAAAATGCCGAAATATGGTCTCCAACAAATCGAGGTACATCTTCAGAACACAGGTTTTATGACTTAGATTATGTTCATATTTATTATGAAGGTAAAGATTATAGAATTAATCCTATATTTATCCAAATAGTTACAGAATAGTATTTTTTTAACAAATATAATAAAAAGGGGTTATTTAATGAATCTATCAGAGACAGAAAGGCTTATATTAGCTAACCAATATCAATTATTAAGTATGCAGGACAATAATTATATATCTCAAGAAACTGCTGAAAATTATTCCACTATTTTATTAGAAGGATATGAACTTCTTTATGAGGATATTTTCCTAGAAATGGACGATACTCTTAGCTCTGAACGATGTAGATTTGCTCTTGATGTTCTCAGTATGTATAGGGTTATAGATAATTCTTATCACAAACTAGAAAATCCTACCTCTTTAACCGAACAAGACATAGCATTCAAAGGATTTGATGGGAATAATGAAAAAGAGTACTCATTTGCTAAATTTTTCATTAAAGATATGGACCGATTTAATGATCTGACTGATAATGAATATATGGAGTTTAATTCTCATAGTATATCAATTCCACGATATAAAAGGCAGCTAGCAAAATATAATGAGATTATTGAAGATAATAAGAAAAATGACAGTATTAACTATCTAATTTTAGATGAAGAAGACATTAAAATTATTTTGAATCTTTAATTTGGAAAAGTATAATGTATTTTTTATTTAGCACTATTCAAACTATTCAGCTGTTACTAAGTAACAGCTGAATAGTTTTTCAGTTTACCTTAGTCTTTGTTATAATTATTTAATGAAAAACTGATAGAAAAGGGGATAATCGATGATAAGTGTCGATCCAATTCGTAATGAGAAGAAAATTCAAACGATGAAAACCTATTTAAAAGGCAGAAATTTACGCGATCATGCTTTATTTGTAGTAGGAATCAATGTTGCTTTGCGCATTACGGATTTATTAGCCTTAACATGGGGAGATGTGTTGGATGAAAAAGGAAAATTTAAAGAAATTCGAATTTTTGAAGGGAAAACGAAGAAAGAACGACGCATTCAGCTCAATCGACCGAGCCAACGTGCACTAGAGGCGCTTCTGGGGAGCTTAGACGGCTATTCCATGGACGATTACCTCTTCCAGTCGCGAGAAGGCGCACAGAAACCCCTCTCTCGCCAGCAAGCCTTGAATATTTTGAAAAATGC
>CANQRX010000078.1 GCA_947626425.1 uncultured Bacilli bacterium | reverse complement strand
TACACACTAGATAATACACCTTCAACGAGTTGACCCGCTTTTTTTAGTTTTTTTTTTTTTTTTAAATAAATTGTAAAATAACTTAAAATTAGAATTAAAAATATTAATAAAATAATTGGTAAATAATAATATAATTGTAAAGCTAATTTATAATAAACTCCAAAAAATAATGAGCCTGTTAAAACAAAAGTTAAGATTGCGATAAAAAATAAATTTTGATGTTTTTTTGGTAAATTATTTTTGGCTGTATTCATACTAATAGCTAAAACCATAAATAAATCGAATAAGGTTGCAATGGCAAAGACGTTTTCTACTTTTTCGATAAAATTTAAAATTTTGATATCTTTTAAAATCATATATTCTGGGTAACGATAAATATTTATTAAGTCTGGTCCTAAAATACTAATAATTAAAATACCCATAATTATTATTGTTAAATTGGCTAAAAAATAGTATTTTGGGATTTTGTTATTAGTTTCAGGAATTAAGATTAAAAATAATAAAGGGGTAGTACTATAAGCTACATAATATAGTGATGCTTGCCAAATATGAGGCATATCGGTTGTTAGCATTGGTAAAAAATGTTCGGTGTTTCCATATCCAGAAAGGGTAATTAAAGCAATTATAACCATGAATAAGGAAATGTACATTAATAAACTTCCAACTCTTCCAATTGTTGTCCAGCTGTTTTTACAAATCCGAAAAACTAATAAAATGGCTGGTAAAATTATGAAATAATGGGGAGATTGAACAAGGAAAAAATTAGAAGCGAGAGTTTGAAAGATAAAAAGAATTTCCATTGCAACAATAATAGCAAATAATAAATATAATATTTTTAAAAATAAATGACCTTTTTCTTTTAAAAAGTTTTGTTTTTCATATTTTTCTTTGATTTTTTTAATATAGAAAACAACGCCTAAAGAAAGAAGATGACCGATTAAAAAACTTAGCCAAGCATCTTTGTTTGCTATATTAAAGAGAAATGAAAAACCAAATCCTATAAAAAAGACTCTTGTTAAAAAATATACATATGAAAATGTTGTGTGTTCTTTCATCGTCCATCCACCTCAAATACAATTCCGTTTTTATTTATATTTAATGCAACTTCACTTTTGATATTTAATTGATTCCAGTTTGGTAAAGGTTTTCTATTTTTAATGTAATAGGCTTGTTGGATTCCTAAAATATCGCTGTTTAGTTGCATATAATGTTTTATAGCTTCACTTAAATCTTTTTCTAATATGGTTTTGAATTGTTGTTCTAATGTTGAATAAAGGCTAGTATCTTTAAAGTTATAGGAACATTCATCATCCATAATATTAGCTTGATAAGATCCTTTTAAAGTGATCATTTTATCGGTTACTTCATAACTTGTTTTGCTATCGTATAAATTAATAGTTAAGTATTTATCTGTTTTGCCTTGACATGGAGCTTTAACATAGAAATTTTTATTTTTGTTATTTAATAAAAGGGAAGTACTTGCTTCTTCTAAGTCGAGTAAACCGACCAGTTTATATTCATGAAAAATACCTAGACCATTTACACTTAATGTTTTGTCATCTTTTAAAGTTATGACATTCGCATAGGTATCTTGATGATTATTAAATAACAGCTCTAAGAACCGTTCAAAGTTCATAGTTGTGGTGACGGTTTCTTTATAGTTATTGTAATCAATTAATCCTTCGATGGCTTCCGCGACAACAGGAGTTTGTTCGCTGTTGCTACTTAAAATTGTTTTGGCAGATACATCGGAAGCAATAACGGGATAAAAAACATTTCTTGTACTTGGATCTCTTATTAAATAATCGACGACCGAATCTAAATGGTCTTTGGCTATTTCTTCACAAAAAACTACCGCTTTTAAATGAGCTAAATAAGCATCTTTATGAATGCTAAATAAAGCATCTTGATAGGCTTCACTGAAAGTTTCGCCTTTGCCTTCAACAAGATAACTTTTATTGGAAGAGTTTTGTTCGGAGCTTGATTTTTTACTATTTAAAACTTCAAAATTAACAACATATTCTTCATTTTCATAGTCAATAGCTAGACCGACAATAATGGCGCGGTCATTTAGTTCTTGATAATCAAAACAACCACCTAGGAAAAAGATTCCCAAAATTAAAATTAAAATTTTCCATTTCATACTTTGTTTCTCCTTTGTTTGGTTATATTTTTATGGGTTAACATTGGACTACGACTAACTTCTTTGTCGATATTAATTTTGATTAAGTATTTATGTAAATAATTTTTTTCATAAGGGGAAAGAGGGAAGAAATAAGGTTTATTAAGAGTTTTGGCTTCGGTAATACGGATGAAAAAATAAATCATGGCTAAGACAATACCATATAAGCCAAATAAAGTGGCTAAAATTAAAAAGATAAATCGCCATTGTCTAATAGCACTCGTTAGTTCTTGGTCGGTAAAAATTAAACTGGTCATAAAAGTAAAAGCAATAATAATAATCATGATTGGCGAAACAATACCAGCTGAAACAGCCGCTTCACCAATAATTAAAGCTCCTAAAATACTGATGGCACTTCCATAGGAATTAGGGAATCGAAAATCACTTTCTCGAAGTATTTCACAAGTAATTAACATGATAATCGCTTCGACGATGGAAGGAAAAGGAACTTCACTTCTTTGCATGGCAAAATTAATTAATAAAGATGTGGGGATAGTCTCGGGATTAAAATTTAATAAAGCAATATATACTGCCGGAAAAATCATAGTTAAGAAAAAGCATGATAATCGTAATATTTTTAAAAAATTAATATTTTTAGGTTTGCTATAATTGTCAGTTATTGGGTTAATAAAATCACCAAAAAAAGCGGGAACTATTAAAGCAAATGGGGAAGTATCAACTAAAAGGACAATTTTTCCTTCTAAAAGGGCAGTCGCCACCGTGTCGGGTCGTTCGGTTTTATAAACGGTTGGGAAGCTTGAGTGACTGTTTAATTCAAAGTATTCGGCAATGGTTCCTGAATCAGTAATCCCATCAATATCTATTTGCTCTAAAATTTTTTTGGTTTCATTTACATTTTCCATATCGACTATATCATCAAAATATAAGACATTAATCATGGTTGTTGTTTTGCGGCCTACGACATGACTGGTTGATTTTAAGGTATGACTTTTTATTCTTCGTTTAACTAAACCTAAATTAATCTGAATGTTTTCGGTAAAAGCATCTTTTGGACCATAGATGGATTGTTCGGTTGCTGCTTCGGGAACACTTCGGTTAATATCAGCTTTTGTTTCTAAGGCTAAAATATCTTTGTTATCGATAACTATTGTAAATCCATTAGTTATATAGTATTCAATTTCATCCGGATTTTTTAAAATAACCGTATTCGGAGAGGGAATTAAACTAGCTAAATCAGAAAGCTTTTTTTGTTTTAAACCACTGAATAAGGAAAGATTTTTTAAGATGTAATCATTAACTTTATTAGAACCGGTAACACTTTCTAAATAAACAATATAAATAGTTTGAAATGCACTTATTTTAACGGGTTTAACAATTAAATCGACACTTTGTTTAAATTCTTCTTTAATTCGCTCGACAATTTTATTTTTCATAAACTAAACAATCCTTTCACCTAAATATAATATGGAGCAACCCTTCGGAAATTAAACTCAAAAATTGCAAATTTATTGAGAAAGTTTTATAATTTTGGCAAAAAGGAGAGAGAAAATGCAATTAAAAATTGAAAAATATGATTATGAAGGGCGGGGAATTGCTTATGAAAATAATATGGTTGTTTTTGTTCCAGAAGCTTTAAAAGGAGAAATTGTTGATTGTGAAATTGTTAAAACTAGTAAACATTATAAAATTGCCAAGGTCTTAGAAGTTATAAAACCAAGTCCTTTACGTAAGAAATCATTTTGCCCATTTTCATCTTTATGCGGAGGTTGTACTTTAGATATATGTGATGTGGCAAATAGCTTAAAAATTAAAACCGAGGGTTTAAAAGATTTATTTTTAAAAAATGGTTTAGATATTAAAGATTTTAAGATTGTGGCTAATCCTGAACCTTTATATTACCGAAACAAAATAAGTTTAATTGTGAAAAATGGAGAGTTTGGTTTTCAAAGGGAAAATACCCATGAGTTTGTCTCGATTAAAAAATGTTATTTAGCTCAACCAATTATAAATGAAATTTTGGATTGTTTTGACTATTTTTCATTTTTAAATGGCAAATTAACTATTCGCACGAATAATGAGCATAAAGTTTTAATTATTATTGAAACAAAAGATAAAGTTAATATTAATCCAAAATTATATGAAAAACCAATTTCAGGCCTTATTATTAATAATAAAGTTATTTATGGCAAAAGTTTTTTAGAAGAACAAAGAAGTGAATTTTACCAAATTAGTTATGATTCTTTTTTTCAAGTAAATCCTTATGTTAGTAACTTAATCGTTCAAAAATTGCTTAATTTTTTAAACCCTAAAGATATTGTTTTAGATTTATATTGTGGAGTTGGCTTTTTTACTTTCCCGATGGCTCGCAAGGTAATTAAAGTCGTGGGTATTGAAGTAGTTGCAAATGCTATAAAAAGTGCGAAAGAAGTTCAAAAAGTAAATAAATTGGCTAATATAACGTTTTATCAGGGTAGAGTCGAAAACATAATTGATAAATTAAACGAAAAGTTTACGAAAGTTGTTGTCGATCCACCAAGAAGTGGCTTAGATAAAAAAACTAAAGAATATTTACTCCAGCAAGCATTTTCCAAAATTATTTATATCTCTTGTAATCCTCTTACTTTAGTTAGAGATTTAAAAGAATTTCAATCAAAGTATCAAATTACTTTTTTAGAAGGATATGATATGTTTACTTTTACTAAACATGTTGAATGTTTATGTGTCTTAAACTTAAAATAACTTTTTATAAAAATCCTAATTTTGTTAGAAAATCAAAAATAAATAGTTCTTTTAGTTTTGGGAATTTATGCGAGGATATTTTGAATTTATTATATAATCTGATATGCTTAGTATGTAATATAAGAACTAATTTATTATGGTTCTATGTTCATTAAACATTTAGAAAGAAGGAGATTATAATGAGTGATGATTTTTCAAAAATTGTTGAAATGATTATATTAGAAGGCCAACGTTTAGTAATAAATTTTTATCGATTGTTTTTGGCGACTAATTCATGTTGTTGTGATTTAAAATGATGTTTGATACAATAAATTAGAGAAAAGAGGGATAATATGAAACCAATACCAATAGGAAAAGATAATTTTCAGAAATTAATTCAAGAAAATTGTTATTATGTTGATAAAAC
>CANQRX010000077.1 GCA_947626425.1 uncultured Bacilli bacterium | reverse complement strand
AAATAAATTTAGAGTCATTATCAAAAATAAATGGAACATATGAAATATCCGAAGAAAATAGATTAGCACCAAAATATATTCGTTTTAAATTAAATGAAAAAGGAAAAGAAGGAACAATGTTATTATTAAGTAATACAGAAGAAGTAAAACCAATCTTAGATAATACCTATAGTTCTCATAAATTAATGACAGGATATTTAAGTCCAAGTGAAACAAAAGAGTTTGAATTAAGATTATGGTTAGATAAAGACGCAGATGAAGGTTCAATTTCAAAAACCTTTGTCAGTAAAGTAACAATAACCAATGCTTATTTAGAGGAAGATAAAATACCACCAACAGCAAATTTAGATTTAGCAGTATGTGAAAAAAGTATTACCGCGACAGGAAGTGGACAAGCTAATGGTAGTAAGAATATTTCCAAATATGAATATAAGTTAGATGGTGGTAATTGGGAAGAAACAACAAGTAATGAATCAAAAACATTTACAGTTGAAGATTATGGCTTACATAAAATAAGCTTAAGAGTCACGGATAATACCAATAATGTAAGTGGCGAAGTAATAAAAGAAGTAGAAATAAAAGAACCAGAAACTGTAAATATCTATGGTCAAAATATTCCATTAGCAATCTGTGGAGATGGATTATATAAAGTAGAGCATAACGAAGCAGGTGTTGATGAAAATTGGCAAGAAACAGAATACCGTTTTGCCGGAGTAAATTATAAAGATGCCAATACTTCATATGTCCATAATTATGTAAGCTTTAATGAAGAAAAGTGGCGAATCATAGGATTAGTAAATGTTAAAACAGAAGATGGAAAATATGAGCAACGATTAAAAATTGTCAGAACTGATGGAGTAGGTAACCAAAAGAATTTTGGAAGTTATTATTGGAATAATCCAAGTAATAATGATTGGACCCAATCAACATTAAAAAATATGTTGAATAGTAGTTATTATAACAGTACAAGCGGAGATTGTTATACAACAAGTAGTACAGTTACCCAATGTGATTTTAGTCAAAGTGCTACTACTTTACCAAAAGGCTTAAATGAAACAGCTCAAGCAATGGTAGATGATGAAGTAACATGGACCTTAGGAGGAACTGCTGACTATCAAGATTCCTCAAAAGGTTTAGTGACGCATTGGTATAATTATGAACGAGGAATAACAGTATATGGTAGTCATCAAAAAGAATGGATAAAAACCAATGACGGAAGTAATCATAAAGGAGTAGGTTTAATTTATCCGAGTGATTATGGCTATGCCAGTCATGGAGGAAGTAAAGGAAGAGAAGAATGTTTTTCTAAAGAATTAAATCATTGGTCCGGAAGTGATTTTCAATCAGAATGTGCAAATAAAGATTGGTTAAAGCCAAGTAGTGACTATTTATGGACGATTACGCCGAATTCGGGCAATTCCATCGGTGCGTTCCTTGTCAGTTCGGCGGGGAATGCCAGCTCCATCAACTTCGTCGCGGTCTCCCACGTCGTCTGGCCCGTGGTGTATCTGAAACCATCAATACAGATTTCCGACGGTGTAGGAACTTTTGAAAATCCTTACATTTTATCTTACTAGGGGACAGTTTTAAATAACTGCCCTATTTTAGAAGGTGTATTATCTAGTGTGTTAAAGCTAAATTTACAACCTTGCGCTTATATGTTAAAATATGGTCATGAAATAGAGGTGGTAATTGTATGGAAGATCAAGAAGAAAATCAAAAAATTGATCAAGAAGATATGCAACTTGATTCAAGCTTGACTCCCGAATCAACCCCTTTAGAAGAAAATGAAGCTGATTTGGAAATTGCCCCTCCTAAAAGTGGAAAAGCAACTCTTTTTGGACCTAAGGAAGCTCTAAAAAAATTATTAAAAATGAAGATGACGATTTCGGTGACTTTAATTGGAATTTGCTTATTGGTGTTGATAGTTTTTTTCGCGGTTAATGAATCAACAGGAGTAAATGATTATAAATATTGGGAAGGTGCTTGTAAAAGTGTAACTATTGATTACGAGCCTTATAATGGTGAGAAAAGTTCTCAGACGATGGATATTGAAAAATATGTTGATGCGGCAGTTTATGCTTATACTAAAGATATACCTAATCAAGATGAGGGTACTTATCATGTTTATAAATCTTTAGCTATTGCTTTACGAACAGAAGCTGTTGTTAATGATTGTAAGATTACTTATAGAGATAAAGAACTTACCGAAAAGCCGGAAGATGGACCGAATATGAAAATTTTAAATAAAGCTTTAGAGTCATCCCGAGGAGTTATTGTAACAAGAAGAGGTGGCGAGCAATTATTAGATGTTCATGTTTCTGATTTTTGTTATGAAGCAAATAATGGAGAAAATTATACCCTTTTTGCTGTTCCAAATTTTTATATACCAACTGATTGGGTAAATGAATTTGTTAATAATGATATTTATCGAAATTGTCCATGTAATCAACCTGATGAAAGTCAAACTGAATGTTGGATTACAAACGAAGAAACAGGAGAAAGTAGTTGGGCTCATCAAGATGATCGAACTGGCTATTCGGTTTATGGAGCTGTTTATTTATTAGAAAAAAGGGCTTTTAATTATGATGATATTTTACAATTTTTAATTGGTAATCATAGTTTTTGGAGTATTGATGAAAATAATAAAGTTGAAGATGATGAAAATAATTCTGATACTTTATGTAGTTCAATGGAATTGGATAAAACTTTGTTAACTAAAAAGCAATTTGTTGATGGAATGAAAAATTATAATTATCAATCAAGCAGTGCGAGAATTAATGATAGTTGGAAGTTATTTCAAGAAAAAGCTGAAGATATTTATGATATATCAGTTGCAAATAATGTAAATCCAGAATGGGTTGTGGCTAGGGCTTTAGCAGAAGGTTTTCCTTATCCGCCATATAATAATTATTGGGGTTATGGTTGCTATAATACTCAATCTATAGAAGATTGTAAAAACTATGGTTCTGATTTTAATAATGCAGTTGCTGAATTTTGTAAAGATATGACTAAGGGATATAGTTCTTGGGATGATGTTTTGATGCATTATGCAGTATTAGGTGAATATTGGTATAATCCCGGCAATGATTCTTTAGGCGGTTGTAATTATATTAATCAGGTTTATCCAGAAGGTGCGCCTCAAAAGGTAGTTGAAGCTTGTCAAAGTGGGCGTTATTGTGGAGCAGAAGGTGGGTCAAACTGTGTGCCTACAACAATCGATGAACAAAAACGATACGGAACTTGGGCTCAAAGAGTAGTTTTAAAATTTCGAAAAGAAATTTGGGGGTTAGAAGAAAATGATTGTTCATATCAAAAAAATGGAGCTGGTTGTATGTGGTGGCCAATTGGTAGTCGAGATACCGAAGAAAGTGGTGGGTTAACTTTTGCAAAAGGTAATCCTGAAACAACAACAATTACCAGTCAATTTGGAAAGCGAAGTGCCCCGACTGCTAGTGCAAGTACATATCATAAAGCAATTGATATTGGTGGTGGCGTTGAAGGAAAAACTAATATAATTGCTGCGGCAGATGGGGAAGTTACTAATGTCTTTACGGGTTGTACGGCGGGTAATAGATCGTGTGGAGGACGTTTAGGAAATGCGGTTTATATTACTCACAGTGATGGAACTCAAACGCGTTATGGTCATATGTATAGTGTTTCTGTTAAAATTGGTGATAAAGTAAAACAAGGTCAAGTAATTGGAAAATTAGGAAATACAGGCGATTCAACGGGACCTCACCTTGATTTTCAAGTAATCGTGGGAGGAGAAGCGGTCAATCCTTTAAATTATGTTTCAGCTAGTGAAGCTCGAACAAAATGTTTTGCTAGTGGCGGAATAATTGAAGATGATGACAATAAAAAAAGTATTTGTAAAACGTTAAAAAACAATGGTTATTCTGATGAAGCTGTGGCTGGAATTATGGGTAATTTATATCAAGAAAGTAACTTTTTACCAACTGCTGTTAATAGTCAAGGTTGTAGTGGTATTGCTCAATGGTGTGATTCAAGGTTAAATAATTTGAAAAATACTTATGGAAGTAGTTGGCAAGAATTAGGCAAACAACTAGAGTTTATTCTTTATGAGCTTCAAAATAGTTTCGCTAGTGCGGAAAGACATCTACGGGCGAATAGTGATGTTGAAACTCATACCCAAAATTTCTGTTTAGAATATGAAAAACCTGGTGGTGGTTGTTCATCACGGCAAGAGTATGCTTTAGATTTTTATGATTATGTCAAAAATGGTTGTCAATAAGGAGGAATTTTCAATGAATAAAAAAATAATTATAATTCGAACAACAATTGTTGTTATTCTCTTTTTCCTTCTTTTTCTTTTGGCGTTTGTTGTTGATAATTTTGTCGCTCAAACACCAAAAGAAGACGGTTTTGTTCCTCAAACAGAGGATAGACCATTTCAAATGGAAGAAGTTAAAGAATATTCTGCTTTCTTTAATGTTGTAAATGACTTAAATAGTTTTCTTAATTATCATCAAAAAAGAAATGTTTCGGCTTTACTAGCGGTTTTACATCCTCAATTTCTTCAGGAAAATAATATTAATTCTAGCAATGTTATGCGTTTTTTAGATGATTATGGTGTCGAACAATTAGGTTTTAAAGCTAAAGAAATGTATTTTCAAAAAGATAACAATAATTATTTATATTATGTTAAAGGTGATGTAAAGGCCTTGCTATATGAAAGTGAAGAGGTTATTAAAAGTGATGTTTCTTTTCTTGTAGCTATTGACTATGACAACATAACTTATGCGATTTATCCTTTAAAAGATGAACAAAAAGAAAAATTACCTTTAGTTAATACTTCTATTGAACCTAATGATTATAATCAATTTATGGGAACAGAAGTTATAACAAATAATTATATATGTAATCTTTACTATTCTGAATTTTATAATATTTTAAATACATCACCTATTGATACTTATGATTTACTAGAACAAGAATTTAAAGAGGGTCGGTATAAAAATGCCAATAATTATGAAAATTACATTGAAAAAAAATTACCGACAATTACTTCCGAAATTGCTGAATGTCAAGTAGAAGAAAAAAATGGGCAAAGAGTTTACACAATTAAAGATCAAAATTACAATATATTTACATTTACTGAAGAAAAGATAATGGATTATAAAGTTACATTTAGTTTAAGTTAATTTTTTGTAAATAAAAAGTAAAAGTATTAATATTATTTTTATGAGCATACTTATTATATAGTATAATTTATTTAAAGGAGATGAAAGAATGAAAAAGAAATCAGCTTTATTAGGAGGCATTGCCATTGGGGCTGGATTAGGTGTTTTGTTTGCCCCAAAAAAAGGTAAAGAAACAAGAAATGATTTAAAGGTTAAAATTAATGATTTAATTACGAAAGCTAAAACTATGGATATGGACGATGTTAAAGAATACGTGATAACTAAAACCGAAGAAATTGAAAAATCACTAACCGAACTTGATGCCGAAAAAGTATTAGATACTGCAAAGAAAAAAGCTAAAGTAATTGAAAAAAATGCCAAAGATTTAGTTAATTATGTTAAAGAAAAAGGAGAACCGGTTTTATTAGATGCGGCTGAAAATGTTAGACAAAAAGCAATTTCCATGACTAAAAATGTTTTAGAAAAACTAGAAAAAGAATAAAAAGTATCAGAATTTTAAAATCTGGTATTTTTTTAATAATTGACAGACGGGGGGGGGGTATATGATAAAATTAATTAAGAGTAAGGT
>CANQRX010000076.1 GCA_947626425.1 uncultured Bacilli bacterium | reverse complement strand
ACTAAACTTTTTTTAGTTCCGCTTGTATCAAGGGTTTCAGCTTCATCTTGTCGGACTAAACTTTTTTTAGTTCCGCTCTGTACTTGACTTTGCAGGCTGTTTTCTACATTTTGATAGCTGTAAACTTCATATGCTTCAACTTCTAAATCTGCTAAATAAAGTCTGTTAGGTTCGTTTCGTTTTTTCTTTTGATTGAAACCTTGATGTACCTGCAAGAGTAAACCTACTTTTTCTAGTTCTTTCTTGATTTTAATTACCTTTGGCTCTGAACAATTTAGCAATTCTGTTAATTCTTGATTGGTAAAAATAAAATAAACATGGCTATTCTCATCAATCCAATTATTTGTAATCGAATATTGCAATCTATCCTTGAAAACCATATAAGCTATTTTGGCACTATCTGATAAGTTTTTATATTTATCACTATAAAGAAATACTTTTGGAAATTGAAAATATAATTCTCCATATGCTTTGTCTGCGGTATAAAAATTAAAATTTGTCATAATAAAAAATCCTTTCTTATTTTCTCAACAGACAGTCAGAAGTAAGAAAGGATTTACTGATTTAATTCACTTTACAATTCGGAAGTATTTTATTATACTTGGTATTGTAAATACAAAAAGAATAAGCCTTATTATTTTTGTAACAATTAAAATCCTTTCTCAACTTCACGTTTGGCGACCTGAGTTGAGATTTTTATTTTCAAGTGGTAGATTGATTTTCAATCTACCGCTTTTTTAATTTCTATTATCATATCATAAATATACTACTTTTTATAAAAATATTTAAAAAAAATAATTCTTCTAAACCGTACTATATCAAGGATTGACGACTTATCTACATTACCACATTACCACATTACCACAAGTGGAAAAGTAGTAATGTGATAGTTATTTTATTCCTAATAATTCATCTATCAATTCACGAATTGACTTATCTTCTTTAACAGATTGTAGCCTTAATTTTTTATGAGCTTGTTCACTAACTCGTATGCTTTTTAAGACTGTCTTTTTAGCCGTATCTTTATTATTTTTTGTTTGTCTTCCGACATTTGTACCAAAACCTTTTTTATCCATAACTTAAACTTCCTTTCGATTTAACCAATGGGTCATGCAGGCAATCAAGATTGCAGCATGATCCATTGGTTGAATATTTACATTTTTTCTAGCATTTCATCAACAACATTCTCATACATGGCTAATGTTTTTTTATCATATGGTTTATCTTCTGTAATTCCTTTTCGATTCCATGTTTTTACTCTATCTGAATGTTTTACCTTATGGTTAAATAATTCATTACCAAATACGTCATTATATTCTTGTAAATAATATTTATCGGTTGAACTATCGCCTACTAAATAGGGTAGAACACCTAGTAGTTTGAAATCAGTATTAACAGCCATAGACAATAAATAATCGTAATATCTTTTCGTGCTTTCAAAAGCCATTGAATCAGTTTGTGTTGTAATCACTACATAATCCGTTACATGAATTACATTATCCATTACTAAATTTATATAAGGTGATGTATCAATAATAATATAATCATAATTATTCATAATAGGGGAAATAACAATAGATAAGATATTTTTTTGTTGTGATTGTTTATATTGCCTATTTGCTTCTGTTTCAAATTCTGTCATTTTCCATTCCCCAGCAAGCAAGTCTAGATTATCAGTAATACTTTGAATATTTTCTTCAATAGTTGAATCATCAAAACAAGCATTAAAGATATTTTTATTAGGGTCTAGACTTTTCTTAAAAGTGGTAGAAATACTATAAGTTAAATTTTCTTGTGGGTCTGTATCTATGACTAAAACTTTTTTATCTTTATGTTTAGTTAATATGTAACTTAGTAATAGAGATGTTGTGGTTTTTCCAACACCACCTTTAAAGTTACTAGGTGTAATTACCATATTTCATCTTCCTTTCTTACTTGTTACTTATATTATAACGTAGTAATGTGGTAATTGCAACAAATACACATTACTACATTACTACTTTTTTTACAATAAAAAGGTATCATAAGTTAAAACATTTGATACCGTTTTGAAGTTGTTGAAAATACTGATTTTTGACGGTATCATAAGTAGGTGTCATAAGTGGACTTGATTTTGAGGAGAAAAGAGGGCGAAAAATGAAATATGGCTATGCTAGAGTGAGTACCGCTAAACAAGATTTACAGGCACAAATTAATGCCTTAGAATCAGAAAATTGTCAGGTTATTTATCAGGATAAATTATCAGGACGTGATACCAAACGTACTCAATTTTTAAAATTATTAAGCAAGTTGAAAGCAGGGGATATGCTTGTCGTCACCAAACTAGATAGGCTAGCTAGAAGTACGCAGGAAGCCCTAAAGATTATTAAAGACTTATTTGATAGGGAAGTCACTGTACATATTTTAAATCTTGGATGTATTGAAAATACACCAACAGGCAAATTGATTTATACCGTATTTAGTGCCTTTGCGGATTTTGAGCGTGATCTGATTGTGGAACGCACACAAGAGGGGAAAGCCTTAGCACGTCAAAATGGAACGTTAAAAGACGGTAGACCACCTAAATATAAAAAAGCACAATTAGACCACGCATTAGCCTTGAAAAAAGAACACACTTATACTGAAATTACAGCAATGACAGGGATTAGTAAAAGTACGCTGATTCGCTATCAAAAGAAAGTAGAAGGTGCTGATGAAAATACTCGCCATTAAAAAAGTACCGCTAAATTTTGATATTCAGCAGTACCTTTTAACTAAGGGTTATAAAAAAAATATCGATTTTGCTTTATTTGGAAAATTAAATGTGAAAGGTAATTCTGTAATTTCTTATACTCTACATACATTGAATAGAGAAGATAAATTTGAAAATTATTGTTTAGTAAAAATTTATGATGAATTTATAACAATTAGGATTGAATATAAAGAAGCATTTAATTTGCCAACATTACAAGAGTTCCTAGAGATGATGTAGAAAAGTAGCAATGTGGTATAAACCACATTGCTACTTTTCTACTATCTATTTAATTGTATCAGGGATAGGTGGTTTATTAGCCTTAATATTATTTAAAGCGGTAGTTAAGCTATCAATCACATTATTTAAAACAATTTCTATATCAACTAAATCTTCGTTTTCTATTCTGTTAAAAGAAAACGGTTGAACATTTACACCATTTTCCTTTAATTCTTGAATAAGATTTTTGATGATTTTTTCTTTTGTGGGATTGCTATAATCGTGTTGATTCAAGAATTTTCGTAAGCCATTTAAATCTTCTTTGTATTCTAAATTATCCAATTCAATAAGGTCATTTAAAACACTGGTTGGTTTTTTATGAATGACCATTGCAATTGCTTTAATCTGCTTAACTGTGAATCCGTCAACATCACGTTCATTTACTTTTTGCCAAGTGCTTTCAGGTATACCACTGACCTTTGAAAGCTGGTATCGTGTTTTATTTCCACATACAGGACACAATATCCACTTGTAGTTTATAATAACTATCTCCTCCTTTACACTTTAATTCAAATCTTTATTAAAAAATATTTCATCTTATTTAACAAGAAACCATATTTATATAACAACATAAAAGGTGAATAATGCATAATCATTGTTCCACCTGTCCCGAATCGCAACTTTTCTGTCACTGCAGACATATATGCCGCCATTAACTCAGGCGATGAGCTAGCATGCCCTTTTGAATTATGATGCTCTGCAAACCAATAACGTTTAAAATTCATCTGTTCTATTTCTTTAACAAACCGTGTTGTTCTTGCGTAACCTTCTTCTGGTGTTTCACCTTTATTTAAGGTCACTAAATCATGAACGCCTAATTCCATTTTTTTCATCCTTTCAGTACTTACATCAATTTCATTACATTCACTCTATCAAACTCTCTTTAGAATAGACAACTTTATGTGCTTTAAGTAACTTAAAAAGCTTACTTATCAGATAGCACATCTAATAAGTAAGCTTTGTCATTAAATTCTTGTATATAGTCTATAGTAATGGCCTTTTCGAGCCATTAGTTCTTCATGATTCCCTACTTCAGTAATATTCCCTTTGTCTAGTACATAGATACGGTCACTATCTTCAATTGTCGTTAGTCGGTGAGCAATCGTAATGGTCGTACGCCCCTCAGCTAGTTTATCTAAAGACTCTTGGATAATAATCTCACTAGCGTTATCCAATGCGGACGTCGCTTCATCTAAAATTA
The DNA here is from genome assembly GCA_947626425.1 of uncultured Bacilli bacterium. Lineage (GTDB taxonomy): Bacteria > Bacillota_I > Bacilli_A > RF39 > UBA660 > Ventrenecus. Next base: position 1,694 of record CANQRX010000076.1, on the reverse strand, counting down.
GTATTTGTGGATTTTTTAGAAATACACGAGCGATGGAAATACGTTGTTTTTGTCCACCTGATAAACGGACACCGCGAGAACCAATATCTGTTTCAAATCCTTCTGGCAACTCATCAATAAATTCAGTAGCACCAGCCAGTTTCGCTGCATAACGAATCTCTTCGTCTGTCGCATCCATTTTACCGTAACGGATGTTTTCTGCGATCGTTCCTGCAAAGAGATAGACATCTTGTTGCACGATTCCAATATTATCTCTGATTGAATGGAACGTTAAGTCACGAATATCGTGTGCATCAATAGAAATCGAACCACTTTTTACATCATAAAATCGTGGAATCAGATTAATAATAGTCGACTTCCCTGCCCCACTTGGTCCAATAAATGCCACTTTTTCACCAGGTTTAACCTCAAACGAGATATCTTCTAAAATATGGGCTGAGTCTGTTTCGTAACTAAAACTTACATTGTCGAATTGAATAGAACCTTTAACATCTTTGAGTGTAATCGCATTTTCTTTCTCGATCATGTCAGATTCGACGCTCATCACTTCATCAAATCGTTCAATTCCTGTAATCCCCTTTTGGAATTGTTCGATAAACTGAATGAGTCGACGTAAACTTGTTACTAACATATTGATATACATGATGAAGACGATTAAATTTGCCGGAGCAAATTGGTTATTGATTATGCCCCATCCACCAAAGACTAAAACGACGATATACATTAACCCTTCGAATAATGAGGTAGTCGATGTAAAGGATGCCATCGCGCTATAGAAATCTTTCTTAATTGTCAGGAAGTTTTGATTGCCTCCCTCGAATTTATCAATCTCAATCGGCTCGTTCGCAAAACTTTTGACCACTCTAATGCCCGAGAGACTATCTTCTATACCCGCATTTAAATTACCAATCTGTTGACGTTGTTTCATCTGCTCTACCTTCATACTTGTACGATTTTTCCTTGAAAAAAAATACATAAATGGCAGTAAAAGAAAAATGAGTACTGTTAGCCAAGCATTGATACTACCTAAAATCGCTAACGAAACGACAACTTGAATCGATACAATAAAAATCTCTTCCGGAGCATGGTGTGCAAATTCCGTAATATCAGCTAAGTCACTTGTTACACGAGTCATGATTTGCCCAACCTTCGTATCATTGTAATAGCTTGTCGGTAAACTCATTAAATGATCGTATAAATCACTTCGCATATCCGTTTCAATCATTGCGCCCATTCGATGTCCGATATTTGTCATATAATATCTTGCAATAATTTCAATGATTTTTAAAACACCATATACAATCGTTAAATTAGAAACGACCTTTAGAGTTAACGTGCCAGCCATTCCTAAATTTGTAAATTCACTTAAAACAAGTGGTAAAATAAAACCTGCAATGGTTGTTAAAGATGCAGCAATTAAATCAAGAACTAGAATACGCCAGTACTTTTTAAAGTATGGTAACGTGATTTTAATTAAATTAATATTTTCTTTCATATTTATCCCCATCTATCTATTTTAAAATAATCCTGAATAATTCATACCTCTAATTTCAGAGGCTGTTTTATCAATATTGTTATATTTTCTTTATCGTTTTCCATTTTCTATCCTAATTATTTATTTTTTTCGGTCTATTTAATTATTTTGAGACTTTTTACTTTTCAAACTCAAATTTTGGGCGCACTTCTCCCTAGGC
>CANQRX010000075.1 GCA_947626425.1 uncultured Bacilli bacterium | reverse complement strand
CATATTCCAACACCTTACTCTTAATTAATTTTATCATATACCCCCCCCCCGTCTGTCAATTTAAAAAATTGTAGATTTAATATTATAAATCTACTTTATATTTTCACTATTTTCATAAATTTAAGTTTTTAATAATTATCTAAATTGCTTGTACTTTCCGCATTTAACGTAAAATCAGCAAACTTTTGAGCTTTATATAAAGGGTAAGCTGCACACCCAATCATGGCTGCATTATCTGTGCAATAAAGTTTATTAGGAACATGAAATAAAACATGATATTTATCGCATAATTTTTGCATTTCTTCGCGTAAGTAACTATTGGCCGATACTCCGCCTGCTAGAATAAATTTTTTAATATCTAAGTTTTGAAAAGCAAGTTCTACTTTTCTAACTAATTGGTCTATGGCTGCGACTTGAAAAGATGCCGCTAAATCGTTAAAACGAATTTCGTGATTACGTTGTTTTTCATTATGAACTAAATTGATAATATAACTTTTTAAACCACTGTAAGAAAAATTATAAGAATCATTATCCATTGGCCTAGGCATATCATAAGTTACTTTTCCACTTTTCGCTAAACGTTCAATATTAGGTCCACCGGGATAAGGCATATTTAAGACCCGAGCTACTTTATCATAAACTTCCCCAATCGAATCATCAATTGTGCTTCCTAAAACTTCAATCTCTTTTTCGCTTTTTAAAATAACTAAATCGGTATGACCACCACTGACAATTAAAGCTAAGGTTGGATAACTTATTTCATGTTCAATATTATTAGCATATATATGCCCGATGGTATGATTAACCGCGATTAAAGGCTTGTTATAAACTAAAGCCAAAGTTTTTGCAAATTCAATTCCGACCAATAAAGAACCAACTAAACCAGGAGCATATGTTACCGCGATGGCATCAACATCAGCTACGGACATTTTACTTTTTTTAAGAGTTTCTTCTAGAACCATTGTAATATTTTCAGTATGCATCCGACTGGCAATTTCTGGAACAACTCCGCCAAAATTCGCATGAGTATCCATTTGAGTTAAAATCGTTAAAGCAACAACTTCACACCCATTTTTGATAATCGCAATACTTGTTTCATCACAAGATGTTTCAACCGATAAAATATTAATGTCCTTCATTGTTAACAACCCTCTCCATAACATAGGCATCTTTTTTGCCATAGTATTTTTTACGTGTATGAATAATCTTAAAACCAAACTTTTCATAAAGAGAAATAGCTATTTGATTTTCCGTTGCTACTTCTAGTAAAATAGCATCATTTTCGTCTAAACCTGAAATCATATAATCAATTAAATTAGTGGCAATTTTTTGATGGCGATTTTGTTCATCTACCACAATATCTAAAATATCGACTGTCTCTAAAAGCTTAACATAAGATAAAAAGCCTAAAACTTGGTTATTTTCTTTATAAACTAATAAATGAAAATATGGTTCCTTTTGTAGTTCTTGAAAATTATATTTATTTTCAAAATTGTCATGTAATAAATTCCCTAATTGATATATTTGTTCATAATCTTTCGTTACTGCTTGTTCGATCATTTTTCCACCTCGATTTTTTTTACATAAAAAGGATTTACTTGATGAGGATTAATTGGTTTCTTTTGATGGGCATATTTTACGGACCACGAAACATCATAATTTCCTGCATAAATAATCTCTTTATTTTCTTTAAAATTATTAAATTCTTCTTTTGTTAAGTAAGTATAATCAGAAATAAGTTCTTTTAACGAGTTAAACTGAGCGATAAAATAACCATTTTTTTCTTCTAAAGCTAAAAAACTATCTTGTTTTAATTCAACATTTGCTAAGGTTGTTTCTAAACTTGTCATTGTTCGAATAGGAATGTTTAAGGTGTAAGCAAGAGTTTTAGCAATAGTTACCCCTAAACGTTCCCCCGTAAAAGAACCGGGGCCATTAACAACAACAATATCGGATAAATCTTGACAAGTCACATTAGATTCTTTTAAAACTTCAATAATGGTTGGTAAGCAAATTCGACTATGGTTTAGTTGTTCATCAACAATTTTTTGACTAATAATTTTTTCATCTTTTAAAATAGCTATAATTATTTTTTTTTCATGAGTATCTATAAATAAAGTTATCACATCAACTACCTCCTCGTAAGCATTAAACTATCAAATTGCATAAATATTATATAACAAAAAGTGGGGTTTGTCTGCAAATAAAAAAACTACTTTTTGGACTTAATTTATCTTTCAACAAAACTTTCTAAAAAAACATGAAATTTTAACTTATTAATAACTTTTTGTTAAAACAATTAAGAAACAATGAATAAAAAATGCTTTATTTCAAAATTTTTTACCTAAATTGACCCAAAGCATTATAAATTAAAAATTCTCAAAGTTATATAAAATATGAGAATATAACCCGAGTTTCGCACTTGCTAAGTCAAAAAAATGCCATCAATCATTTTTATTTGTTTATTTGCCTTTTTAAACTTATCAAGCTTATCTATGTTGTTAAAAGAGTTTTTGTAGCCACTCCCTATATTAATTTTTAGATTTTTTAAACATAATTGAATAAACCACTTCATATTTATGATTAGTCATCTGATAATAATGCCCTTTTTAATTCTTCCCAATTTCTATATCTTGGGTATTTTTGAGGATTATTAATCATTTCGTTTTCTTCTTGTAGTGCTTCTAACATTTCTTTACTAGGTGTTGGGTTTACTTCAAAAGGTAAACCATTTCTTTTAACTACTTGTATTAAAGCCATATTAATAAATGTACTCATATTTAATCCCAATCCTTTTAAAATAGTTGTCGCTTCCTCTTTTATTTGGGTATCTACATTAACATTAATAGCACTTGTCGTTTTAGCCATAAAATAACTCTCTCTTTCTGTTTTAATAATAGCACAAAAATTTAACAACTACTACTATATACATCTACATTATTTTGTTCTTATTTTTAACTTTGATCTATATAGTTATTAAAGACCAAACTAAAGTAACTTATAAAATATCTTTTTATTCATATAAAACAAAAAATCAACCAATTAGCAGTTATATAAAAATGATAAGCAAAATGGATAATAAAAATTAGTACGTCCCAAAAGCATGGTTTTAACAATGAACTTTTTAAAACAAAAAAGCCTTACAACTACGTGTAAAACTTTAGATTGATAAGTTTTAAGAAAAATTTTTTCGAATTATTTATAAAATGGATTCACAAATATCTTCGTACATTTTACCATGTGGTTTTAAAATTAAAATTCGCGTATTTTCATCTTTAATACGGAACTCAATATCTAATCGTTCACTTGGTAATTCGTCTTCAATTAATTCAGCCCATTCGATAATGGTAACACCATCTTTATCAAAATAATCGCTGATTCCAATATTTTCTTTTTGGTCTTCAAGACGATAAGCATCAATATGATATAAAGGCAATTCGCCATTATGATATTCTTTAACAATATTAAAAGTTGGGGAAGTTATATTTTCAAAAATTTCAAGGGATGAAGCAAAACCTTTGACAAAAACTGTTTTTCCACTTCCTAATTCCCCATTTAAACATATAACCATGTTTGGGAATTTTTCACTTTCAATATTTTGCGCTAAAGAAATGGTATCCTTTTCATTTCTTGATGTATACTTATAGTTCATTTTTCTCACCCAGCTCATCATAACATATGTTAATTCTACTTAGCAATTATATTTACTTAATATTGTTTATATTTGACACTTTTTTTGATTAGTTAAAACATATAGCTTTTAAAACAGATTATTTATGACTTTTTTAAGTGCATTATTTTACTTGTAACTAACTTAGATTAGTCCAAATGATTAAGGATAGTTTTTCCAACAATAATCTCTCATAAATTATAAATATATTGTGTTAAAATTCTTTCCAACAATAATAGGAATTGCTCAAAACTTGCTTGGGCACATAATTAAAATTTCTAGTTTAATTATTTAATATTTACCTTTTTCTTATTTTTTTAATAAAAAATCTAGGGATCCTAAACTTCTTCTAATTTTAAACATTCATAACGACTATATATTGCCACATATTTACGACAATGCCCTAGTCTTTCATCTTCGGCATATCTTTTAACTTGTTCTGTTCCTTCATTCAATTTTTTAAGTATTTTCTTTTCACTTAATTCTTCTTTTTTAAGGTATTTTAATTCAATTATTATATTATCTTTAACTAATTCATTTTTCTTTCGTAAATATAAATCAATATAACCATTATTGCTTACTTGTTCATCATTTACAAAATAATATTCATTATTAATTAAAAGGGTAAACATTACAATCTTGATTATTAATTCATTCATTTGCATATAATCACGATTATCCATTTTTTCTAAAATTTCACTTGTATAACTACATAATTTACTTATTGTTCCTTCAGTTATAATTTCATCAAAAATTTCATCAATTTTTTTACTATCATACTTTATATTTATTTGATTTAATTTATAAATAAAGTAATTACCATACACTTCTTTCATTACGCGATTGGGTATCTTAAAAAAGTAACCACCAAACTTATCGGGTTCAATTGTTAAATAACCAAAATAATATAATAAACTTATAATATCATTTCGATCAAAATCGCTCTCTAAATCAAAACTTCTTTTTAGCTTTCCCCTAACTTGGTCATTAAGTAGTATTTCTTCTAATATTTCTTTACTGTATGGATTATGTTTTAATTCTATTAAATTTCCTACTTTACCTCGATTAAAGACAATATTATCATCCATTATTTCCTTTGGTAATTTTTTAAAGTCAACATAATTACTTAATAAATACATAACTAAAGTAGCATTGAATACTTTTTCATTTGCTTCTTCATTAAATAAATATCCATCATAGTTTTCTAACATGACATTATATACTTCTTCTTCATCTTCTTTGGATACATAGTCATTTAACAATTTTTTTACCTCTTCATGCGTTAAACCAATCATACTATTAAATCGAATGTCGATCGAAATATTAGTTGCAATATTAAAGCCTGTTGTCATACTATTTAAAGTTATTGGACATATTCCTGTCGCAAAAAAGCGATCGATTACTCCTAAACCAATATATTCTTTTAATACAGCATAGAAAGCTTTAACAAATCCGCCATTTCCAACCACACTTTTAAAATGTTTTGCATCGCCTTCTAATATCGCATTTGTAAAATTGTCATATTCATCGACTAAAATATATAATTTATTGTCTAATTTCAAACCTTTAAAATAACTTAAAAAATATTTAATTATCAAAGAAACACTTTTATTTTCATCTATATTATATTTTAAATTATAATTGTCACATAAATTATTAATTCCTGTTATTATGCATCCTTTAAATTCCTCTTCTAATTCCTTTTTATTTTTATTTCCAGTTGTTAGTCCAGAAAAATCAAACTTTAAGACGTAATAATTATTTTTTAAAGAGGTTGGATTTTGATATATATAAGTTTCTTTAAATAACTTTTCAAACAAATCTTTACTATTTACATCATAATAGTAATACATCATACTCGTAAATAAACTTTTTCCAAATCTTCCGGGTCTTAAATAAATCAATGTTTTTTTAACTTTTTCTAATTTTTCTAGATACATTGTTTTATCTATATAATAATAATTTCCAAAAATTAAATCTTTATAATCTATTATTCCATATGGTATTTCTTTCATAAGTTCCCTCCTCGTTCATTATGGTAGTGTGCATAGTTTATACACAAGCTACCTGTTTTTTTCCTTTATTTATCTAACAATACATTTTTTACCCCAAAAGACTAAAGCATATTCTTTTATATTTTCTATCTTATCTAATTCTAATTCTTTATAATATTCTTTTTCTTTCATTTGTTTCTTGGCTTTTTTGGCCATATTTTCCATTTCACTTTCTTTATCACTTATTTTAAATTCC
>CANQRX010000074.1 GCA_947626425.1 uncultured Bacilli bacterium | reverse complement strand
CGAAGAAAAGGGAAACCTTGGAAGTGGAACGTGGTAAACCCCACAAGTGAGAAACCCAAATTATGGTAGGGGAGCTGCTACTAGGAATTAAACGATGTAGTGGACCTAGCAATAGGTAGATAAATATTTGTCGCGTGTAAACGTACAGAACAAGGCTTATAAGTTATTATTTTTTTAAATAAAAAAGGAAGTGATATTCTTGTATTCGATTGGTAGAACTTTAAAAGAAGCCAGAGAAACAAGCGGTGTTTCGCTAGATGAAGCCTCCCGAGACTTAAATATAAAAGATGTAATTTTAGACAACATCGAAGCTGGAAATATTGGTGGATTTAAAGACATTTTTGAATTGAAAGATTGGATTACATCATATGCAAAATATTTAGGATTAAATGAACAACAAATATTAGATGAATTTAACGAGTATATGTTTGAATATACATCAAGAATTCCCGTTAAAGAAATAGAAAAAAAAGTAATGGAACTTAATAAAGAGAAAACTGATGAATTAATTGTTTCTCCTTACACTAATCCAACAATTAAAAGTTCTAAAAAAAATTATGCTTTGATTTATGTGGCCTTAATTGCTTTAGTTCTTATTATTATAATATGGAGTGCTAAGCAAGTAGCTTAAGTTAGGAGGAAGTATGAATTTAGCTAATAAATTAACATTATCAAGGATTGTTATGGCTGTTTTTATAATAGTTTTACTTTTAATTCCTTGGAATCAACTAGGAATTGCTTTTCCAGTTTTTCTTGTTAATGGCAAAATTTTAATTGACAGTAAATATTTAGCAACCGGAATTATTTTTATTATCGCCTGTATAACTGATTTTTTTGATGGTTATATAGCCCGTAAAAATAATGAAGTAAGTGATATTGGAGCTTGCTTAGATGCTATCGCGGATAAAGTTTTAATTAATGGACTTTTAATTATTTTGGCCTATCACGGTTTTATTAATCTAGCTATTCCCGTCATAATTATTACTAGAGATATCGTTGTCGATGCCTTAAAAACTTTAAGTGCTAAAAATGGAATAGTTGTTAAAGCAAACATCTGGGGAAAAATTAAAACTTGCTTTATGATGATGGGTGTATCTTTACTATTATTTTACAATGTGCCATTTGTTTTATTAAATATTAAAATGGATATAATTCTTATTTATATAGCTACAATTTTATCAGTTTTTTCAGCAGTTATTTACTATTTTGAAATTATGAAAACGATTAAAAAATAAAGTTTCTTTAATCGTTTTTTATTATTTTTAGCTAAAAAATATTTTTAATGTTTACAAAATATGTAAAAAAAATTGGTATTTAACCCCTTACTTTAAAGGATGTTGTAAATTTCTTACGTAAAATGTTTTAAAAAGGTATTGCATAAATAAATTTAATTTGATAATATTTTTAGTGTAAGGAGGATAAAAAATATGGAAAAAAGAAACATGATATTACTAACAGTAATAGCAATAGCTACATTATTAGTAGCAGTAGTGGGCGCCACATTTGCTTACTTCACAGCATCAACAACAACATCTGGAACAGCTCCAACAACAACCGTAACAACCAACAAATTAGACGGTGCAAATTTAACATTTACAGAAACAGGAGAAGAATTAGACATGTTGGAATATCCTGGAGGATTAGGAATATATGGAGCAACAGCAACAATAGCAAAACAAGAACCAGGTACTGATAACAATGACTATAAAGCAACGTTTGATTTAGAAATTACCTATACTAATCAAACAAATACAGCATTAGAGTGGGAATTATGGATGCTAGAAAAGAAAATAGGAGAATTAGATTTTGCCAAACAAGGTGGCTTTGAAAGTATCACAAAATGTGGATTAAAAACCAAAGAAGAAAGTGGAACAACATACTATTGGTATGCAGATGCTGATGATGCAGGAACTGATTACAATACAGAACAATGTGATGGAAAGAATATAAGAGAAGCAGTCAGTGGTGCAGGAGGAACATTAATTGCATATGGTGATCTTCCAACAGGAAAAACAGAAGCAAAAATTACAAAGTCAACAGTCAAAGGTGATACAAATGAAATCAGATATAGTGAAGAAGAAGCTGCAACTGGAGACGAAGATTTAAAAGAAGTAAAAAAATTAGTAACAAGTAATCAATTAGGTGGAAGAACATTAAGTACTAAGACTGGAAAAGATTCAAAAGTATATTATTTAGTAGTAAAATATCCAAATAAAGCAAGTGCTCAAAATGCAGATGCAGGAAAACAAATAAGTGTAAAACTAAGTGTAGCAGAAGGAGCAAATTCAGTACTAGATCAAGCAGCCTAAAAGATAAAAGGAAAAAAGGAAGGAAGAGAGAAAAAGAGCGTTTGGTTCTTCGATTTTCCTTTTTTTTATGAAAATAAGGTAGTGTTTGGAATTGAGAAGAAAAGTGAAAATTATTGGTACGAGTAGTTAATGAAAAAACAATTTAATTTTTATTTGGTGTTAAATTTTTTATAAATTTCAAACCGATAATGTTATATAAGATAATAATGTAGCAAATATGAAATATATAAATGATGCTATAAAAATAAGTAAAAAGTGGAAAATAATTATGTACAATTTTGTACATAGTTATTTTCCCTTTTTTGTACATTTTAATATTGTCTTTTATATAACAGTTAATTTTAAAATTTTACTAAAATAAAAGGTAATTTTTTTTACTATTTTAGTCGAAACCTGCCAAAAAATATCATCCATTATTATTGGGTGATATATTAAATGTAAAATTTTAGTAACTTAACTTTATGGGTAACATCAAGTGATAAAGAAAAGTTTAAACTGTACATTATTTAATAATATTTTTTATCACTTGGTGTTACCAATGTGAATAATTTTTATGAAAATATTAGTTGTTTCTACATATTTAGAAAAATATTAGTGGGCGCCACGTTTGCTTACTTCACAGCATCAACGCAAACCAGTGGATCAGCAGAAGCAACAGTAACAACAACAAAATTACAAGGGGCAACAATCACATTTAACAGTGCCGAAAGCAAGTTTGAATTGTTAAAATATCCAGGAGGTTTAGCTGTCTATGGAGCTAAGGCAACGATTGCAAAGCAAGAAATGAGTGATCCAAATGATTATGAAGCAACGTTTAACTTGAAAATTGATTATACAAATGAAACAGACACTGATTTAACATGGGACCTATATATGGTTGAAAGCGAATATGCCAAATTAGATGAAGAAGAAACAACAACATGTAAATTACATCAAAAAGGTGAAGGTAACGAAACACAATTCTGGTATGCAGATATAGATGATAGTGAAGAAAATACTGAAAGTTGTGATGCAGCAGCGATAACGACAAAGATAACTAGTGAGTTAACAGGAAAAAAGATTGCAAGTGGTAAATTAAAGAAAAATACACAATCTGGACAAGGGCATATCACAAAGGATACACTTCAAGACGTAGATGGAGAACAAACCGATGGAGATTTAAATAATAGAAAAATCAATACCAGTAGTCCAAGTACAAAATATTATTACATAGTAATAAAATATCCGAATAGTGGAGAAGATCAAAGTCCAACAGATGCAGGAAAAACGATAAGTGCGACATTATCGATAGATGGGGACGTATCGTCAACATTGTACAAAGGGTAGATGGCAAACCAGCCTCAACAGTATATCAAGCAGCCTAAAAGATAAAAGGAAATTGATAAAAGGAAAAAAGAGAGGAAGAGAGAAAAAGAGCGTTTGGTTTGTGAGGCTGAGTACGAAGCAGTAGTGGGCGCTACCTTTGCTTACTTCACAGCATCAGTTACAACAACAAATGAAGGTGAAAATAAAACAACAGTAAAAACGAAAGCCTTAGCAAGCGCGACAATGACAAATGGTTCAGAAATTGATTCTGAAACTATTGAAGGTGGAGTGTTACCAGGATTTAAAGCAGTTAAATCTATTACCATTAAAGGTTCATGCGGTGATGGAACAGGAACGTGTGAAAATATTGAAACTACGTTAAGTGTAGATGCAAAAATAGATTCAGCATTTAACGGTGATGTATCATGGTATTTAATTAAAAAAGATAGTGATGAAATTAGTTGTCAAAAACCAGTAGTTGGTGGAACTGCAACAGATCCTGTGGCCGGAACTTATATGACAACTGAATGTTCAAATATTCCTGGGTCATTAGTTCCAGATGGAACAGGTGCTTATGAAAGCATGTTTGGTTCTACTACTGCAAAGAAGACAGTTGACATTACAGTAACAGGAACAACCAATGATACATATTATTTGTATGTAGATTATGCAAATAATGAAGACCAAAATACACAGCAAGGAAAAGAATTTAGTATAGAATTAGGCTTTGCAGCAAAAGCAGGAGATTAAAAATAACACCAAAGAATAAAAAGCAGGAAGAGAAAAAAAGATGTTCCAAGACGAAGATAAAGAGAGAGAGAAAGAAAAAAGGAAGGAAGAGAGAAAAAGAGCGTTTGGTTTGTGGGGCTGAGTACGAAGCAGTAGTGGGCGCTACCTTTGCTTACTTCACAGCATCAACGCAAACCAGTGGATCAGCAACATCAACAGTAGAAACAACCGAATTAAAAGGAGCAACAATTAAGTTTACAAGTGAGGCTAGTAAGTTTGAACTATTAAACTATCCAGGAGGTTTAGCAGTCTATGGAGCAAAAGCTACAATAGAAAAACAGCAGCCTGATGATGAAAATGATTATGAAGCAACATTTAACTTAAAAATCGATTATACAAATCAAACAAATACTGATCTAGACTGGGAACTATATATGGTTGAAAGTGCATATGATGGTTTAGATACAGCCCAAACAACAACATGTACATTACGTCAAAAAGGTGATGGAGCTGAAACTCAATTCTGGTATTCAGATGCTAGTGATGCAGGTACAGATAATACAGCAAGTTGCAAAGCTGAAACATTAGTTGGAAAATTAACAGGAACTATGGGAGGAACAAAAATTGCTCATGGTAAATTAAATGCAAGTACACCATCAGGAACGATTACTAAAAATGATTTAGACAGTGAAACAAATTTTCAAGATAGTGGAGATTTAGAAGGAAGAAAAATAAATACAAGTACAACGAAATCAAAATACTATTATATAGTAGTGAAGTATCCGAATAGTGGAGAAGATCAAAGTCCGACGGATGCGGGAAAGACAATAAGTGCAACATTGTCAATTGACGGAGAAGTAGCTTCAACAATATACAGTGCAGGGGAATAAGGAGATAAAGAGAGAAAGAAAAAAGAGAGGAAGAGAGAAAAAGAGCGTATGAAACTTTGGAATTGTGAAGTAAATGCAATGTTAGAAGTCAATATAAAAAAATTTAGAGTTTTAAAGTCCCTAAATTTCTTGTAAATATTTATTTTCATTACCAACAAAAACAATTAAATATTTTTTTAAATTATTTATTTCTAAATTGTAATTTTTTAATTGATTGGTTCCTTCTTCAATTTTTTCTTGTAATAAACTTTCATTAAATTCACTTTTTTTAATGTATTTAAATTCAATCATTAAATTGTATTTAGCCATTTCATTTTTACTAAAAATCATTAAATCAACAAAGCCCATTCCAATTGGCTCATCTAGTTTTATTTCTAACATAGGATGTTTTAAGATAAATTTATATAATACTTGAATGTTTTTTTCACTGAAATTTAAAAACATTCGACTTCCATATTCTGTAAGCATTTCACTTGCATAAGTTGTGGCATAAGTAATATCACCATTTAATATTACTTCTTCTCTTGCTTTATCTAATTTTGAATCAACAAATACAATATTTTTACTTTCTAATAATTTAATAAAATAGTTTTCATAAGTATCTTCCATTACTTTATTAGGAACTTTAAAAACAATTTTGGCTTTTAAAGGATCATATCTTGAAACTGTTAAACAACCAAAGTAATATAATAAATTAACTAAAGTATTTTTATTAACATTTTCAGCTAAATTAAATTTACTAATAATAACCCCATTAATTTCATTATTTTCTAGAATTTCGTTAGTAATTTCTGGATAAAAATTATTGTTTTGCAATTTTAATAAATTATCAATTTTTTCATAATTAACAACTATATTTGCATCATAAAGTTCTTCGGGAATAATACCGTGGTCTTCATAGTAATTTAAAAAATA
>CANQRX010000073.1 GCA_947626425.1 uncultured Bacilli bacterium | reverse complement strand
TTTTTAGTTGCCGAAGATTTTGAACAATTACTTCAAAATATTAAAGATTTTGATGAACAAAAATATCAAAAAAAGTTGGATTCTTATTTTTCTAAAATGCAAATGTTTGAAAAAGGTAATGCTTCCGAAGTCATTGTAAAGTGTTTAATCCATAATCTTAAAAATGATAAATCTTGACGAAATTTGACTAAGAAATGTTTAAATTTCTTTTTTTTTGCCTTAGAAAATGCTATGATTAATTTAAGTTAGAAGGAGTATGATAAAAATGCGCAAGGTCTTATTAGGATTAGTTTTAATGATGATAGGTATTTATAGTGTAAACGCCGTTACTAGTTTAGATGAATTACAAGAAGTAAATTATCAAGAAGTTTTATCTTTTGAAAAGCCTGCAGGTTATGATAGTTTCCAAGGTTTTACTATTACCGACAAATATTTTGTAGCTATAGCTATTAAAGATAATGATACAAACTCAGCCATTGTTGTTTATGATAAAACAACTAAACAAAAAGCTAATTTGCCTCAAAATCCAATTGAAGGCTACAATTTAAGTCACGCGAACGACTTAGAATATAACGCACAAACGGATGAAATATATGTTGTTGATTATCAAAAAATTCATGTAATTGATGGAAAAACCTTTAAAGAAAAAGACTCAATTAGTATTCCTCTTAATCCCACCGCTTTAGCTAAAAGTAACAATAACTATTATTTTTATCGGCCTCGCGAAATTACGGTGTATGATGATGCCTTAAAGAAAGTTAAAAGCTTTCCGTTAAACTCAACTTTAACAGGTCAAGGAATAAGCGTTCATGATAATTTACTTTATTCAGCACATTTTGAAATAGGAAGAGTTAGCACTTATGAACCTGACTATAATGGTCTATTAGCAGCTGGATCTGGTGTTGTCTATGTTTATGATTTAGATGGAAAATTAAAAAATACTTTATATTTTGCCCCAGGTAAAGGGGAATTAGAAAATTTTGAATTTGATGGGGACATTCCTTACGCATTTTTTATAACCACGGATGGTAAAGGCCATATTTATACGCCAACATTCAAAGCTATTAAAGAAGAAATTTCAGCTAACATTGATTCTAATGATGAAAACTTTTTGGCTTCTTTAAGTACCAAAAATGAAGTTTTAGAAACCGTTACTTTACAAAATGGAAAATTCGTTTTTAGTCCGATAACATATCAAAATCCTGGAACTTATGAATATACAATAACTAAATATCAACAAGAGGAAACTAATGCTTTAACCAAAACGGCTCTTAAAGAAGAAGAAAGCTTAAAAGAAGAAATCAATGTTGATGTTGATGTTAAATTTGATGCATCCTTAGATAAACTCGTTGCGACAGTTAATTATGAAAATGGAAAAGACACGTTTACCCATAATATAGCTTCTTTCGCAGCCGAGGATGAAGAAAGTACTGATGAGGATGTGGCAAAAAATGGCGCAAAATGTACGATTATTGATGGTAAATACTATGATAATGAAGGAAAAGTTACTTCAAAAGAAAATTATTTGGCTTCTTGTGATACGGTTGAAAATCCTAAAACTGGAGCTGGCATTTCAATTTTATTAGGAGTAGCCTTAGGTGTTTTATCCGTAATTTTGTTATCAATTAGAAAAAGAAAGTTTTATAAAGTTAAGTAGGTAAGTATGAAAAAATATGATTATATAGTAGTTGGATCAGGATTATTTGGTTCAACTTTTGCCTATGAAATGGCCAAAAAAGGTAAAAAAGTTTTAGTTTTAGAGCGAAGAAGTCACATCGGCGGAAATGTCTATTGTGAAAAAATTCATGGCATTAATGTTCATAAATACGGAGCCCATATTTTTCACACCGATAATCCCCAAATATGGGATTATATAAATCAATTTTGTGAATTTAATAATTATCTAAATTGTCCGATAGCAAACTATCAAGGAACTTTATACAATATGCCTTTTAATATGAACACCTTTACTAAATTATGGCCGGATGTCAAAACCCCTAGTGAAGCCCAAGAAAAAATAAATGCTCAACGAAAGAAATTAAAAAATAAAGAACCCCAAAATTTAGAAGAACAAGCAATCTCTTTAGTCGGTCAAGATATTTACGAAAAGCTCGTCAAAGGTTATACCGAAAAACAATGGAACCGCGATTGTAAGGATCTTCCAGCCTTTATCATTAAAAGACTTCCCGTTCGTTTTACGTTTAACAACAATTATTTTAATGATCGTTACCAAGGAATTCCTGTTGATGGCTATAATAGTATTATTACTAAAATGCTTGAAAATTGTGAAGTTTTAACGAATGTTGATTATTTAAAGGAAAAAAACAAGTATCAAAAGATGGCGAAGAAAATAATTTTTACTGGTATGATTGATGAATATTTTAATTATGAATTAGGTAATTTAGAATATCGTTCTTTAAAATTTGAAGATATTTATTATGAGGATATTGATAATTACCAAGGTAATGCCGTCTTTAATTTTACTGATCGTAACGTTCCTTATACCCGTATTATTGAACACAAGCATTTTGAATTTAATAATTGTCATGGAACTGTAATTACTAAAGAATATCCTGAAAACTGGCAAAAAGGATGTGAAGCATACTATCCGATTAATGATGAAAAAAATTCCTTGTTGTATGCTAAATATAACGAATTAGTCAAAAAAGAGACCAATGTTATTTTTGCAGGTCGCCTTGGTTCTTATAAATATTATGATATGGATAAAACAATTGAAGAGGCTTTAAAATTAGTTGCTGAAGAATTATAAAGATTTTTTTTAAAAGTCTTTTTTTTCGACATTTTTTTGCTAAATCTTATAGTACAATACTTTTGGTGAGTGCATGAAAAAATTTCATTCTAAAAAACAAAACTCAAATAAATTTCCTCTATTTTTGTTTTCCATATTTTTTATTGGTGGTTTTTTTCTTGCGTTCTCCTTTTTTATGAATCCAAAATTTATTATTAATTATATAAAAGAAACTTACTTAATGAGTAAAAATAACAATATTACAACATGGTATATTAATGAAACTTTAGGCAAGCCCAAAAATTTAGAAGAAGAGGATATGGGGACAACAAAATACATACCCGATCCTAACCCTGTGGAGAACCAACAAGAATCAATTATTTATATTTACAATACTCATCAAACCGAAGAATATTATATTAATTTATTAATGGAGCATGATATTGTGCCAAGTGTCATGACTTCTAGTTATATCCTCCGTGAAAAATTAAATGCGCGAGGTCTTAAAAGTATGGTAGAAACCACCAATATAATGGATATGCTTAAAAACCAAAATCTTAATTATGCCTCTAGTTATCAAGTTAGTCGCAAACTAATGGAAGAAGCTTATAATAAAAATCCTACTTTAACTTACTTTATCGACTTACATCGGGATTCCATTCCTTATGAAAGTTCCACCCTTGTTCTTAATAAAATGACCTATGCCAAAGCCTTGTTTGTTATAGGAACAGATAATCCCAATTATTTGCAAAACAAAGCTTTCGCCGAACAAATAAGTAACCAGATGAATAGCCATCTCGAAGGGATTTCTAGGGGAATTTTAGAAAAAGGCGGAGAAAATTCTAACGGCATCTACAATCAAGATTTTAACGACAAAACTATTCTAATTGAAATTGGTTCTTCATATAATACGATTATGGAAGTAACTAATACGATTGAAATATTAGCACAAAGTATTAGTGAAGTAATTAAAGGTGATTCTTAGTGGAAAAAAAGAAAAAGCCAAACTGGTTTCTCCGTATTTTAGGAATTTTATTTATTATTTATTTATCATTAACAATTGCTATTCAAACTGGTTACTATGAAGCCAAATTAAGTGAAAGAACAACAATCACTAACGAAGGAATGAAGCAGTTTGAACAAGATGTTCGTAATGGTTTAAACGTTGATATAAAAGACTACATGAGTGATATTCATGAAGATTATTCTAATAAAACAAGTAAAGCCGGAATTGCCATATCTAGTGCCATCGAAAAATTTATGACCGATGGTATTTCTAAAATGATTGACCTTTTTAAGACTTTATTTACTTAAAAGTAAAAATTTTGTATAATAAAAAACAAGGTGAGGTCATGACAAATCAAAATAATATTCGTAATTTTTCAATCATTGCCCATATTGATCATGGGAAAAGTACCATAGCCGACCGAATTTTAGAACTGACAGGGGCGGTTAGCAAAAGGGAAATGAAAGATCAATTATTAGACAATATGGATTTAGAACGAGAACGAGGTATTACAATAAAATTAAATGCTGTCGCACTTAAATATAATTATAACAATGAAGAATATCTGCTAAATTTAATTGACACTCCAGGTCATGTCGATTTTTCTTATGAAGTTTCGAGAAGCCTTGCCGCTTGTGAAGGAGCCATTTTAATTGTGGATGCTACCCAAGGAATTGAAGCTCAAACCTTAGCCAATTTATATTTAGCAATGGAATCCGATTTAAAAGTTATTCCCGTCATTAATAAAATTGATTTACCCAATGCTAATATTTCGAAGGTTAAAGAAGAATTAAAACAAGTTTTAGGTTTTAAGGAAGACGAAATCATCTTGTGTAGTGGCAAAACGGGAGAAGGCATAAAAGAATTACTTGAATCCGTTATTAAAAACATTCCTCCTCCAAAAATTAATAATAATGATAAACTAAGGGCCTTAATTTTTGATAGTTACTTTGATCCTTATAAAGGGGTAGTAGGCTTAATAAAAATTGTTGATGGTACCCTCAAAATGAAAGATGAAATTTATTTAATGGCAGCCAAAGAAAGCTTTGTTATTACAGAATTAGGAGTTCATACTCCCAAAGAAGTTTTAAAGCAAGAGTTGAAAAGTGGAGAAGTAGGTTATTTTGCCGCTTCCATCAAGGACATTTCTGATATTGAAGTAGGGGATACAGTAACTTTAAAAAATAATCCGGCCACCACCAGCATCGCCGGTTACAAAAAAATGAAACCAATGGTTTATTCGGGAATTTATCCGCTTGAACCTAATAAATATTCAGCTTTAAAAGAAGCATTTGAAAAATTAAAACTTAATGATGCGGCTTTAACTTTTGAAATTGAATCATCAGATGCATTAGGCTTTGGGTTTCGAGTAGGTTTTCTAGGTTTACTTCATATGGACATTATCACAACCAGAATTGAAAGAGAATTTAATATCCCTGTCATTGCTACATCGCCTAGTGTTATTTATGAAATAACTTTAACTAATGGTGAAGTAATTAATATCGATAGTCCTAATAAAATGCCAGAGCAAGTCAAAATCAAAGAAATTAAAGAACCATATATCTATACTAATATTATTGTGCCTCAAGAATACATTGGAGCCATTATGGAATTATGCCAAAATAAACGAGGTATTTATAAAACAATGGAATATATTGATGAAACTAGGGTAAATATTCATTACGAATTACCTTTATCTGAAGTTGTCTATGATTTTTTTGATAAATTAAAAAGTACAACCAAAGGCTATGCTTCCTTTGATTACGAAATAACAGGCTATAAACCAAGCAATTTAGTGAAAATGAATTTATTACTTAATGGCGAGATTGTCGATGCCTTATCAATCATTGTCCATAAAGACTTTGCTTATCAAAGAGGCTGTGCGATGACTAAAAAACTAAAGGAAATTATTCCTAGACAACTATTTCAAGTTCCTATTCAAGCTCAAGTTGGTTCAAAAATAATCGCCAGAGAAACCATCAGTGCTATGCGAAAGAATGTTTTAGCAAAATGCTATGGAGGCGACATCACCAGAAAGAAAAAACTTTTGGAAAAACAAAAAGAAGGAAAAAAGAAAATGAAACAAATTGGCAGTGTCGAAGTTCCGCAAGAAGCCTTTTTAGCTATTTTAAGTGGGGATGACGCGAGCTAAAATTTAGGCTTGTTCTAATTAGGACTTTATGATATAATCGAAGTGCTTTTAAAAAGCGATGTATTATCCGCTGGCAAAAAACTATGATAATATGTAATAAAATAGAAAGGAAAACGAAAATGGCAAATTTAGTAGATAAAATTAATGCTAAACATGTAAGAAAAGATATCCCTGAATTTCGTGTAGGTGATACAGTTCGCGTGAATGTATGGGTTAAAGAAGGTAAAAAAGAACGTATCCAAACATTTGAAGGAATTGTTATTGCCAAAAAAGGTGGATCTGTTTCAGAAACTTTTACTGTCAGAAAAGAATCAGGAAGTGTAGGAGTTATTAGAATATTTCCAGTTAATGCTCCAACAATTGATTCAATTGAAGTAGTTAAAAAAGGTCTTGTTCGTCGCGCTAAATTGAATTTCATTAGTAAACGTCGTAAGAGATATAAAGTAAAAGAAAGAAACTAATAAAGAACTCTAAACGAGTTTCTTTTTTTATAATTGACAGACGGGGGGGGGGTATGTGGTAAAATTAGTTATAGGGTAAGGTGTCGATTATGGAAAAGAAAAGCTTTGTTAGTTATATAATAATTGGATTAATAATATT
>CANQRX010000072.1 GCA_947626425.1 uncultured Bacilli bacterium | reverse complement strand
ATTTATATCAAGATTTTCATCTTAATATCTTTTTCAAACGGTGTTGCCTATTTTCCATAAAACTTTTCACACTATCCAAACAGGAATGATTGTACTAGATAAGATAAGAAAATGCAAGAAAAAAAATTTTAAAATAACTGCCTAAAAATATTTTCTAGGCCAACAAATCTTAATTTCATAAAAAAAAATTTATTTTAAATTTCATTAATTTATATGAACTAATTTTATTTAAATATTTCACAAATTATTCAAACAAAAATGAGATAATTTAACTTATCCTACTTAATTAAATTTCATTTAATTGTTTTTTTCTAACAAGATATGCTTTAATCATTCCGAAATGAAATATTAAAAGAAAAATTATTATTATTACACCTAAAGAAGTTACCCAAGTATTTCTAACTAAGGTTGGTGAATTAGGATCAATATATATAGTTACTTTACTATTTACTTTTGGATAAAAAAGAAACATATGCAAGGTTTTTCGATATTCATAAGACTTACCATTATAATCATAAACCAAATCAGCATAATAATAAGTTGAAAAATCATCCGAATTTCTTACCTGATAATGCCCAACATTTTTCACCGTCGAACTAATTTTAATATAATCCTTAGTTTTAATAAATTCTGAAATTAAATAACCACCAAAAATAAGAAAAAGGCCGAACGAAAACAAAATGCAAAACAAAAATACTTTCAGCGGTATTTTATTATTTACTTCAATTTTGCCCATTTTTATCATATTTTAAACTCCTTTGTTTTAAATCCTTGACTTACCCCCAGTATACAATTCCTAAACTATATTTGCAACAAAAATAATAAACCATATATATTATAAGCCAAAATATAAGAATTATCATCCTCATTAATTTACATCTAAAAACATAAATGATACAATAAATTAAAAGAAAAGAGGAAACATTATGAAATCAATACCAATAGGAAAAGATAATTTTCAAAAATTGATTCAAGAAAATTGTTATTATGTTGATAAAACTTCATCTATTGAAGAATTATTAAAAAATGGCAGTGATGTTGTGTTATACACAAGACCCCGAAGATTTGGTAAAAGTTTGTTTATATCAATGTTAGAACATTTTTTTGACATTGATAAAAAAGAAATTAACAAAGATTTATTTAAAGGATTATACATATCAAAAAGTCCTTATTATAAAGAGTTAAGTAATTACCCTGTTATTAATTTAGATTTTAAGAATTTAAAGCAAGATACTTATGAGGATACATATGATTTTTTCATAATGCTTATAGAAAAACTATATACGGAAAAAAGTTATGTTGTAGAAATACTAGATGAAGATGAAAAAAATAAATTCAAAAGAATAAAAAGTGGTCAAGCAAAATATAGTGAATATCAAGATTCAATATATCAATTATCAATATGGTTAGAAAGGTATCATCAAAGGAAAGTTGTAATTTTAATTGATGAATACGATGTGCCAATTCAAAGTGGTTATTTAAAAGGTTTTTATGGTGAAATAGTAAGTTTAATAAAAAATGTTTTTTCAAGTTGTTTAAAAGGAAATGATTCATTAAAGTTTGGAGTCTTAACCGGTGTTTTACGAGTAAGCAAAGAATCAATTTTCAGTGACTTAAATAATTTAAAGGTGTATGATATGATGAGTCCTAATTATCTTGAAGCATTTGGCTTTACGGAAAAGGAAACTAAAGAGTTACTCAAATATTATGGCTTAGAACTAACAAGCGAAGTTAAAGATTTTTATGATGGATATAATATGAATGGTATAAGTATTTATAATCCATGGAGTATTCTAAATTATGCTGATGAAAAGAGTTTAAATTCCTATTGGATAAATACTTCGGGAAATGATTTAATAATTAAATTATTAAGTGAAGCAAGTAAAGAAAATAAAATAGATATTGAAAAATTAGTAACAGGAGAAAGTATTGATTTTATTTATAATGATAAATTAACTTATTTAGATTTGGACAAAAAACAAAGTATCGATAATATTTTAAATTTAATGTATGCCTCAGGATATTTAACAATCGATAAAAAAGTTAAAGAAGGGTATCAGAATAATTATTATGTTAAAATACCAAATAAAGAAGTAAAAGAATTAATTGTTAATATTATTAGTTATGCCTATATAGATGATAGCAGTGTAATAAGAAGATGTCTTAATAATTTTGAAAAGTCTTTATTAGAAAATAATAAAGAAGAAATGGAAAATAACTTAAATAAAATGTTAGAAAGTATTTCTTACATGGATACTTATGAAAATTTTTATCACGGTTATATGTTAGGAATATTTCAAAACTTTTTATTAAACGATTATATAGTTAAGTCAAACCGAGAAGGAGGCTTAGGAAGATTCGATGTATTAATTGAGAAAAAAGATCGAAGTTTTGGCTGCGTTTTTGAATTTAAAATTGTAGAAAGCGAAAGTGAAATGGAAAATATGGCAAGTCTTGCCAATAACCAAATGAAAGAAAAAGAATATTACAAAGAATTACAATTAGATAAAGTTTCAAATATCCATGAATATGCTTTAGTATTCTGTGGTAAAAAATGTATTGTGAGATAAGGAGGGATAATCCATGAAAAAAATACCAATAGGAAACGATGATTTTAAAGATTTAATCGAAAATAATAATTATTATGTCGATAAAACGGCATCGATTGAAGAATTATTAAGTAACGGTTCAAAAGTAGCGCTTTATACAAGACCAAGAAGATTTGGGAAAAGTTTGTTTATCTCAATGTTAGAACATTTTTTTGATATTGATAAAAAAGAAATTAACAAAGATTTATTTAAAGGATTATACATATCAAAAAGTCCTTATTATAAAGAGTTAAGTAATTACCCTGTTATTAATTTAGATTTTAAAGATCTAAAAAGAGATGATTTTGATAGCACTTATGAAGAATTTAAAAATATCATTGCTGATGTTTATGAAAAGAAAACGTATTTGTTAGATTATTTAAGTGAAAGTCAGGCTTTGATTTTTAATTCTTTTATCGACAAAACGGCTAAAAAAACTGATTACGAACGAACCTTAAAATATTTATCTAATTGGTTAGAAGAATATCATCACCAAAAAGTAATAATCTTAATTGATGAATACGATGTTCCTATTCAATATGGTTATTTGAAAGGTTTTTATGATGAAATAGTAAGTTTAATCAGAAGTGTTTTTTCAAGTTGTTTAAAAGGAAACGATTCATTAAAGTTTGGAGTATTAACTGGCGTTTTAAGAGTAAGTAAAGAATCAATTTTCAGTGACTTAAATAATCCTGATGTTATTGATATGATGACTCCAACTTATAATGAGGCCTTTGGTTTTACCGAAAAGGAAACTAAAGAGTTACTTGAATATTATGGCTTAGAATTAACGAGTATTGTTAAAAATAATTATGATGGTTACAATATTGGAGGAGTAAGTATTTATAATCCATGGAGTATTTTAAGTTATGCTAGTAAAAAAGTAATTGAGCCTTATTGGATAAATACTTCAAGTAATGATTTAATTAAAGATTTATTAAGTAAAATAAGTGAAGAAGATAAAATCGAAGTCGAAAAATTATTGCAAGGAGAAAGTATAAGTTTTACATATAATAAACAAATAACATATTTAGATTTTCATGATTCCGAAAATATTAATAGCATTTTAAGTTTAATGTTTATGAGTGGTTATTTAACTTTTGATAAAAATGTATACGATGAAATAACTAAATTAACTTATAAGATGTATCGTATTCCTAATGAAGAAGTCAGAAGTGATTTAATAGAAATGATTCAAAAAATAACATTTCAAAAAGTGATAAATCAGTTTGATACTTATAAAAATTTTACTAGAGCTTTAATATTAGATAATAAAAATATTATTGAAGAATATATCAATAAATTACTAGCAACTATAAGTTATTATGATGAAAAAGAAAGTTTTTATCATGGATATATTATCGGATTATTAGGTTCTTTTATAAGTCATAATTATATAGTTAAGTCAAACCGAGAAGCAGGAAAAGGAAGATTCGATGTATTAATTGAAAGTGTTGATCGGACGTTTGGCTGTATAATGGAATTTAAAATAAGTGATAAAGAAAGTGAAATGGAAAATTTGGCCAAAAAAGCCAAGAAACAAATGAAAGAAAAAGAATATTACAAAGAATTACAATTAGATAAAGTTGAAAATATAAAAGAATATGCATTAGTATTCTGTGGGAAAAAGTGCATTGTTAGATAAAGGAGGGACAAAACATGAAACCAATACCAATAGGAAAAGATAATTTTCAGAAATTAATTCAAGAAAATTGTTATTATGTTGATAAAACTAAGGCTATTGAAGAAATATTAGAAAGTGGATTTGAAGTTTTACTCTATACAAGACCCCGAAGATTTGGTAAAAGTTTGTTTATTTCCATGCTCGAAAACTTTTTCGATATTGATAAAAAAGAAAAAAATAAAGACTTATTTAAAGACTTATATATTTTTAAAAGTCCCTATTACAAAGAGTTTGGAAATTACCCAGTTATTAGGTTAAATTTTAAAGATTTAAAACAAAATACTTATGAAGAATTTTTTGATTGGTTTGAACTTCTTATTCAAAGAGTTTATCACGAGAAATATTATGTAAAAGAAGTTTTAGAAGATTATGAGTTAAAAATATTTGAACGAATAATAAATAGAACTGCAACTCGTAACGATTATGAAAATTCAATAGAATATTTGTCACGTTGGTTAGAAAGGTATCATCACAAAAGAGTTGTTGTTTTAATTGATGAATATGATGCCCCAATTCAATATAGTTGTAATAAAGGTTATTATAATGAATTAATAAATTTTATAAATAACTTTTTATATTTTAGTTTTAGATGTAATGATTCTTTAAAGTTTGGTGTTCTTATTGGTGTTTTAGAGGTTTATTCAACTTTTAGTGGCGATATAAATGCCTTAGTCTTTGATATGTTGTCTAATGATTACAAAGATTCATTTGGGTTTACGGAAAACGAAACCAAAGAATTATTAGAACATTATGGTTTAGAATTAACAAGTGAGGTTAAAGAATATTACCAATATAATATGAATGGTATAAATATTTATAACCCTTGGAACATTTTAAACTATGCTCGAGATAAAAGTCTAAAATCCTATTGGTTAAATACTTCTGGTAATGATTTAATAATAAAATTATTAAGCGAAATAAGTGAAGAAAATAAAATTAAAATTGAAAAGCTATTAACAGGAGAAAGTATTGAATTTAGTTATAATAAAAACATAAAGTATTTTAATTTTGATAAAGAACCAGATATTAATAGAATTTTAAATTTAATGTATATGACTGGATATTTAACGATTGATAAAAAAGTTGAAGATGAATTTGGGTATTGGAATAGATTTTATCTTAAAATACCAAATAATGAAATCAAAAAATTAATAATAAAAATTATCAGTTTCGCTGAGGAAGATGATAGCTATAGAATAAGAAATGGGATTGATAATTTTGAAGATGCTTTATTAGAAAATAAAAAAGAAGAAATGGAAAACAATTTAAATAAAATGTTAGAAAGTATGTCATATATGGATACTTACGAAAATTTTTATCATGGATATATGTTAGGAATCTTTAAAGACTTTTTAAGAGGAAGAAAATATATTGCAAAGTCAAATAGAAAATCAGGATTAGGAAGATTCGACGTTTTGATTGAGAGTGTTGATCGAAAACGTGGCTATATCTTTGAATTTAAAATAGCTGATAATGAGAGTGATATGGAAAATATGGCAATGGAAGCCAAAGAGCAAATGAAAGAAAAAGAATATTACAAAGAATTACAATTAGATAAAGTTGAAAATATAAAAGAATATGCTTTAGTATTCTGTGGGAAAAAATGCATTGTTAGATAAAAGGAGGAATTTATGAGAGCTAATCCAATAGGTAAAGAAAATTTTGGTGATTTAAGAAGAGGCGATTGTTATTATGTTGATAAAACTAAAGCTATTGAAGATTTATTAGCTAACCAATCAACTGTTGTGTTATACACGAGACCCCGAAGATTTGGTAAAACATTATTTATGTCAATGCTAGAACATTTTTTTGATATTGATGAATCTTGTAATAACAAAGATTTATTTAATGATTTATATATATCCAAAAGTCCATATTTTAAAGATTTTGGAAGTTTTCCTGTTATTAGTTTAACTTTTAAAAATTTAAAACAAGAAACTTATGAAAGTGTTTATAATCATTTTAAATTAATGATTATAAAATTATATAATAGTAAAGAATATGTTAAAGAAGTTTTAAATGAATCAGAAACAAACCATTTTATCAAAATTCAAAATGGCGAAGCAGAATTTGAAGCTTACCAAGATTCGTTATATCAATTATCCATCTGGTTAGAAAGATATCATCAAAAGAAAGTTGTAATTTTAATCGATGAATATGATGTCCCAATTCAATGTGGCTATTTAAATGGTTTTTATAAGGAAGTAGTAAATTTAATCAGCAGTGTCTTTTCAGCTTGTTTAAAAACTAATAAATCTTTAAAGATGGGAGTATTAACTGGTGTTTTAAGAGTAAG
>CANQRX010000071.1 GCA_947626425.1 uncultured Bacilli bacterium | reverse complement strand
GCATAACTAATAATTTTTAATATAAATATTTTTACCTCTTCATTAGGTATCTTTATGCTGTACTTTCCATATGCTATATCAATTACTTTATCAATTGTTAAATAACCGGAGGCATACATTAAATTTAAAATATTATTTTTACTTTGTTTCTCACCCAAATCTAAATAAGTTAATTTATCATTATAAATAAAATCAATACTTTTTCCAGTTGCTAATTTTTCAATTTCAATTTTATTCTCTTTATTTGTTTCACTTAATAATTTTATTATTAAATCATTTCCCGAAGTATTTATCCAATAGGAATTTAAAACTTTTTCATCAGCATAATTTAAAATGCTCCATGGATTATAGATACTTACACCATTCATATTATATCCATCATAAAAAGCTTTAACATCTCTCGTTAATTCTAAACCATAATATTCTAGTAATTCTTTAGTTTCAATTTCCGTAAAACCAAATGCTTCAAGATAATTAGAGCTCTTCATATCATATACCTTTAAATTATTTAAATCACTAAAAATTGATTCTTTACTTACTCGTAAAACACCAGTTAATATTCCCATTTTTAAAGAATTATTTGTTTTTAAACAAGCCGAAAAAACACTGCTGATTAAATCTATTACTTCATCGTAAAAGCCTTTTAAATAACCACTTTGAATTGGAACATCATATTCATCAATTAAGATTATTACTTTTTGGTTATGATATCTTTCTAACCATCTTGATAAAAGAAATATTGATATTTTATATTCTTCAATCGTAACTGTTCCATTTTTTATTCCATTAAATAAATCTTTTTCAGAATCATCTAAAACCTCAAAAACATAATTTTTATCAACATATATTTGTTTTATTATAGCAACAAACTGAGCATAGACACTTTCATAAGTTTTTTGTTTTAAATTTTTAAAAGTTAAACTAATGACAGGAAAACTTCCAAATTCTTTAAAATATGGACTTTTCGAAATATATAAGCCATTAAATAAATCTTTGTTACTTTCTTTTTTTTCAATATCAAAAAAGTGTTCTAGCATTGACATAAATAAGGTTTTACCAAATCTCCTTGGTCTTGTGTATAACACAACATCACTGCCATTTTCTAATAGTTCTTCTATAGCATTGGTTTTATCAACATAATAGCAATTTTCTTGAATTAATTTCTGAAAATTATCTTTTCCTATTGGTATTTTTTTCATGGATTATCCCTCTTTTCTTGTAATAATTTTAACAAATATTATTTTAAAGCACAAGATAAGGAAAAAATAGGATAATCTCCTATTCTTCCAAATTTTATCTAGCAATTCACTTTTTTCACAAAATATTAAAGAATTATGTGTTTTTAAAAAAAGAAACCGCTAAAAATTTCCTTATTTAACAGTTTCTTAAACACTTTCTGATAAAACAATTTCCAATTCTTTCGTTTCTTTTCCTCTGACAACTTTAACTTTTACTTTATCACCAACATTATAATTAAATAATAGGTACCGCAAATAGGCAATGCTCGTTACTTCTTTACCGCCCATTTCCACAATTATATCACCATCTTTAATTCCAGCTTTATCCGCAGGACTATCTGAATTAACATCTTCAACATAAACTCCACTATCGACACCAATATTATTTAGTCTTGGATAATAAAGATATACTGCATCCGCTAGATTACGCATCGAAATACCTAAGAATGGCCGTTTGATTGTTTCCCCTTTTTCCAATTTAGAAGCAAAGTTAGTCGCTGTTTCAATTGGAATCGCAAAACCCATTCCTTCAACTCCGGTGTCGGCTAATTTTAAAGAAGTTATCCCAATTACTTGACCATTGGCATTAACTAAAGGTCCACCAGAATTACCAGAATTAATCGCAGCATCAGTTTGTAAAACACTCATCATCATATCATTAGTTGAAGAATTGGATAAAGAAACTCCAACCAAACGATTCTTCCCAGACACAATTCCTCTTGTTACGGTACCAGAATATGAATCAGCATCTAGTGGCGCTCCAACAGTAAAGACCGTATCACCGACTTTCGCATCTTCGCTACTACCAATCTCTGCAACCTTATCGATTTTCGCATCTTCAATAGTCAAAACCGCAATATCAGAATAAGCATCCTTGCCTGCCACACTAGTTTCAACTAAATCACCGTTACTAAACTCAACCATAACCGAATCGCCTTTTTCAATAACATGATTATTCGTTAAAATATAAGCTTTTTTGCCTTCGGTTTTATAAACAAAACCTGTCCCAGTTGCATATAACTGCTTATTTTGAAAAGTTCGGACAACGACTACCGCATCATAAATTTTATCAACTGCCTCACTTATTCCATTATCAACAATAGTTACATTTCTGGTTTCAACTTGCTCATTAACAGTCTTCATAAAAGGTTCGGGAAAATAATACATTAATAAATACAAACCTCCAGCCCCTAAAAAGAACATTAAAATCGCAATTAACCAATATTTACCATCACTTGATTTACTAGTTTTATATTCCTCTTTCATAAATTCACAATCCTTTCATAATTTAAGGGAAATCCCATCGCATCTAAAACTTTTTGAATTGAAATCGTTTTCAATGCTCCTGTCAAAAGTTGTATTTCATATTCTAACTCATTCATCATTAAAAAGAAATCATCTTTTCGTAATAATTGCTTTAAAATAATGACAAGAGCAAAAACATCATGCTTTCCATAAATATATTCATCATCAACTTTAGGTATATTAAGTAACTCATGATACTTTGTATCTTCAATATCCCGATGCGTATGATGTTCATACAAAATATCTTCATGAGCACATAAATTTCGAAAATTTGCTAAAATGGGCAAGTAAACACTTAAAACATCACTAGTTATATGGAAATCATCAGCAATAGATTTTTGGTCTTCAACTTTTAATATCTGATATAACTCACTTACAATTCCAAAGGATAAAATTTTCACAACAATCCATAAAGGAATATAACCATACTTTTCTTGATAATGGACTGTCGCTTGATGTTGACTACCATTAATTCTAATTTGTCGTTTCATTTTTCTTAATAAATCTTCCACTTGTTTACGTTTTCTTTTATCATCTGTAAAATTTTTAACCGCCAAATACTTTTTTTCACGATAACCATATCGCTTTGATAAATTATATGCAATTATACTCTTAACATTATTCTCAATAATTAAAATATTTTTAAAAATAATATTACGAATATGTCGATCAAAATGAAACATCGCATACAATTCATTAAAATTCGCGCCTGGTAAAAAGTTTTTATTCGTCACACTTTCCATAAATAATAAACGATAACCACTTACAAAAAAATAGTTTTCACGCAACAAAATTTCCTTTGCATATTCTATATCAGGTATAAAAAGACCTTTACTTTGGAGAATATTTATTTGTTCATCTAAAGTTTTAAATGTCTTTACCATAGCCTTAGTCGAGTAGATACCCGACCTCACCTGCCCTTCTATTCTTCTAAGACATTATACCACAAAGTACTTATCAAGTGTACTTTTACTTAATGGTATTTTTGTTAATGATTTGTGAAAATGTAGTGAAATAACCAGTTTTTTATGATAAAATTACCATTTGAAAGAAGGTGCTTAATGCCATCCATTGTAACTCATCATTTATTTGCCAAAGACGTTTTAAAAAACAGCATTACCAAAAACATCAATTTAGATGTTTACTACATATTTGCTCAAAGTTTTGATAACTTAACATACTACAATTTTTTTAAGCCGTGGCAAGACCATAAAATTAACAAACTTGGTCACCTAGCCCAACGAACTAAAACCAATGACTATTTTAAAAATATTTTAGATTACATAGTTGATAACAACTACCAAAACAATCCAGATTTATTAGCCTATTTTTATGGAAGCATTTGTCATTATGTTTTAGATTCCATCTGCCATCCTTTTATAATATACCAAAGTGGATATGGTTCTTTAGCTAAAAAATATCAAGGCTTACACGAAAAAAACGAAGTTATGATTGATGCCATAATGTATCAAGAAAAAACACACCAAAAATTAAAAAATGCGAGCCTTGCCTCCACATTACTTCCCAAAATAAAATTTTCAAAAGAATTGTTAGATTGCTTAGACTATACCTTTTTAAAAACATACAATACTGAAAATATGGGAAAAATATATCACAAAAGTTACCAAACTGGGCACTTTATTTTAAAGTTTTTTGTTACTGATCATACTGGTTTAAAAAAACAAATTTATAAAATTAAAGACTTATTTGGGCCTAAAAGATACCAATACTTAAGTTTTCATCTTAAAAAATTAGACCGTTCCATTTTAAACGAAGAAAAAGAACAATGGGTTTATCCAACCAATTCAAAAATCAAAAAAAACGCCTCATTTTACGACTTATACAACGAAGCCTTAAAAGAAGCTGACAATCTAATTAAAACAACTGATAAATATTTCAAAAAACAAATCACATTAGACAAACTATTAAAAGAATTTAAAAATAAATCTTATGTAACTGGTTTAAACTGGGAAGAAAAAAGCGAATTCAAAAACTTCAAATTTTAACTTTATATTTTATTAAAAGTAACAAAAATACTATTATCATTCCGATAAATTTCGTACAATATCATGCAATTTATAAAACTTGAATTTTGAAGATATAGATTAGACTTTATAAACCTCATTAATTTTTTTGATTCAGATGAAAAGATACAATTTATTCCCGTGCCAAAGGATAAACCATCATAAGTAATGATTCTATTGTATATGTAAATTTTCCTTTTATTATTAGGTTTTAAAGTACTACTCAAAGCAACATCTACGACTTTAAATATCTTTTTGGTATAAATATCTTGATAAATTGCATAACCCTCATCTTTATCAACATCAATAATTTCAAACAAACCAACATATGAATTTTTCATAGCTTCAAGCATCTTAATTTTTTCTGGATTTTTAGATCGCCTATTTTTTAAATAAATATCAATTATAGGGTCAACTC
Organism: uncultured Bacilli bacterium; assembly: GCA_947626425.1. GTDB lineage: Bacteria > Bacillota_I > Bacilli_A > RF39 > UBA660 > Ventrenecus. The sequence goes on along the minus strand of CANQRX010000071.1, from coordinate 1,773 downwards.
GAGGGTCATTATCATAAATAAATAGTTCCAATAAAATATTTACGTCTTTAATATCTTTTAAATTATAGTTAAAACTAACATTCCCTATTTTTTTAGATAATCCCCTACAAACGATATCCATATATTTATCATAATCATACCCACGATTAAAAAAGTAAAATTGCATCCCAGTTTCAATTCTATTATGTAAATCTTTTAATTTATAATACTTTTTAATATGTTCTTTTTTATCAAGTTTTGCAGCATTTTCCTTAATTAACAAATTTAAATATTCTTCACATTCTTTTTCATTCATCATGATACACTCACTTTCATTAACATATAATTAACAAAATTTACTCAAATAATCAAGAATTTTTTACTTTAAACTTGGAGAAAAGACTCCGCCAAAAGGCTTGCAAAGGTATCTAAATAATCCTCATTTAAAAGTTTTTCTCTTTCCGCTTTATTAGACAAAAAACCACATTCAACTAAAACCCCTTTAACTTTTAATTTTGAGTACATATAAATTGTATTCGCAATTTTTTTAACTTCTCTATCACTACCAAGATTCTCATTTAAATACGCTTGAATTTTATTGGCTATTTCTTGATTTTCTTTTAAAACATTGGAATAAAAAACTTGAGGCCCCCAGTATTTTTGATCAACTAAATAATTTAAATGAATCGAAACATAATAATCGGCCTGACTTTGATTAATAATTAAAATTCGATGATCAAAGTCACTTTTTTTTCGAAAAAAGGCTTTAGGAGTTCCCAAATCATAATCACCATCCCTAATCATTATAACCTTAGCTCCTTTAGTTTCCAATTTACCTTTTAACATTTTACTTATTTTTAAATTAATATCTTTTTCATAAACTTTACCATAAATACTACCGGGATCAACCCCACCATGGCCCGCATCAATAACAATCTTTTTACCTGCCAAAGGACCATTAGCTTTAATATTATAAGTATCTAAAATAACCACTAAAAAAGAAAAAATTAAAAAGCTAATTATATATTTTAATTCCATGACAAACACCCAGTATATTATATGAATTAACCTTTTAATTTATTTTTATAATTAAATCACTTATATATTTATGACCTTTATAATTTAAGTAATAACTTTTATCATTAAAATAAAATTCTTTTTTTTGGTCAATTTCACTTATATCAATGAAATAGCAATCATTATCTATAGCAATTTTTTCTAAAGAAGTATTTATTTCTTTTATTAAATTATTAGTCAACTTTTTTGTTGGATATAAACTAATAACATATAATTTATTTTTATTATATATTTTAATATTTTTAATTATTTTTTCAAAATTTTCTAAATACTTATCAACATTTTTAGATTGAATTTTTTTTAAATTATTTAATTCATCCATTCCTATTCCTAAAGTAATTATTTTTGCTTTATTTATTGCTTGTTGAATTGTTAAATTAGTTGAAGACAATTTTTCATTTTGATTAATTTTCTTCAATAATGATTCACTAGTTTCATCACTTGTTGCAAAATCCTTAATAAAATCTCTTAAAATACTTTTTTCCTCAAAATAATCTCGCAGGTAATCATTATAGCCATATCCTTCCACATCATAAGCTGTCATGCCACGCGCTAAACCATCGCCTAAAGCCAAAATGGTCATTTCTTCATGATAAGTAATTTTATAAATAAAAAGAGCCAAAATAGTACCTATTAAAATAGTTAAAATTATAACTTTTTTCATAGATAACTACCCTCTTTCACTTAATTTTATTCCTAAGTAAAAGTAAATATTTA
>CANQRX010000070.1 GCA_947626425.1 uncultured Bacilli bacterium | reverse complement strand
TCATCCATTATTTCCTTTGGTAATTTTTTAAAGTCAACATAATTACTTAATAAATACATAACTAAAGTTGCATTGAATACTTTTTCAGTTGCTTCTTCATTAAATAAATATCCATCATAGTTTTCTAACATAACATTATATATTTCTTCTTCATCTTCTTTTAATACATAATCTTTTAATAATTTTTTTACCTCATCATGCGTTAAACCAATCATACTATTAAAACGAATATCGGTTGATATATTAGTAGCTATATTAAAACCAGTTGTCATACTATTTAACGTTATTGGACAGATGCCCGTCGCAAAGAAACGATCAATTATACCTAAACCAATATATTCTTTTAATACAGCATAAAAAGCTTTAACAAAACCTTCGTTTCCAACTGCACTTTTAAAGCGTCTTGCATCTCCTTCTAATATAGCATTCTTAAAATTATCATATTCATCAATTAAAACATAAAGTTTATGATCTAAACTTAAGGAATTAAAATCAGTTAAAAAGTTTAAAATTATCTGATTAGCACTTGTACCAGTTGGTTTTATATCTGTTTTATAATGTTCATTAAAGTTTTTTATTCCACTTGTTATTTTCGAGTTAAATTCAGTCTCTAATTCATCTTCATTTTTGTTTGCTGATCTTATCCCTGAAAAATCAAACTTTAAGACATAATAATTATTTTTGTTTTTAGTGGGATTACTATATACATAAGTTTCTTTAAATAATGATTCAAACAAATCTTTACTATTTAGATCATAATAATAAAACATCATACTCGTAAATAAACTTTTTCCAAACCTTCCTGGTCTTAAATACATCAATGTTTTTTTAACTTTTTCCAGTTTTTCTAAATACATTGTTTTATCAATATAATAGTAGTTTTCTAAAATTAAATCTTTATAATCTATTATTCCATATGGTATTTCTTTCATAAGTTTCCTCCAAACTCATTATATAAATATTTAGAGAAAAACGCAAGGTCCTCCTATAGAAAGGGGTAATGACTTTTTTTTAAAAGTTCGTTATAATTATTAATATGAAAGAAGGCAGAAAATGAATATCCAATCTTTAAGAAAAAAACAAATGCTTGATTTTTGTAGATCATGTTTAAATAACTATTTACATTATTTAAATGAAGAAGAAATTAATTTTATTAAAAAAACTATTCAAAATAATACTTTTAATCTTGAAGGAGTTAATAAACTTGCCTTAATTGCTGAAAAAATTTGGAATAATGAACTTGCTAGTGGAGAATATTTGGTTGTTTCTTGGAGTAAATATGCGGGGCAAAAAAGAAAGAATTTTATAACTTTTGCTACTTTAAATTTAAAAGATGATATTACTTCTTTTTGTGATTCAGAATTTGGTATTGAATATGCCATAAGTTATAAAGCTTTAATTGGAGCTTTAAATAAAGATGGGGCGACTTTAATTGAAGATGAAAGTCATCAGAATGATTATACTTTGGCGGTTTTAAATGGCAAAGCTATTAATTCTTATAACGGGGCAACTAAAATAATTACTCCACTTCAATTGCTTGATCAAACTGATAATAATTACCCTTCTAAACATAACGAATTAATATTAGATTCTCGTTATATTAGGGAAATTAAGGAATATATAAAACCCCAAATAAAAAAATAGCTTTACACTATTTTTCTTTTTAAAACATTATTTTGTTTATCCAAGGTTTCTAAATATGGGGCTACATCTTGCCAATGAAAAGTTGAACTTCCTAAATACATTGTTTTAATTTCTTCTTTAGTTGCATTGGTAATATTTCTTAAATTGTTATCAATTAATACATCAAAATGGTACTCATTTAAATAGTCCTCTATTCCACTGAAACACAAATAATGGTAATGAAGCTTTTTGGCCTCTAAAAAGGTCATTAAAGATCTTTTTAAAGTAATTGGTTTTGATGTTAAAAAAGTAACAAAATAACCTTTTTTTAAAAGTTCATCTAAACAATCGGCAAAATCATGGGCATCTTCAAAATAATTTAAAAAATCAATATTGATGGCAATTTTTAAAGTTTCACTTAAATTCATGCGGTATTGTTCTAAAGATTTTAATTCTTGTTTAATAAAATCGCTTGCTAAATGGATTTTTTTTATGATATCGTTTAAATCGTAAATTTGTAAATTTTCCTTTGTTTCACTAGGCATTAAATTTGTGTTTATATAGTTTAAAGTTCCCCATAAACCATTTAGGTTTAGTTCATCAATGGCAAAATGAAAATTAGGTAAATCTAAAAGAGAATGAGGCAACGCCCCTAATTGATAAACACTGGCCAACTGTTTTTGTAATTTTATGCCTTCATTATGTCGAAAGCGATTGTGGTCAATACAAAAGCTTCCATCTTTTAGGCGATAACCAATTTTCCCATTTTGATTAATTTTGTACAAAGGATCAATGTAAGTTTTCCAATATTGGTCCGCCATTAAATGAATTAAATAGCCAAAATAAACTGGATTTTGAAGTTGATGAAAATACTTTAAATAAAATTCTTTATAATCATAAGCTTCTCCCTTTTTAATCCGAAAATTCCAAAAATGAGAAAGATATTTATCTTTAACTTCGGGACTAGCACTTCGCCAACTATCTGGAGCAACCGTACCAATTCTTAGTAATAATTCATCTAAATTGTAATCTTTATTAACTTCCAAAGCTATTGCTTCATGAATTCTTGCTGAGGCCATAAACATTCACCTTTAAAATTATAGCACAAAACTTTTTAAAGCGAAGAAGAAAAAAGAACTTTTGTGACTTTTAAGTTCGATAATTAATTGTTACTTTATCATGCTTATCAATTGCTAATAAAGAAATATTTTCTATTTGTTGTTTTTTTTCTTTTAAATATTTATTAAGCCAACTTTTTGTTTTTTTAGCTTTTCTTAGTTCTTCTTCATTTAAAATTCCATCGACAATAATTAAATGATTTAATGTTTGTTTTTGACTATTTTTTTGAACCGTACTTTTTAAATCATTACTTGTAATGGGTTGGCAATTTTCTTTTAATAAAATGGAAATATCTCCAGAAGGCTCTAGAACAGCACAATCTAATTCATTAAGATCAAAGCAGCCTTTTAAGCGACAGTTTTCTAAAACCTTAGCTACACTTAATTTGGCATTATCTAAATTTTCATAATTAAAATCATTATTTTCATACAATACCAAAGGCTCACCATCCATTATTTCTTCAATTGTGTGGTTACTATAAGATATTAAAGAAATAAAATAGGCGACTATTCCAAAAACTAACAAAGCAATAACGCCATCATATAAAGGGGTATCGACACTGATAATTGTGTCGGCGGCAATTGAACCAATCGTTATATTAACAATGTAGTCATAAACGGTTAAATTTTTAAGCTGTTTTTTTCCCACCAGTTTAACTACTATAAATAAAACTATAAACATAATTAAGGAACGACTTACTATTTCCATTTTCATCACCTAAGTTTATTATTAACTATTTTTGGCTTTTTATGTATCGAAAATAAAAAAAAAGAAGAACTAAATCTTCTAAAAAGTGTGAGTTTGAGTTTATATGTTATTTTAATATTGTATAGAGTTCTTTATTCTACGCTTATTAAATTATCACCTTGCCTTTCATGTTTAAAATATACCTAATTAATATGAAGTTTATGTGAAGATGATGTGAGAGATAGGAAAATTATTTTTTCTTGTTAATGTAAAAATAAAATTGACTTCCTTTTTTTTGTTCACTTTTGACACCGTATTCAAAGTTATGTTTTTCCAATATCGTTTTAACAATTGATAAACCAATGCCTGTTCCAACGACGTTTCGTTGATGATTTTTATCGTTTTTATAGTATTTATCCCAAATATAGGAAATTTCTTCTGGTTTGATTCCTTTACCACTATCGATAACTAAAACTTGATATTTATCTTTTTGATCTTTAACGACAATTTTAACGGTTTTATCTTTTCCTGTATAATTAATCGCGTTATTAACAAGATTATAGATAACTTGATTTATCTTATTTTTATCGGCATAAACAATAGCTTTTTTAGGAGTTTCAATAATAAATTTATAATCTTCCGTTTCTTTAATAATTTCATAACGTTTGACAATTTCATTAATTTCTTTAATTAAATCAAACTTTTCAATTTTTAAACTTTCGGCATTTGCTTGCATTTTTGATAAAACCAAAATATCATTAACTAAAATATTTAAACGTTCGGTTTCTTGAATAATAACATTACAATGTGTTATTCTTTTTTCATCACTTTTATAAGATAAATCTCGAACCATTTCGGCATAAGCTTTAATCATTGTTAAAGGCGTTTTTAAATCATGCGAAACATTAGCAAGCAAATCCCTTCGTAATTCATCAGTTTTAGCTAATTCCACCTGAGCATTTTCTAAGACGTTGGCTAAATCATCAATTTCACTTATTCCATAATGAACAAAATTAATATCATGATTACCCTTTCCTAAATCCTTTGCTTTTTTCGTAATATCTAAAATAGGATCGGTTATTTTATGTGATAAAAAATAAGAAATTAAACAAGCCACAATTATGGCAATAAAAGTCAAATAGATTAATTGATTTTTTAAAACCGTACTCGCCCCACTTAAATCTTCCAAAGGACTATATAGAAAAATAGAACCATATTTTGTTTTTAAGGCATATAAATAAGCTTGCGTTTTATATTCAATGTTTTCAATTCGATAAGCTTCAGTATCGATATCCGATTCAATAAAATTATATTGCAGTTTGACTAAATCACTGTTATTTTTACCAAGACCACATCCGACCATCATCGTATTAAATTTAAAAGTGTTATTTGTCTTTGTTATAAGCTCAATACATACTTCATTTCGATACGCGATAGCCTCAATATTTTCTTTAAAATTTTCTTCACCTAGCTCACTTATACTAGTAGCCATTTTGTTCATCGTTTTTATTTGGTAATTTTCATACGAATACCGAAAATAAACAATTAAGGATAACCAAAGTAATAAAAGAATAAAAATACTAAAATAAATAAGATATAATAAAGTCTTATGGTTAATACTTGACATTTTAAATTTACTCTTGATATTCAAATTTATAACCTACCTTACGTATTGTTTTAATATATTTTCCATAAGTACCTAAGTGCTTACGCAATGTTTTAATATGTGTATCAATGGTACGGTCATCGCCAAAAAAATCATATCCCCAAATTTTAGTCAAAAGTTGTTCTCTTGTTAAAGCGATATTATGATTTTGAATTAAATATTTTAATAAATCATATTCTTTAGGCGTTAAAACAATTTCTTTTTCTCCTATGAAAACTTGATGAGCATTGTCCATTAAAACCAATTGGCCAAACTGAAAATTAATTTCTTTGTCGTCACTTCGTTTTAAAACAGCTTTAACCCTAGCTACTAATTCTTTAGGACTAAAAGGTTTTGTTACATAATCATCAATTCCTAATTCAAAGCCTAATAATTTATCGTATTCATCCGCCCGAGCTGAAAGCATTATCACCGGTATATTCCGAATTTTTTTTATTTCTTTAACCGCTGTATATCCATCCATTTTGGGCATCATGATATCCATAATTATCAGGTCTATGTCATTATTTTTAACCTCTTCAATAGCTTCAAAGCCATCACTTGCTTCATAAACTTGGTAATTATAAACTTCTAAATATTCTTTTACCACATCGCGAATTAATAATTCATCATCTACAACTAAAACATTCATAACACCTACTCCTTAACCCTAATATATCACAATTAGAAAGAATGTGTTAGTTAAAATTATTTTTTTAAGTAATATTATTTTAACAAGAGCACTCCAATGGGGCCAATTAACTGATCGTCAATGTGCTTATAGGGGGACAGTTTTTCAAATTGTATAAAAAAACAAATATACCACTGATATTCGTTTGTTTCTTAAAATTGATATAAATGACCTTTTTTGATATAATCAAAAATATAAATAATAGAAAGAGGTCATTTATATGTCTGAAGTATACAACACTCAACAAGATATTGCAAATAATTTTAAACTTCTTAATTAGACAAGTAAATACAATTATTAATAAAGTAGTTGCACTTACATGTCCAATAAATGTTGCAATAACTTGTCCAATAATTTATTTGAATTTTTATAAATTTATTATTTTTAACAGTTGCTTTTAATTGTCCAAATAAATCACTAATATATTTTGTTAAGTATATTTTCTATATGTTAAAAATAACTCTCAAAAGTGAGGTGGTTTTTTATGCTCTAAAGAAAAAGAATACTTATTTTACTAACACAAACTTCAAACAAAAGTAAAATAGTATTCATCCATAAAAACCTGTCTAAATAATAGACTATGTTATTTTAGCATTTTTCTCTTTATTTAGATAGGTTAATTTTTAATAGTTTAAGGGAGGTTTTATTTATGAAATAGAGATTGACCAGGAGCAGAACATGATTTTCATCTATGGAAAAGAACGTTTGAAGGAACACCAGAAAATGTAGCAAATGAAGTTGATTTAGGATACCTTGGTATGGATAAATTTCATCCAAATAGTAGGATTCCTCATAAAAATTCTAAATACCACAAGTTAACAGAAGAAGAAATAAAAGAAAATAAAGAATTAGCAAAAGATAGAATTTTTATTGAACATACAAATGGTTGGATTAAAAGATTCAAAATGTTATCTACGAAATTTAGAAATAACTTATTCAATTTTGCTAAATTTGCTGTATTACTTTGTGGTTTCTACAATATTGATAGAGCTTAAGTTAGTTTCCGAACAACTTTAATATAAAAAAGACTATCAATTTTACTTGATAATCTTACTCACACAAATTGTAATTTGTTCTGCTTTTATTTATAACCATTCTTTGTATCTTTTTATATATATTTTTTTAACAATTGTTACTAATAATATATAAATTGCAATTAAAA
>CANQRX010000069.1 GCA_947626425.1 uncultured Bacilli bacterium | reverse complement strand
GCTGAAAGCAGGACTTGAACCTGTGACCCCTTCATTACGAGTGAAGTGCTCTACCAACTGAGCTATTCCAGCAACAAAATAATTATATTATAAAAAACGGTAATTTTCTACTTAAAATTAAGTATTTTGCTTTTCTTTTTTATAATTTATGCTAGAATAACTTTTTAAAAGAAGGTGTAGTATGAGTGAGAAAAATAAATTAATTTTGGATTTAATTAAAGAGGGTCAAAGTATTAATGAAATTTCTGAACAAGTTGGTCTATCTAATCAACAAATATTTAATCGGTTAGAAATGTTAAAATTTCGTGGTTATCTTTTTCAAAAAAAGTATTTTTGGGACGGTAATATAAGGTATTCTTTAAATAAAAATTTAGAAAATATTCAACCTACTTTAATAACCCGGCAAAAAGATCAAAAGTTAAAAGCAGTTTTTATATCAGATACCCATTTTGGACATACGAAAGACCGAATAGATTTATTAAATTTTGTTTATGAATACTGTATAAAAAATGATATTCATCTTATAATTCATGGTGGCGATTTAGTGGAAGGGATAAGTGAACATGGTGGTAAATTTATTAATCCTGAAGATCAAATTACTTATTTATTAAAAAATTATCCTTTTGATAAAAGTATTTTAAACTTTCTTTGTTTAGGCAATCATGATTATACACTTTTAGAAAAAATGGGAATTAATATTAGTCAAGTTTTAGAAATGCATCGTCAAGATTTGGTTTCACTAGGTTTTGGGACTGGTAAGTTAAGTATTAAAAAAGATATTTTATATGTAACCCATCCTATTTCTAAATTATCGTGTGAAACAATTCATAATGGTTTAGTTTTGGCAGGTCATTCCCATCAAGCTAAAAATTTAATTCGGCAAAATATTGTTAAAATTAATTTGCCACCACTTTCAGGAGTAATGGAGCATGTTTTACCAGGTTTTCTTTCGGCTACGATTTTTTTTAATCAAGATTATTTTAGTTCAATATGCTATGAACAATTTGTTTTTACTGATAAAATGTATAAAGTCGCGGAAGTGAACTGTCCAATTTTGAATACCAATCATCAAGATGAGTGTGAAGAAAAATATGAAGTTGAAAGGCTTTGTCGGAAAAATAAAAACCGTTTTAAATAAAAAAATATCCTTTTTGGAAATTATAAAAATACTAACCATAAAGCAATTGCTAACTTTTTATAATAATGATATAATTGAGTAAATTAAAAATAGAATTGAGATGATAGCCTAAGTGAAAAAAAAGACTAAAATTGTTTTGATTGTTATTTTAATAATTGCTCTGGTAGTCGGAGGAGGAGTTTTCTTCGTTTTAAAAAGCAAAAAACAAGAGGAAAATCCGTATGTTCAAGAAGTTAAAGTAACTAATGAAATAACGGAGTATGGTTATACTTTAGAAGACCGAGATACTGAGTATTTTAAAGAAGGATTTCAGCAACTTCAAGATTTGTTAAATAATCCTGAACATTCTGTAGAAGAATATATTAAACTTGTTAGTCAGTTATTTATTACTGATTTGTATACTATTTCTAATAAAATAAGTAAATACGATGTTGGTGGTTTAGAATATGTTTATGAACCTGCAAGAGAATCGTTTAAATCGGTGGCAATGGATACAATTTATAAAAATGTAGTTAATAATCTTGATAATAAACGATCTCAAAAATTGCCAACTGTAAATAAAGTTGAAATTATAGATTTAAAAGAAGGTACATATTCGTTACCTGATGAAAGTGAAGTTAAAAGCTATGAAATCGAGCTATCTTGGCAATACGAAAATGATTTAAATTATGATAGTAAGGGGACATTAATTTTAATTCAAAATGAAAAAAAATTTGAAGTTGTGTCATTTGAACCAGATGAAAAATGAGTTGTATTAAAAGAAAATGTTTTGTATAATAAAAGAAAAAAAGGTGGATATTATGAATGAAAATTTAGATATTAATCAAGCAAAAGCAAATAAAAAATTATTTATTTCAATCATTGTTTTAGTTTCTTCTTTAGTAATTATTACAATGAGTCTTTCTTATGCCTATTTTAGTATTAATTTTAAAGGCACAGCTGAAGTAACTAATGATGCAGCAGCAAAGTTTAGCGTAACTTCAACCTTAACAAGTGCGAATGTTATAAGTGCCGATAAGATGAATTTGATTGAAGCTAAAGATGTTGATACAGCGGCCAAAAAAATTACTTTTGATGTTCAAAATCAAAGTACATCAACAGTAAGTGCAAAGTATACTTTAAAAATTGTTGAAGGGTCAATTACTAAAAATTTATGTAGTCAATATTTTAAATGGAAATTAGTGAAAGGGACAGAACAAATAGCTTCTGGTGATTTTTCAAAGGCAGTACCTAATGTAACGGAAGGAACAACTGCTACTGATGTAGCATCTTTTACGATGGAAATAATTAGTGATGCTGCTGCACGGACTTTAGCTAAGGGAGTAAAAGAAGATTTGACTTTTTATGTTTGGCTTGAAAATAATGCGAATGTTAATCAAGCATATTTAACTAATGGCTCATTCAGTGGGAAGTTATCTTTAGAAGCATACCCAACTAAGGAAACGTAATAGGTGATATGATGAGCTTGCTTGCAATATTATTTTCCTTGTTGTCGGGATTTTTCTTTATTATAGGTTTTACTATTGTGCAGTTTACTAAAAATCGAAAATCTTTATCGATTTTTTCTATTAGTATGGCTTTTGTAGTAATGATTGGTTTAATTTTTTTAGATTTAATGCCCGAAGTTTTTGAAGTTATGGATTCACTTTCTAGTAATAGTTTTAATAAAGTTTTTTATGCTGTTCTTTTTATTACAATAGGTTTTTTAACTTTAAAGTTGATGGATAAGTTTGTTCCTAGTCATCACCATGATCATAGAGAACATGAACTTAATAAAAAAGAGCATCAAAGTCATTTATTTCATATTGGTTTTGTTCTTTCATTGTCGTTAATTTTACATAATTTAATTGAAGGAATGTCAATATATTTATTAACTGTTGAAAATATGGGATTAGGATTTTTGTTTTCGTTAGGAGTCGGACTTCATAATTTGCCTTTGGGTATTGAAATTGCTTCTGGTTTAGAAAGTCAAAAGAAAAAACAAAAAACAGAAAATATTCTTTTTACTTTTTTAATTCTATCTAGTTTTTTAGGGGCAATCCTTTTAGCAATTTTAAAAATTCAATTTACAGGAATGACTTTACTTTTCTTACTATGTTTATCATTAGGAATGATTTTGTATATTGCTTTATTTGAATTATTAAAAGAAATTTTTCAATATAAAAAACACAAAGAAGTTTTTTATGGTATGATAGTAGGGATTGTTTTATTAATTATTATAAATTTGATTGCTTAAATTTTGAAGGAGGTTTTACTATGAAATTAAATTTACAATTATTTGGACGAGCTTATGAGGTGCGGAAAGCAAGTATTCAAAAAAATGGAGCTGTTAAAGCAAAGTTATATTCTAATTATGCCAAGGAAATTTATTTGGCTGCTAAAAAGGGTGCTCCGGAAATCGAAAGTAATATTGCCTTAAAGAGAATGGTTGACAAGGCTAAAAAGGAACAAGTTCCTCAAGATATTATTAAAAGGGCAATTGATAAGGCTAAAGGCGCAGGAGGCGAAGATTATGAAGTTGTAACATATGAAGGCTTTGGCCCTGGAGCTTCAACTTTAATAATTAGAACTCTTACCGATAATGTTAATCGAACAGTGGGGATGGTTAGAGCTGCTTTTAATAAAGTTCATAAAAGTTTAGGGGTTACTAATTCCGTTTCTTATAATTATGATTATTTAGGAGTTATTAGTTTTAAATATGATGATGAAGAAAAAATATTTAATTTACTTTTAGAAGAAGGAATTGAACCAATTGATTTTGAAAGTGAAGATGGAGAAGTTATAATAAGCGTTAATCCATCTGATCAAAATAAAGTTAAAGATATCTTAGAAAAAAATTTAGGAGAAATTGACTATGAATTAGATGAAGTAGGGATGTTTGCTAAAGATAAGGTAACTTTGACAGGTGAAGATTTAGAAACTTTTAATAAGTTATATAAAATGCTTGATGAAATTGATGATGTAACGGATATTTATCATAATGTATTATTATAATAGAAAGATGATTGTTGGTAATTTAATCATCTTTTTTAAATGTTAAGCTTTAAGTCTTTTTTTTAATTAATTTTCTTGCTAGAAAAACATTAATCGATTATAATTTTTAATATGAAAAAGGAGTTTTAGATAATGAAATTAGTATACTTAGGTGGGGCCAATGAAGTTGGAGCTAGTTCAATTTTAATGGAATTAGATGGTTATCGTGTTTTACTTGATTGTGGAATTAGACAGAAAAAAAATAAAGATCGATTACCAGATTTTGATTCAATTAAAGAAATTGGCGGAATTGATGCGATTGTTATTTCTCATGCCCACATGGATCACATTGGTTCTTTGCCTTTAATTAGTAAAGAGTTTCCAAATGCGTTGATTTATATGAATCGAATGACTTTAGAATTAGCTAGAGTTTTATTATATGATTCTTTAAAAATAATGGCTTATCAAGAAGGAGAAATTCCAATATTTCAAGAAGATGATGTTTTAAATATGTTTAAGCGGGTAAGGCTAGTTCCTTATCAAAAAAATTATAAATTAACACCAACATTATCGTTTACCTTTTATATGGCTGGACATATCGCTGGAGCTAGTTGTATTTATTTTCAAGCTAAAGAGGGAAGTGTTTTTTATACTGGTGATTATTCTTTATTTAATCAACATACAGTTAGTGGTTTATCTATTCCCAAATTAAGACCCGATGTAATTATTAGTGAAGCCACTTATGGTAATCGCCTTCATGCGAATCGGGAAAGCGAAGAATTAAAACTTGTGGAATATGTTAAAGAAATAATTAATCAAGGGGGTAAAGTCTTAATTCCGGTTTTTGCCTTAGGTCGTAGTCAGGAAGTTTTATTAATTTTAAAAAAAGCTTTTAATAAAAAACAATTACCTCAAGCAAAAGTTTATGTGGATGGCATGGTTAAAAATATTAATTCGGTTTTCTTAAATAATCCGTTATTTTTAAAAGAAAGTTTAGGCAAGCGAATTTTAAAAGGACAAGAAGTTTTTTATAACGATAATATCATTCGCATTGATACTAAAGAAGAACGAGAAAAATTATTAAATTCAACTGAATCTTGTATTATTGTTGCTTCAAGCGGTATGTTATCGGGAGGGATGAGTGAATACTACGCAACTTCAATTGTTTCTAATGAAAAAAATGCTATTATTTTAACTGGTTATCAAGACGAGGAAGCAAATGGAGCAATCCTTTTAAATCTTTTAGAAGAAGAAGCCCAAAATCGGAAAATTTCATTAAATGGCAAAGTTTATCCTGTAAATTGTCAAATAAAACAAGTTGGCTTATCGGCTCATGCTGATAAACAAGAAATGAAACAACTTTTTACCAATTTAAACTCCCGAAAGATTATTTTAGGGCATGGGGAAGAAAGCATTATCGAAAGTTTTGCCCAAGAATTAACGAAAGAACTTAATAGCGATATTTATGTTCCTTTAGTTGGGCAATTACTAACATTCACAATTAAAAATCCTCGAAAACAAATAAATCATGAATTAAAATACCTTTATGCAAAAGATGGAGAAATGAGTGATTTTTATGATTTTATCAAAGACAATTATGGTTATATCTTTTTTACTAAAGAAGATTTAGCATACATTTATTATGGAGAAAATCCGACTGATTCAATCGTTGAAGAATTTACTAAAAAATTAATTGATAGTCCTTATTTTACCCAAGACAAACGGCGTTATTTTTTGTTTAAAATAACTGATGAATTAGAACTTGAAAGCATTACTAATAAAGAAATGACGGCCCAAGAAATAGAACAAATAATTTTGACTAATTTTCAAGATTTTAATTATCAAAAAATAAGTTACTTTTTAGCTGAAAAAAGAGTTGTTTTAACATTTGAATTTCCTAAAACAATTGGCGAAGAATTCGATAAAATATGTGAGAAAATTTATAACGAGACAGGAATTACTGTTGAAAAAAATGATAATGTTAATAATTTTGCTTGTTCAACAGTTATAAATAAAATTTTAAAACCTGAAAATGTGGATAAAATATCTTATTTACCAGATTTGGATGAATTTAAAATTCGAGTTTATGAATTTGATGAAGAAAAAAGACAAGAAATTGAAAAAGCTATTGGTTATCATGTTGAGTTAGTTTTAGTACCTCGAAAAAATGTTAAAAAACCAATTTTAACTACTAATTTAACTGGAGAAAAGTTAGAACAAAACGTGGCTGTAAGCTATATTGATAACTTTTTTCAAAATAAAGATGATAAACCTTATAAAAAGAGTTTTAAAAATGGACAGGTTATTTTATCGTTTATAACTTATGAAATAGCTTGTAAATACTTAGACGATCTAACAGAATTAGAAAAGGCTACAGGTTGGAGCATTGGGTTAAACAAAGTAGCTAACATGCATATGATTTTTCAAGAATTAGAATTGTTATTACAAAAATATCAACAAGAAAAATTAAAAAATCCATCTTTAATAAATAATAAAGTCGAAATAAAATTAAAAGAAAATAATGAAAATACTTTAAAAATGAAAGAAGAATTTTTAACCAAAACTGGTTTGGAATTAAAGATTAATCTTTAAAATTAATTGTTAATAAAAAAATATCCCTTTTGCGGGGAGAGATTTTTGAATGTTACATCTTTTTTTAAGGAACACTCGATAAAGGATTAAATAATTTCTTATTCAAGTCAAAAATTAATTTTACATAGGCTGCAATATCCTCATTACTAATTTCGCTATCAAAATTTAGACTTTCTATCATTGCTGAATATTCTATTTTATTTTTTAGGAACTTTTTTAAATAACTTGAGTAATAGATTGGTTTAGGAAAAGAAATTTGTTTTTTAATTAGTTGGATAGTATAATAAGTTTAAGGATAGTGTGAAAAGTTTTATGGAAAATAGGCAACACCGTTTGAAAAAGATATTAAGATGAAAATCTTGATATAAAT
>CANQRX010000068.1 GCA_947626425.1 uncultured Bacilli bacterium | reverse complement strand
AAGTAGCACAATTTGGTAGTGCACTTGGTTTGGGACCAAGGGGTTGCAGGTTCAAATCCTGTCTTCTCGACCATTTTGAAAATTTATAGAATCTCTAAAAAAATGAGATTTTTTTTCATCTTACCATATATTTAAACAGAAAGAGGTGGGACATATTGAAAGAAAATATTTGGATAAGTAAAGAACAATTAAATTCAATTGAAAAAATGGTAGAAGAACAAAATCAACTCCTAAAAATATTAGATAAGGAATATTTTAAGAAAAAACAAAAATTTCAAGAAAAATATCATAAAGTTCACTTGATTCAAAAATGTTTTGATAAAAATTATCAAACTATGAAAAATGAGCTAGAACGTGTACGTTATAAATACTTTTTTCAAAAAGAAACTAGTGAAATTTTGACTCAAATTTATTTTCATATTATTGATATAGATGCAATTTATCAAATGATTTTTGATTCAATTTCGAATGATGATCGGCTTTTAACAAAAACAGCTTATATTAACTTCCAAATGACCTATAATATTTTTTATGCCAATGTTTATAACTTAAAATTTAAAATTGGTTTAGAAAATTCTTTAATAAGGTCTAAAGAAACTTTGAAAAATATTCAAGATTCGGCAGATGAACTATTTAATGAAGAAAATTATATTGTGGTTAATGATAAGGAAATTAATTGTTTTTGGAATAACGATTTTAAAGAATTTTTAGGATTAGAGGATATTTTAAAAAAAGCAATTTTAGAGTCATGGCATTATGAAAAGTATCAGCAAGTGTATTTAGCTTATAAAAAATATCAAAAGCAACAACAATTATTAGATGAAAAAAAATCTTTATTGGAATTAAAACAAACTCATTCTATAGACAATCAATTTAGGTTAAAATTAGGAAGAAAAACGGATTAAATTTTTCTTTTTTTTAATTTCAGTCTGTTTTTTAGATGAAAAATATTATATACTAGATTTAAGAATAGAGGGATTGTATGAAAAATTATTTAACTAATGAGGAAGCTAAGCAATTGGATGGTTATATAAGAGCAACTAACTATATTTCGGCCGCTTGTTTATATTTAAAAGATAATGCTTTGTTAAAAAGACCTTTAAGTTTTACGGATATAAAATCTAAATTAGTTGGGCATTGGGGAAGTGCTCCAGCTCAAAATTTTTGTTATGCACATTGTAATCGGGTTATTAAAAAATACGATTTAAATATGATGTGGATTAGTGGACCGGGACATTCTGGGCAATCGGCAATGGCTAATGCGTATTTAGAAGGAACTTATTCTGCTATTTATCCAGAAATTACAATGGATGAAGAGGGTTTAACTAAATTTATGAAGCGCTTTAGTTTTCCTAAAGGAACATCTTCTCATGTTGCGCCAGAAGTTCCTGGAAGTATCCATGAAGGTGGGGAATTAGGTTATAGTTTAGCTCATGCTTTTGGAGCCGTTTTTGATAATCCTAGTTTAATTTGTACTGTAATTGTTGGAGATGGGGAAGCTGAAACCGGTCCTCTTGCAACAAGTTGGCATGCGAATAAGTTTTTAAATCCTAAGACGGATGGAGCAGTTTTACCAATTTTAAATTTAAATGGTTATAAAATAGCTAATCCCACGATTTTGGCAAGAATATCAGAAGAAGAGTTATTATCATTATTTAAAGGCTATGGTTGGGCTCCGTATATTATTGAGGGCGACAACTTAGATATTTTAAATGATCAAATGGCTCATGTAATGGATGAAGTTATTACAAAAATTAAGGAAATTCAAAAATTAGCGAGGGAAAATAATAATCTGGAACGTCCTTTTTGGCCAATGATTATTTTGAAAACTCCTAAAGGTTGGACCGGACCTAAAAAAATTGATGGAAAAGCGATTGAAGGGTCTTTTAGGGCTCATCAAATTCCAATTGAAGTTACGAAAGACCACCCTGAAAGTTTAAAAAATTTAGAAGATTGGCTACTTAGTTATCGACCTAATGAATTGTTTGATAAAGATGGGGTTTTGAAAAAAGAATATGCGTCTTTAGTTCCGGAAGGTTTTTCGAAAATGAGTGCTAATCCAAATGCAAATGGGGGCCAAATTTTAAAAGATTTAATTTTGCCAGATTTAAAAAAATATGCGATTAATGTGACAGCTCCTGGTGCTAAAAATGGCGAAGATATGCGTAATTTAGGAAAATACTTAAGAGATGTTATTGATTTAAATAAGGAAAATCGCAATTTTCGAATTTTTGGTCCTGATGAAGCTTTATCAAACCGGTTAAATGCGGTTTTTGAAAAAACTAATCGGCAATGGAATGCTAAAATGCAATTAAATGATGAATTTTTAAGTAAAGATGGAAGAATTTTAGATTCCTTTTTATCGGAACATATGTGCGAGGGTTGGTTAGAAGGATATATATTAACTGGTCGCCATGGCATATTTCACACTTATGAATCTTTTTCAAGAATTATTGATTCGATGGTTAGTCAACATGCGAAATGGATAAAAGTAAGTAAAGAATTAAATTTTCGTAAACCAATTTCCTCATTAAATATTTTGTTAAGTAGTCATTGTTGGCAACAAGATCATAATGGTTATACGCATCAAGATCCGGGATTTTTAAATCATGTAATGACTAAAAAAGCAAGTATCGTCAGAATTTATTTACCGTGTGATACGAATACTTTACTTTATACAATGAACCATGTTTTACAAACCAAAAATTATGTTAATGTCATTGTGGCAAGTAAACATCCTCGTCCTCAATGGTTAAGTTTAAATCAAGCCAAAATTCATACCGAAAAAGGAATAAGCATTTGGAATTTTGCAAGTAATGATTATGATTTAAAACCAGACATTGTTCTTGCTTGCGCGGGCGATACCCCAACTTTAGAAATAATGGCTTGTAATTCTTTATTAAGAAAATACATTCCCAATTTAAAAATAAGAGTTGTCAATGTTGTTGATTTAATGAAATTGCAACCCAATACCGTTCACCCACATGGTTTAACTGATTCTGAATACAATTATATTTTTACAATGAATAAACCAATTATTTTTGCTTTTCATGGATATCCTAATTTAATTCATGAATTAACATACAAAAGAACCAATCAAAATCTTCATGTTCGAGGCTATATTGAAGAGGGGACAATTACAACACCATTTGATATGCGCGTTCAAAATAAAATGGATCGTTATAATTTAACACTTTTAGCAATTGAATATTTAAAAGAGTTTGATACTGAAAAATTAAAAAATCATTGTTTAGAAATGTTAGAAAAACATGAGAAATTTATTGGTGAATACGGTTACGATATGGATGAAATTACCAAATGGAAGTGGAATATGTAGTCTAATTAATGTAAATATTATTAAAAAGAAGGTAAATTATTGCAGAAATTTTAAAATTTTTGTTATAATGTTTTATAAGGATAGGAGGAATTTGGATGGATGAAAAAAAAGATTCTCATATTGTATACTATGGTTTGGCTGTTTTGATTTTTGTGGCTATTTCCGTAATAGGGATAAGTTTTGCTTATTGGAGTGTTAATTTGGAACAAACAGATGAAAATGTTATTACGACGGGTTGTTTGTCTATAGCCAAAGCTTCTGAAACGGGGGCGATTAATTTAACTGGGGCTGTACCCATTACTGATACGGCGGGTAAGCAGTTAAATCCATTAACTCTAAAAGTACAAAACACTTGTGATAGTGCTGCAAAATATCAGGTAAATTTAGATATTTTATCAGATACGAATTTCCCTTTAGGTAATGTAAAATATCAGTTTGGAACTAGTGAACCTGCAATTTTAGGTGAAGCTACGACAGTATCTCCTTATGCTTATACTGATGGGACAAATGCTACAACTTCTAAGCAGTTAGGGAGTGGAACAATTGCTGCGAGTGGTTCAGAAACTTTTACTTTAAAATTATGGGTAGATTCTGAAACACCACTTAGTGAATCCACACAAAGCAAAACATTTAAAGGAAAATTAGTTGTTTCGGCAACTCCTAGTTAAGATTAATTTATTAAAAAGAAAGGAAGATTAAAAATGGAAGTAAAGAAAAATGGTTTAAATAAGTACTGGGGGGGGGGCAGCAATATTATTTGTTATAGCAATAGGAATGTTTGGAGTTTCCTTTGCCCTTTGGAGCTTATCAGTTCCTCAAACTACAACTAACACATTAACCAGTGGTTGTTTAAAATTGACATATGCAGATGCTGACACTACAGCTAATCCAGCAATTAATTTAAGTGCTCAATATCCTATAACTGATACGACTGCAGCAAGTTTAAAAGCATATGCATTTAAAATTACAAATGGCTGCTCAACAGCAGAAAATTTTAAAATTGATTTAAATGTAATGAGTACTTCAACTTTAAGTGCTGATTACATTAAATATAAAATTGATACAACTGCAACAGGTGGAACAGCTAAACTTTTAAAAGACGCGACTGCATCAACACCATATAGTAATTTTGGTAGTAGTTTAACTGCTAGTTCAGCTAAAACATTATTAAGTAGTTCAATAAACGGAAGTGCAACTAATACATATTATTTAAGACTATGGATGGCTGATAATACTCCGCTTAATGCTTCTACTCAAAATAAAAAATTTGATGCTAAAATTGTTGTTACAGCAACACCAAAATAAATATGAAAAATGTTTTGTAAGCTAATATTATTTAAACAACTACAACAAATGATTAAATTTATAAAAGGAATTTAGTAATTATGGAAAACTCCAAGTTAAGATTAATTTATTACAAAAGAAAGGAAGATTTAAAAATGGAAGCAAAGAAAAATAATTTATATAAGTACTTGGGGGGGGGGGCAGTAATATTATTTGTTATAGCAATAGGAATGTTTGGAGTTTCCTTTGCCCTTTGGAGCTTATCAGTTCCCCAAACTACAACTAATACATTTACCAGTGGTTGTTTAAAATTAACGCTTACTGATACGAGTAATTCAGCAATTAGTTTGGGTACACAATATCCAATATCAGATTCAGCAGCTGATAGTTTAACACCTTACACGTTTAGTATACAAAATACTTGTTCAACTACAGAAAATTATCAGGTGGATTTAGATATTATGTCTACTTCGGCTTTGGCTGCAGATTATGTTAAATATAAGTATGATAGTGGTGCAGCAACTATATTAAAAACTGCTACTGATTCTACTCCTTATAAAAACTTTAGTGGTAGTCTAACTGCTACAAGTGCTAAAAGATTGGGTACAGGAACAATTGATGGTGGCAAGAGTGTATCGCACACTTTAAAATTATGGATGGCTGATAGTACTCCACTTACTGAATCTACTCAAAACAAAAAATTTGAAGCTAAAATTGTTGTAACTGCTACACCTAAGGCATAATATTACTTACTTATTCTAATTAGTTATTCAATATTGATGGATTTTTTCTATTGAATTGATAATCACCATAACCAACATCAAGATTGGTTAGTTATCTAGATAAAACATTATTTATAACTGCAATTAGTTTAAAAGTATATATAAAGCAGCATTTTGGTATTGGGATTTTTAAACAACTATAATAAATGAATAGATTTGTAAAAGGGACTTAATAATTACGGAAAACTCCTAGTTAAAATTAATTTAATACAAAAGAAAGGAAGATTTAAAAATGGAAGCAAAGAAAAATAATTTATATAAGTACCTGGGGGGGGGGCAATAATTTTATTTGTTATAGCAATAGGAATGTTTGGAGTTTCCTTTGCCCTTTGGAGCTTATCGGTTCCTCAAACTACAACTAATACATTTACAAGTGGTTGTTTAAATTTAACTCTTACTGATGCTAGTACTACTACTAATCCGGCAATTAGTTTAAGTTCTCAATATCCTATGACTGATTCGGATGCTGGGAATTTGAAAGCGTATGCTTTTAAAATTACAAATACTTGTTCAACTGCAGAAAATTACAAAGTTGATTTAAATGTAATGAGTACTTCAACTTTAGATGAAAAACATATTAAATATAAACTTGATACAAGTGCAACAGGTGGAACTGCAAAGTTATTAACTAGTGCTGGTTCTTCAACAGTATATAATTTTGGTAGTAGCCAAACTGCGAAATCTGCTAGAACGTTAATAAGCAGTTCGTTAGAAAAAAATGCAAGCGTCACATATTATTTACGATTGTGGATGGCTGATAATACGCCACTTGATGCTACAACTCAAAATAAACAATTTGATGCAAAAATTGTTGCTACTGCAACACCAAAAACTACTTAAAAATGATTAGATATTCTAATTAGTTAATTAAGTGAAAGCATTATTTTGATATTAAAGACATTAATTTTTAAACAACTATAATAAATGGATTAAATTTGTAAAAGGGACTTAATAATTACGGAAAACTCCTAATTAAAATTAATTTAATAAAAAAGAAAGGAAGATTTAAAAATGGAAGCAAAGAAAAATAATTTTAATAAATACTTGGGGGGGGGGGCAGTAATATTATTTGTCCTAGCAATAGGAATGTTTGGAGTTTCTTTTGCCCTTTGGAGCTTATCAGTTCCTCAAACTACAACTAATACATTTACCAGTGGTTGTTTAAAATTAACTCTTACCGATGATACTTCTAAAAAAGCTATAAATTTATCGAATCAATATCCAATATCAGATGGAGATGCAGCAAAATTAACACCATATTCATTTACAATTACTAACAATTGTTCAACGGAGGAAAGTTATCAGGTAGATTTAAACATCATGAATACTTCAACTTTAGATGCTAATTATGTTAAATATCAGTATGATTCCACTTCGGCAGCTATATTAGGTCAAGCTACAGCTTCTTCAGTTTATAATAATTTTGGTGGTAGCTTAAAAGCCTTAAGTGCTAAAAGATTGAGTACAGGAACAATTGTTGGAAATGGTACTCAAACTCATACTTTAAAATTGTGGATTGATGCTAATACTCCACTTAATGAATCTACTCAAAGTAAACAATTTGATGCTAAAATTGTAGTTATTGCTACGCCAAAGACTAGTTAAAATTGTTTGCATATTCTAATTAGTTATTTCAATGTTGATGTAATTTTTCCATTGAAATTAATCACCTACTAGATCGGTTGGTTGCCTAACTAAAATCTTTGTGAGTAATTGTAATTAATTTAATAAGTTAAAGACATAGTTTTGGTATTGAGATTTAGTAATTTTTAAACAACTATAATAAATGGATAGATTTGTAAAAGGGACTTAATAATTATAGTAAACTCCAAGTTAAGATTAGTTTATAAAAAAGAAAGGAAAATTAAAAATGGAAGCAAAGAGAAATAGTTTTAATAAATACTTGGGGGGGGGGGCAGTAATATTATTTGTCCTAGCAATAGGAATGTTTGGAGTTTCTTTTGCCC
>CANQRX010000067.1 GCA_947626425.1 uncultured Bacilli bacterium | reverse complement strand
GTTTTTGAAACTTACCAAAGAAAAAATAATGCCAACAACATTTACTTTTTTAATCAGGCTTATAACATTAATTATAACATACACAACAGCTACTTTATTCTTTACTACTTAAATCAATGCCATCAATACTTGTTTTATAAATCCATTCTTTTAAATCACAATTATCGCCACTTTCATAAAATTTAATTAGCTTTTCAAAAAAAGTTGGTTGATTTTCTTGAGAAATTGTTATTATTCCACAACCATTATCTATCATTATTTTATTAGCAAATAGCATCGCAACTCTTTTATTACCATCAATAAACATTTGCTGCCTCATAATCCATAACATTATCTCGATGGCTATTTCCGTTTTCGTTTTTTCACCTTGATTTAATAACTCTTGTAATTCTTCTTTAATTTGGCTTTCTATTGGAAAAACAGGTTTCCATGAAGTTCCACCAATATTTACAAGTATAGTTCTTAATTTTCCTAAATTTTGGTCTAAAACTAATTTATCACAAGTTAATTTATGTAAATGACATAACACATTAAAATCATAATTAAAACCTTCATTTTCTAATATAAATTGCCAAGAATATTTTAAATTATTGATAGCAATTACATCATTAACAGTTAAACCATTAACAACTCCCCCGTCATATATAGCTTGTGTTTCCGGATATGTAACCTTAATGCCCTCTAGGTTAGCACTTTTCCAAATATAATCTACAATATTTCTTTTGGCCACAAATATATTCTGTTCTCTTGTTAAATTAAATTTATTTTCCATAAAAATCTTACATCCTTTCCCTTCATTCAAGGCACACATAGTAATTAAAAACTTGAACAAAATTTATTTTAATTTATAATATTCAACCTTGAAGGAGTGTGTACTACAAAGTCGGTAGGAAAAGTTGCAGACTTCCAGTAACTCTTAGAATCAAATCAACATAAGAACCAGTTAAAATGTAATAATTGCTTAAGCACACATAAGTAGTCCTTTAAGGATGTAGACTAATCTTCGACTTTAGTTAATTCTTAGTGTATGAAAGAAACAATTAATTTAAATGTAAGATTAGATAACTTATATATAGACATTTATATGGACATGGTACAATCGTATTAAGAAGATTAATACTATGTTAAGTATAATAGAAGATAAAAGAAATGAATTTAAAATAAAATTAATATCTATGTTATCGTCTTTCTAATCTTTTAAAAACTTCTTTAATGACATTACACATTAAAACTGCCACGAAATTGATAACAATTACTTTTCTTCTAATTTAAAGGTTAACATTTCTTGAGCTACGGCCTCATATAAATCTTGTTCATGTTTTATCGTATCTATTAAAAACATTTTATCACTTTGATAATTTTTTAAACCTCGCATATAATAAGGCTTATCTTTGTCTAAAACAATAAAAGGCATAATATCATTTTTTAAACATTCTTTAAACATTATCATTCTACCTACTCGGCCATTTCCATCCCCAAAAGGATGAATCCGTTCGAATTGATAATGAAAATCAATAATATCTTCAATCGTCACTTTAGATAATTGCTGATATTTTCTTAATAAGTTATCAATATCTTTTTCTACATCTTCGGGTTTAGATGTGTTAATAACATTAATAAGACCAATTTTATTGGGAACGATTTTAAATCCACCAACATTATAACGAGGATTTTCTTCATCAGTTGTATTTCTTTTCAATATCATATTCATCTTAATCATCATTTCTTTAGATAATTCTTCATCAATAACATTTAAACAATAATCAAAAAGCCGAAAATGATTCTTCATTTCTGTTAAATCATTAAATTTAATAACCTCATCATTTTTGGGAATAAAAGAATTAGTCTCAAAAATTTCTTCCGTTTCGTCTTCAGTTAACCGTCCACCCTCAATTTTATTAGAATTATAAGCAAAATTAACTTGCGAATAATGATAAATATTACCCTTAAATTTTGATTTTCGCTGTTCAATTAACTCCTGTTTTATTTTTGTAGTTAACATTTTTTCATCACCACTCCCCCTAATTTTAACAAATTTTTAACTAAAAGTCTTTAATTTAACTTAAACAATTATTATAAGTAATCCGTTTTATTTTAATATTAGCAAGTTTTTTTACATTAATTTTAAATTTTTTGGATTCATAAAATTAAAATTACATATAATATAAATATATCCATTATTTATCTATCTAATGTATATATAGCAGATTGATAATTTGTAAAAGGTATGATATAATCTTGATATCAGAGAAAAAGAGGTGTTACATATGGAAACATTAACAAATGGTATTATAAATGTTCACGTTGACCCAAAAGACAAAGAAGAAGCTACAAAAATTTTAAAAGATTTAGGTTTAAATATGACTACATTAATTAATATGACTTTAAAACAAGTCATTAAAAGAAAAGCTGTACCTTTTGAAATATCTACACCATTATTTAGTGATGAGTTAGAAAATGCATTGAAAGAAAGTGTAATTATAGAAAAAGAGTACAAAGATGGCAAAAGAAAGGGCTATAATAATGCGAATGAAATGCTAAGGTCTATATTAGATGATTAATTTTAACTTAAACACAAAATGCCGAATAGATTATACTAGTGCTTTTAAAATGCAATTAAAGAATATTGTTAAACAAGGTAAAGATACTAATTTATTAATAGAAATAATAACAAAACTAGCAAATTATGAGAAGTTAGAGCCAAAATACAAAAACCATCATTTAATAAACGATAAAACTTACAGAGATTGTATGGAGTGCCATTTAAAACCAGATTGGCTACTAGTATATAAATACATTAATAATAATTTAGTGCTTTTACTTGTTGCAACTGGTAGTCATAGCGAAGTATTAAATAAATAGGGAAAAGTAACCCTATTTTTTTATCTATTAGGAAAACAATTAATCCATTTTTCTACTGATTAGAAGTTTGAAAATATTTCTCCCGTTCTTCAATTATATTAACCGATTCAATATCCACATTTTTATTTTTATATTTATTTTCTAAATAAATCATAAAATTTTTTTCTAAATCAGTTTGACATTTTAAATTATAATTATTATTTTTTATAGCACTTTCCATCTTATTGCGTAAATATTTCCATTCACTATAGTAAGCAGTTTTAAATTTAACCATTAAATTATTCATATCTTCAATTACAAAACCTTCCACATAATTATCTTGGTATTTAAAATCGGTTTGACTAATTTCTTCATAAATTTTTTTAAAATCTTTTAAACTTCGAGCAATATAACTTTGATCCTTTATTACAACATTAATTTCTTCAGCAAAATGTTTTAATTCTAAATAATCAATTTTTGAAAATTCAACATCATTTTTAATTGCATCAAGCAAAATTATTGCTTCTTTGTCATACTTTATAATATGTGGATCATTAACAGGGTCAATAACTTCGAAAACAAAAGTTAAATTTTCTTTAATTAGTTTATTTTTAATTTGCTTTATTTGCTTAGCATTAAAAATTTTAAAAAATATTTCTTGAAAATAATTTACATAATTACCTGTGTTTGTTGACTTAGAAGCAAAAAATAATTCATCATTATAAATCGATAATATTCCTAAAAAACCATTATATTTTAAATAAAAATTAACAGGAAATACTAATAGATTTTCTAATTCTTCTAATTTTGTTTCTTTTCTTTCATTAATATTAAAAAATTTGTTATAGCTTCTAGCTACTATTTTACTATTTTTAACATCAATAAATAGTCCTCTTGCTTGCGTAGTTATATTATCCCAAATTCTATTATAAAAAGCTTCTTTCGAAAAATTAAATGAAGAAAGGTTATCATCTAATTGTTTTTCAAAAATATATTTATTTTTTCTTAAATCAATTACCAAATTATAAACTTTTGTTTCTTGAATTAAATTAGGATTATAAACCTTATTTTTAATTTCTTTTAAAGATGATTTAGCATTTTTATTTAATGTTAAAATTCTTAAAGACCCTCCATGTTCTATATCACCTTCTAGATTTAATGAATAAGGATATACATTGTATTTCAATTTATAGTAGTTTCGATGGCCATGAACTTGATAAATTTTTTGCTTACTTTGCTTCATAAAATCATCGTACAATTTATCAATATTTACATCATATGCACAAACTCCATAAATTAAAGAATTTGTACTATAAAAATCTAAAGAACGTTTAGGAAAATAAGGCAATCCTCCATGTGACACCAAATAAACTTTATTACCAAATTTAAAATAAACAATCTGCGATAATGATTTAATAAAACCCCGAATCTCGCTTTTTTTGATATGGTTATTTTCAAACTCTTCTATCGTATTTTTTAAATCATAATCCATTTTAAAATCATCATCACAAGCATATTTATATAATTTATCTTCATGGTTACCAACTAAAAAAAACATATTATCATTCTTCATTAGTTCTCTAAGGTAATTAAACGTATTTGCATTTTCTACTCCGCGATCAAAATAATCACCAACAAATATATAAGCATCATTTTTTTCTATTTTATATTTATCAAAATATTCTTTTAAAGCCCTATAGCACCCATGAATATCGCCCAAAATATGGATATGTTGAAAGTTATTAAAATCTTTGGGAACATTTTTGATTATATCACTAAAATTTTCCGGTTTTACAATTTGAAAAGAAGAAGGTATCACTACCCTAGAAAATGCGTTACAAACTCTATCAATAGCATATTCGGGAACAATTTTATATTCTTCACGATTTAAATTTCTTTTATACAACTCTTCTTTAGAAATATTTGTAAAATCTAAAATATACAATCTATAACGATATTTCTCCGCGAATTTTTTATATTTTATTAAAGATTCATCATAAAAAGCATGGACAGCATCAATAATTGTAAACTCACCTTTTTTCATTCTTTCTTCTAATAAATAAAAAAGTAAATCCCAAACTTTTTTATTATTAAACTGCGGTATGACTTCTCGGTAACTACTAGTCATTTCTAAAGAATTAAATAAAAGTCTTATATTATCAGTACTTAATGTATATATTTCTAAACCATTTTCCTTTATAAAAGTGCTTTTTCCTGATCCCATCGGTCCTCTTAAAATAACTAACTTTCGCATCAACATTCCTCCTTAAATTTTAGTTTATAAATCTAAACTTCTTTCATCTAAAAGAAAATTATAAATTCCCATTGTTGTTATTCCCTTTTCATCTTTTCTTGGTTTAATGTTATTTCTAATAATTATTATTTTTTTAAATGAGTCATTTATATTATTAAGAGAATTAGTTTCTTGTTCTAATTTATCGACGTTATCAATAGAAAAAGCAGATTGAATATAATATTTATTATTACCTTTTGTCGCAATGAAATCAACTTCATAATTTTTTAAAATTCGTTTGCCATTTTTATCATAATCATAAATATTAACAACACCAATATCCACTATAAAACCTCTAACTTTTAGTTCATTGTAAATTATATTTTCCATTACATGATTCTCCTCGACTTGCCGAAAATTTAATCTTGCATTACGAAGCCCAATATCTTCAAAATAATATTTATACGGAGAATTAATATATTTTTTCCCTTTTATATCATAACGAGCAACCTTGCTAATTAAAAAGGCATCTTCCAAATATTCAATATATCTATTGATAGTTTTATCACTTATGTTATTTCCTTTGGTGCTAGAAAATATTTTTGACAATTTTAAAGGATTAGTTAAAGACCCTATATTGGATGATTAATATTTAATAATTCATCAAGTTCTATTTTATTTTTAATATGATACCTTTCTAAAATATCCGAAATGTATACTTTATCAAATAAGCCCTTCAAATAATCAACTTTTTGATAGTCATTTTTATATAAAAGAACTAAAGGCATTCCTCCATAATTAAAATAATCATCCCAAGCTTCATCAACACTTCCTTCATATACCGAAAAAAATTCTCTAAATGATAAAGGATAAACTTTAATTTCATCACCACGGCCTCGAAATTGAGTAATAACATCTTTAGACAACAATTTCGAATTACTTCCAGTCACATAAACATCAACATTTTTTATATGCAATAAACTATTTAAAACTTCCTCAAACCGATTTAGATACTGAATTTCATCTAAAAATATATAGTGTAGTTCATCATCTTTAATACTGCTTTTTAAATAATTAAGCATTTCATATGGATCTCTTAATTTTTCATTAGTTAAATCATCTAAAGCAATCGTTATAATATGCGATTTATTAATTCCTTTTTCGATTAAATAATTATAAAATAAATTAAACAGTAAATATGACTTGCCGCATCTTTTAAGACCTGTTATAACTTTAATTAAACTATTGTTTTCTCTAGTTTTTAATTGTTCTAAATAATAATCTCGCTTTATTTCCATAGTTACCCTTCTTTCTAAGAAAATTTTATAATTTTTTATTTCAGCCGTCAACCTTTTCATGCCGAAATTCTTTGCATTTGCAAAAAAATTTGGCATAGGATTTCATTAAAAAAAGCACTTGAACTACTTATTTAATAAAAATAAAATAGCTAGTGCTAAACCAACACCACAAACAATAACAATTAAGACAATACCATTTAAGTAACCTTCTTTATTACTAACAGGTTTTAATTGCCGTTGAAATGATTTATCTTTTTCTTCTTTACTATTGTTTTGTAATTCATGAAACCTCGCTAGAGCATCAATAGCTTCAATGCTTTTATCGCTTTTAACTTCTAATTGATTTATTAAATCAAGATATTTTTGAATAAATGTATGCAAAGAATGATTTAAATATTTTTGATTTTGATATAAAGTAAACATCATTTTTTCAAAGTTATAAACCCTAAGTCTTTCTTCATCAGTTAAAAGTTCTTGTTTGGTTAAATAAAATTGGTATTCATCTAAATTAATAAAAGAAGGAATGTCTTTAACTAACTGTTTCATTGTTGGATAATTTTGATATGTCGAAGTGATTGTTTGATAATTATTAGCTACTAAAAAAGCATTTTCATTTTGAGTTAAATGAGGTACATCATATTCATCCATATAATATAAATAATTTTTAACTATTCCCCCTTCTACTCGAGTTAAAGCTCGCATACTTTTAATTTGAATATCTAAATTTGTTTCTGGATTTTCACTACTTATTTTTGGCAAATATGTATAACAAGTAATAATATCAAAAAGTTCTTGAGGCCTAAGCATTGGTAACCGCGAATTTAAGTATTCATTACCAGAAATAATTTGTTCTAAAATTAAAGAAGATATTACAATTTTTTGGTCATCTAAAGTAAGAGTATCATAATGACATGATAATCCTTGGAAATTGGGATATTTATTAACTAGAGTTTTTATATATTCTTCATTACTCATATTCTCACCTATTGTAAATAAAGTATACCATGATTTAACCCCATAAACAATTATTTTTAATCTTTAATTATTTTGCAAAACTTGGAAAATTTATTCCTAGTTGAAG
>CANQRX010000066.1 GCA_947626425.1 uncultured Bacilli bacterium | reverse complement strand
CGGCATAAAAAAACTTCTAGTTTCCCTTATTTATTTTGAGGATTAGAAGTTTTATTTTTATCAAGGAAAATTTTTGGACACCTGATATTTCGGATTTTTATTTTTAAAACTTCGCCCTTAAAACTCTTTGGAAAGCTTCCTCCTTTTTTAAATCGGCTTGGATAGATAACTTTTCCATTTCTTTTAGACAAACTTCTTCTTTAAATTGTCTTTCGTCAGTTTCTTGATCCTTCATTATAAACTCACCTTGTAACTCGCTGTATAAGCCAATGAATTGTAAATTGTTAAGTTTATAAATATTAGTTATTTTGTCGCTTAAATAGCTATCTTTTAAGCTCAAAATTTCGTCTGCCACTAAATAATCACCGACTAAACGAACATTTTGATAATATCCACTTATTTCTTGTTTTGTTAACCAATTATAGATAACAACTTGATCTTGAAAATAAAGGACAAATAAATCCCCCATTTGCTCTATTTTGTCAACCACATAATATTTATTTACATAAGGAGTTAGATTCGAAAAATCATAAAAACTAATAACTGTTTGTTTTTGGCCAGTTAAATCTAATTCTTTAGTTATAATATAAACATTATCATCATTTAAAACTTCATATTTTAAAAAGTCTTTTTGGTTACCAATAACTACTTTTTCTTTTCCAAGTTTATCAACTAAGACAACTTTATTAAACATTCTTTTTTTGATTGAATAATTTTTGTTCATTTTTCTCTCTTCTTTCTTTGGTTGTATAATACGCTTAGATTAGTTAAATTGCAAGAAAAAACCAGAAAGTTTCTTTTTCTAGCTTATTCTTCTTCATCGCTATTGGGCATTATAACATCCCGAGGTTTAGAACCATTTGCTGGTCCCACAATTCCTCTTTTTTCTAATAAATCAATTACCCTTGCGGCACGATTATAACCAAAGCGAAACCTTCTTTGAATTAAGGAAGCACTTATTTTGCCAGTTTGATATGCAAACTCAACAATTTCATCATACATTGGTTCATCATAATCATCACTTTCTCCTTGTAATTCACTTACCGAGGCTTCATTTAATTTAACTAATGCCTCATCATATTGAGCAACTTGTTCTTTACAAACAGCATCAATAACTCTTCTAATTTCATCATCAGAAATGAAACAACCTTGAATCCGAATTGGATGATTTTCTCCCATTGGTAAGTAAAGCATATCTCCTTTACCTAATAGTTTTTCAGCACCTGGCGAATCCAATATTGTTCGTGAATCGATATTAGAAGCAACAGCAAAACTAATTCGGGATGGAATATTAGATTTAACAACACCGGTAATTACATCAGTTGATGGTCTTTGAGTCGCAACAATTAAATGAATACCAGCAGCTCTTGCTAACTGCGTTATTCGCATGATACTTTCTTCGACTTCTTTACTTGCTACGAGCATTAAATCGGCAAGTTCATCAATAATAGCCACAATGTAATGCATATGCGCTTGACAAGTTCCATTTTCATCATTTTCTTTATCAATTAATTCGTTATAGTCATCAATTTTTTTGACTCCTTTATCAGCAAAAACTTTATAACGACGGTCCATCTCCACTACAATTTTTTGTAAAGCAAGGGATGCTTTTTTAGGATCATTGACAACTGGGCATAATAAATGTGGAACCCCATTATAATTAGATAATTCGACTTGTTTGGGGTCAACTAAAATCATTTTAACTTCATCAGGCCGGTAACGCATTAAAATTGAACTAATAATACTATTGATACAAACTGATTTACCAGAACCAGTAGAACCCGCGACTAAAAGATGGGGCATTCTACTTAAATCAGCACATTGAGGAATACCCATGATATCTTTACCTAAAGCTACCCATATGCCACCTTTTTTATCTAAAATTTGTTTACTAGCTAAAATTTCTTTAATTTTAACAGGAGCGATACTTTGATTAGGTATTTCAATACCAATCGTACTTTTTCCCGGAATTGGAGCTTCAATTCGAACATCTTTAGCTGCTAGGGCTAGAGCAATTTCTTTATTAATTGAACTTATCCTACTAACCCTTGTTCCACTTGGAACAGTTACTTCAAACTGCGTAACGGAAGGTCCCATATGAATATCAACCACTTTTCCCGAAATATGAAAATCGTTTAAAACTCGTTCAAGATTTTGTTTATTATCAATTAAAAATTGATTAGAATTAATTTTTTTCGAACGAACAGGATCATCTAGTAAATTCATTGCCGGTAATTGATAATTAGGATTAATAGTTGGAGCATTCGGATTAGCATTAGGTAAATCCGGCATAATTATCCGCGGTTCTATTACTTCCTCTTGAACTTCCTCGCTTTCTCTTGCGATTTCCTCATGTTTTCTCTTTGGCACTTCTTCTTCAATTACTTCTGGCTTTTTAACTTTTTCAACCTCTATTTCCTGTTCAAATAAATGGCGGTCTAAAGCTTGGGTTCGCTCAATCATTTCTTGTTCAGCTGCCCGTTCCTTAGCATTTTTAAAAGTCATTATAATATTATTAAAAATATCAGAAATGTTAATATTAAAGAATAACACAATTCCAAAAATCGCTAAAAAGACTAAAACAATATAGGTTCCATTTAAGCCAAACAAAACACTTGTCCCAAAACTAAAAATTGCTCCTGCAATTCCCCCACCAATAGTAATTGATGTTTGACCCGAACTTGATACCGCATTGTTCATTCCAATTGACGCAATTCGGTCCATATAATTTTGAATCGTTTTAGAAAAAATATCCGTTGGATGTTCAACCATTTTAATAAAATTTAAGTGACTTAAAACCAAAATTACAATAATTATTAAATACAAACCAATATATTTCGAATTAAAAAAATTTGGTAATTTTCTTTTAAATAACATTAAACAGCCTAAGCTTAAAACTAATAGTAAAACAATGGGCCACCATTCTCCTAATAAAAACATGGCAAACTTTTTTAGTAATGAACCAACTGGTCCAAAACCAAACCCTATTAAACCTATTAAAATTAAAACTAAACCTGTTAATTCCACACTGTAGCCAAAATTATTAGCTTTTTCGGCTTGACTTGATTTTTTCTTTTTTGCCATAAATACCACCATAAATATTATAAAACTAAAAAAGTTTCTTTGCAAAGAAATGACGATAAGTTGACACGTGATAAGACAGTTTAACAAAAATTGGGACTTATTCATAAAATAGTATAGGTGATTTTATGAAACATCCCAAACATAATAATTTTCTAAGTGTTTTTGCGGTTTTAGTTTTATGCGTTTTAATTTTTTATCAAGTCATAATTACTTTAATTTTACCCCTTCGCTTTAATATATTTATTTTATTTTTAGAAGTTTTACTCCTTTTATTCTTCCTCTACCGCATAATATGGCCTTATTAATTCTTCGGTTTTATAAACATAATCTAAAACATTCCGAATATTTTGATAAATCGTTAATTCACTTCCTTTAAATTCAATTTTAAAAGGCAGCGAAATAACAATAAAAAATAATTGTTTTTCTTCGGCTGATAATGGATTAATTTTTAAATAACTTTCGAAAAGATTTTGAAATGGTAAATCAAAATATTCTTGTTGATAAAAATGAATTAAATCTAAAATAGGACTATCAATGCGACTATCATCCCAACTTATTAAATAATCTTTATCACTTTTTAAATAATGATCTAATGATAATTTATTGTGAATTTGACAAACGCGAAACTCTTTTAAATCGACGACTTTACTAAACCAATCTTCTAATTCATGAGAAGCAAAATCAAAAGTTGCCAAAATTTTTGAAATATTTGTTAATAAAAAGTACTGACTGGGAGACGGATAAACTTCCTTAAAAAATTCTTCAAACGTCGTGTCATAATAATAACGTAAATATTCAATTTGGTCATTAATAGCATCATAAATATTTTGATAATCCGTTTTACTAACTTCCTTTTCATAAGATGTTTTATGATGAAGTGTGGCAATTAATTTAATTAAGTCACTAGCTTTTTGTTCTTTAGGCATGTAAGTATCAGAAGCATATTTATAAACAACAATATCTTCTCGGGAATCATCAATTAAATCCGGAAAACTATTAAAGTTACGACTATATAAATAATTGTATAGTTTTTTTATGTCTTTCTTTTTTTCTTTAACTACAACATCTCCCGAAGTACTTTTTAAAATATGGGCTCCACCTTTGATTGTATATTTGTAAGGTTTATAAATTTCTTTAATAACATCAATACTTCGACTATTCATTTTCAATCGGAATTAAAATTTTATCCCCAACGTTTAAAGAACTTATATCATTATACTCCGCCAAAAAACCACCAGTTGTATGATACATATTGCATAATGTTTCTAAGCTTTCCCCTTCTTGTAAAATATGAATATGATAAGTCATATATTCTTCACTTGTATTACTTTCAATTACTACTTCTTCTTTGGGTGTTGCTTCTTCAACCATAGTTTCCTCCTTTATAATTTCATTAGCTAATGGTGCTTCTTCTGCAATCGGCATTACTTCATTTTCTTTTGAAACCTCATTTGTTTCAATTGGCATTATTTCACTTTCTACTGACCCTTTAATTTCCTCTTCATTAGAAATTATCTGAATATCTTCATCACTAACATTTTCTTGTTCAAAAGGCATATCAAGCATATTTTGTTCTTCCATCATCTCTAAAATTTCATCGGTATGAACTTCAATATTTCTTTCTTCGTTTTCTTCTTTTTCTTCGATTTCCAATTGTTCAAAGGCTAGTTCTAATTCAATATGAACTTTAATTTTATTATCGCCTAAAGTATCATAAGCAAAATCGCTAATTTCTAGGGAAATGCTATCTTTGTTTGTTTCACTTGATAAAGCAATCGAAAAAGGAATTTTAAAGGAAAAAGGAATTATATTAACACTTACTTCATGACTTTTATATTCTCCCGTTATAAATAAATGTCCTTCAATGCTCCCATCTAAAATTTCAAACTCCCTTTCTAAGGAAATACTCGTTATTTCACTAACTTTAGTATCAAATTCTAATTCTTTTGTAAAAGGTATCACACTTTTCAAATAATCACCCTCCTTTCTAAAAATATATGAATATAAAAAAAAATAATGCCTAAACATTACTTTTTAATTCGGGATGTTTTAAATAAAAATCTTTGCTAACTAAATTAAATTCTTCTTCGGTAATATCTAAAATATATGACTTTTCGGCACTTTTTTCATATTTAACTATTTCAAAATGTTCGGGATTTACCATATCAAATAAAACTAAATATTTTTGATTATTAATGACAATCTTATCTAAAATGCCATATTCTTTATTATCATTTAAAGTTATTACTGTCATTTCTTCATTCATAATGTTTTCCCTCTTTCATCTCTTGGTAAATTCGCATTGATAGCCTCCATGGCATCATAATATTCATCAACAGAGTTATAACCCAAACTTGTAACATAACTTTCGAAGTCTAATGCACCATAATCATACTTATCATCTAAATTTTGAAATACAAAAGGCATATTATAATCAGGTTCTGCCATATTCCGATTTAGCTGTCCTAAAACTATTTTGCCTTCAATGTCTGATTGTTCAAAGACATTTTCAACTTCATTTGCCATCGTTCGATGATCATA
Organism: uncultured Bacilli bacterium; assembly: GCA_947626425.1. GTDB lineage: Bacteria > Bacillota_I > Bacilli_A > RF39 > UBA660 > Ventrenecus. The sequence goes on along the minus strand of CANQRX010000066.1, from coordinate 2,056 downwards.
AGCTGGTTGATAAAGCCCTTTTGACCTATCATCAGTAGGTATTAAAATTTCACTTTTTCTAATAATCCTTTGAACTTCTTTATTAACTGGTTTTTTAGCTAAATCTTCTTTGAAATTTCTGACAAAATTAGAACCTTGAGCAAATATTAGTCCACCACCTGCCAAGGCGGCAAGAGCAATGGTAATTTCTTTTTTGATTTCATTAGTTCTAATTTTTTTTATTTTAGTTATCCATCTTTGACGATTATTATCATAATTTTTTTGATATTCTTCTATTTTTTCCATTAAAAATTCCTTCCTATTCCCTTTTTATAATACTTAAAACTAATTTCAATGTCAAGGCTTATTCTCGAGGGGGATGACAAATCACCAAAAAAATTAAATTTAAAATTATTTTAACTAAAGATATAAAAAGAAAATTAAACAAAAATATTTAATTATTCAACACTCTTATCTAACAATACATTTTTTCCCACAGAATACTAAAGCATTTTCTTCGGTTGTTATAACAGACTCATGCCCTAATAAATCTCTTATCATAATTACTGGTACACCTGATTTTAGCAAATGAATTGCACGAGCATGATGAAGTGTATGAGGAGTTATATTTTTAGATATATTCAAAGTATATTTTTCTAAAACATCTGCTATAAAATCTAGATTCATAAGATGATTTTTATTCTCAAATAAATATGTATTTAATTTATTTTCTTTTAAATATATTTTTAATAGTTGTATGGTAGTTTCCATTAAGGGAACTATTCTTTGTTTGAAACCTTTCCCATTTAAAATAACATATTTTTCTTCTAAATGAATGTCTTCTAATTTTAAATGAATGATTTCACTTGCTCTTGCTGTATCATATAACAAACTTAATATTACTAAATTTCTTGTTTTGATTGATTAGTATAATTTGATATATCAAAACGGATAATAATCTAATTTTCCTTGATAATATTAATTCCCAGATAACGTATACGGATTTTCAAAAGTTCCTTCACCGCCGGAAATCTGAATATTCGATTTCAGATACACGACGGGCCAGACGACGTAGGAGTTATAGACGCTGCGGCAGTTGACATACCCCCGCGAGTCGACAGGGAACGCATAGTAGGAATCGCCCGAATACGGCGTAATCGTCCATAAATAGCTACTACTTGGCTTTAACCAATCATTACTTGAACAGTTTGTTTTATAATCTCCTGTATCCCATCTGTACAATTCTTTTGCAAAGCAAAAATCTCTTCCTTTGCTTCCTCCATGACTTGCGTATCCATAATCGCTCGGATAAATTAAGCCTACTCCTTTATGATATTCTGAATCATTAACTTTTGTCCATTCTTTCTGATGACTACCGTTTACTGTCGTTCCTCTCTCATAATTATAAAAATGCGTTACTAAGCCATTTGTTGAACTAGTATAATTTGCTGTTCCTCCTAAATTCCATGTTACTTCTCCATCTACCATTCCTCGGGCTGTATCATCTAATCCTTTTGGTAAAGTAGTAGCACTTTGACTAAAATCACATTGGATTGCTGTACTACTACTTGTATAACATTCTCCATTTCCACTGCTATAGTAAATTCCGTTTAACATATTTTTTAATTTTGATGTTGTCCAATTATTTGTACTTGTATCCCAATAATAACTTCCAAAATTTGTTTGTCCATTTACTCCATCAGTTCGCACGATTTTTAAGCGTTGCTCATAATTTCCTTCTTCTGTTTTAACATTCACTAATCCGATAATTCGCCATTTTTCTTCATTAAATTTGACATAATTATGGACATATGAGGTATTGGCATCTTTATAATTTACTCCGGCAAAGCGATATTCTGTTCCTTTCCAATTTTCATCAACACCTGCTTCGTTATGTTCAACTCGGTATAATCCATCTCCACAAGTGGCTATCTGAATATCTGCTCCTTTTATATTTATTGTTTCTGGTTCTTTTTATTTCAACTTCTTTTATTACTTCGCCACTTACATTATTGGTATTATCCGTTACTCTTAAACTTATTTTATGTAAGCCATAATTTTTTGCTGTAAAAATTGT
>CANQRX010000065.1 GCA_947626425.1 uncultured Bacilli bacterium | reverse complement strand
ATTTTGCTAAATTTGCAGTATTGCTATGTGGTTTCTACAATCTTGATAGAGCTTAAATTAGTTTCCGAACAACTTTAATTTATAATTATAAAGGGGAACAAGTTGCGGCTATTCCAAAGGCTAATACAGCAAAAGATCCAGAAATACAGGGGAAGGGAAGTTATATTTCGATTTATTACAATAATAAAAGTTATGTGATTAATGCAAATTTTAAATTATTATTTGTTTTAGATGATGGTAACTATTGCATCAACAACGTAAGTCAAAATGGTAATATGTTTTTATTAACTCCATGTTCTGATACTCGCAAATATAAATTAGTAAAAAACGGGGAAATTATTTCGAGTTTTGAATCTTATGAAAGTGTACAGTTTACTAACAATATACTTAATAGTGATAGTAATATCTATAATGAAAACGGACAAGTCCTTGAAGACGGTTTATATTATGATGAAAATAATTACGTTGTTAAAAATAGTAAAAACAGAACGTTTGATTTATATGAAAATGGCAAATTAAAAACTTCACTTAGTTGTGAAAATTCTCATGATTCAATTGCTTATGGGGGATTGTATCGTTTGTATAATTGTGATAAAAAACAAGGGTTTATTTTTTATAAAATAGATGGAACGAAACTAAACGTTTCACCATTTAAAACAGCTTCGGGAATTGATAGCAATAATTTAACAATTGTTTCTGATGATGAAAGTAATTATTTTCTTCTTAATACAAATGGTGAAAAAATATCTAATTATTACGATTCATTGAAGTTGCTTGAAAGTGAAATAATCGTGCCCGCATTTAACTACTTAAAAGATGATTTATACTTGGCTAGTAAAGATGGAAAACAAATCTTGTTAAATAAAAATGGTGAAGAATTGGTAGGGGGCGATAATATTTCGGTAGAATTTAAAAGATACGCTTTAATAGAACGTGATAACGAATATGAGGTTTTTGATTTAGTTAAAAATAAAAGCATTATTACTTTATTAGAAAAACCAAAATTAGAAAAAGATTATTTTACAACAACTGTTGATTCTTTAACTAAATACTATGCTTATGGTTCCGGTGAAGTTTTTTTGGAGCTTTAAGTTATAAAAAAAGACTTAGCATTTTAGTTCAATGAATGCTAAGTTTTTATTATTGACTTTGCATAATCTTTAAAATCGATTATAATAAAAGCATATTTTGGAGGTAAGAAATGGAAAAGAACGAAGAATTAACATTACTTTTATTGTATCTTAATGCTTGGGAAGAAGAGGGATATATGGAAGATGAAAACGGTAATTTAAAAGAAACAAAGATTAAAAGAAGTTGGAAAGGTTATAATTTTGATACTTTAAATAGTTTAGAAACGAAAAATTTTTTAAGTGGTAGTTATAAAAGTAAATCGGTTTGTTTAACTAAAGAGGGCGAACAAAAAGCCAAGGAATTATGTCATAAATATTTTGGGGAGTGAGTGTATGAATTTAGATTTTGAAAAAGAATTTTCGCAAGCAATCTTAGAAAAAGGGTTAGATTATTATAACAAAGGTTGTGTTAAAAACCTTAAGGTTGATGGTAATTGGATCGAAGCTTTAGTAAAAGGTTCTCATCAATACCATGTTAGTATTGAATTAAAGGAAAATAAAATAGTTTATTCACAGTGTGATTGTCCTTATTTTTGGGACCATGAAGAATGTAAACATGTGGTAGCCGTTTTGTATCGTTTAGTTAAAGGAAAACAAGAAAATGATTTAAGTTCAATTTTAGATAAAATAAATGAAAAAGATTTAAAATCCTTTTTGGCAGATTTAATGGCTGATGATGACAAATTATATGATTTATTTCGCCGTCGTTTTAGCCAATATTTTCCGAAAATATCAGCGCAAGCTTACGCAAAGAAAATAGAAGATGTTATTAAATGGGCAGCTGGGGATGATGGTTTTATTGATTATCGGGAAGGCGAAAAATATGTCCAAGGAATGCAAGAATTTATAGATGAGGCATTTGACTTTGCTATAAAAAGTGATTATGAAATGGCTTTTTTAATTGTTAAAATCATTTTAGAAACGCTAAGTGATGCGGATATGGATGGTTCAAACGGGGAGTTAGAAATTGTTGCCAATGGTTGTATTGATGTTATCCTTAAAATATTAGATGAGGCTTCAAAAGACGATAAAACGGTAAGAGATATTTTTGAATGTGTAATAACCGAATTAAAAACGCAAGAATTGGCTAATTATGGGATTGAGTTTGGAGATTTAATTGAAAATTTTATTGAAAAAAAGTTATTTCTAGATGAATGTGAAAGTACTTTAAAAGAAACTTTAAAACAACTTGAAAATCAAAATAGATCATATACTAAAGAACGTTATTTGGCATATTTAACGGAATTATATGATGTAACTAATAATAAAGAGAAAAAAATTAATTTACTAGAAAGCAATCTTGAGGTATTAGAAGTTTTTAAAGAATGCGTTTGTTCCATGATGGAAACTAATGAACTAAAAGACGTTATTGAATTTTTGCAAAAGTATCAAAAAATATATCCGCAGCATCAAAAGTATATTACCAATAAGTTGTTAGAAATTTATGAAACTAATAACATGCTTAATGAATATAAAGAGGAATTATACAATGCTTTTTTTGAGTATGATAAATTTAATTTTGAAAAGTATTTGACTATTAAAAAATTATTTAATGAAAATGACTGGCTTAAAGAACGGGAAAATATTCTTGATAAAATAAAAAAATCAACCTCTAATAATCAGGAGATTTTAGCAAATATTTATATCGAAGAAAAAATGATTGATGAGTTGTTTGAACTAGTAAGCTCTAAGGGAAATTTTAATAGTTACGAAAAATATCTATTACCTAAATACCGAGACGAATTAATTATGCTTAATATTAAAGAGGTAGAAAAACTTCTATTATTTGCTTCAAATAGAAGTAACTACCGGGCTATTGCTCGGGAATTAAAAAACATCAAAAGATTAGATATTGATGAAAAATATATAAATGATTTTGTAGCCTTTATTAAAAAGCAATATCCTAAGAAAAAGGCTTTGTTACAAGAAATTTCTTATGCTATGTTTTAAAAAAATAAATAGTCGGCAATACCTTTTACATACTCGCCAATTTCCTTTAAATTTTCTTTTATTTCATGGCGAAAGTATTGAATTATTAAGTTAATTGTTCCATCTGTAAAGAAAATAACATCTAAGCTTTTATCACTTTTTAATGTTTTAGTAATTGTCGAGCGAATCATTTTATTTAAGCGATTCATAAAAATAATAGCATCCGAAGAGTTTAGTAGTTGCGAATAAATATTTTGGTGGACTTCTAAATAATTAAAAATATCATCAACATACGCATGCATCTTTTCTTTAGAATTAATGATTATTTCTTGTTTAAAAACTTCCCTTAATATTTCATCTTGAAATTCTTGGGCAACATCATAAATATTGTCATAATGGCTATAAAAAGCCCCACGAGTAATATTAGCTTTTTTGGTTAATTCGGTAACTGTGATATTCCGAATTTCTTTTTTTTCTTCCATCATTTTAGCAAAAGCTTTTTTGATTGCTTCAATTGTTTTTTTCGAAGAAGCATTTTCACCTTTTAATTTCATTTTCATCACCAATACCATAATAAAGGAATTATAGTTAAAAAACAATTAACAATTAATAAAAAAATGTTAAAATTTTAACAGTGTTTGAATATTTGTAGTTAACTTTTTTAATAAAAATGAGTAGAATGATATAGATTTTTGTGTGAAGGGGGATTATTAATGAAAAAAATTACCGATTTTATTGTTGACAAAAGATATTTAATTTTAACTATTGTTTTATTGTTAACAGGGGCTTGTTTTGTTTTAAACAAATATGTGGTTATTAATAAAGAAATTGCGAACTACCTACCTGCAAGTTCTCGAATGCATACGGGAATGGATCTTATGGATTCGGAGTTTAAAGCTGATGAGTCAAGTACTTTAAATGTAATGTTTAAAAATTTAGGGGAAGAGGATAAAAAAGATATTCTTAGTTATTTAAAAAATTTAAATAATGTCGAAGAAGTCGAATATGATAATACCGAAGAATATAATAAAGATGGTTATACTTTATACATTATAAAAGCTAATGTTTTTAAAGATTCAGATGAGGCCAGTTTACTTTATGATGAAGTGATGGATAAATACCAAGATTATGAAATTGAAACCAGTGGTGATATAGCCGAGGAAAACAAAGAAGTTTTACCTTTTTCAATCATCGCTTTAGCAGTCGGATGCGCGACAGTTATCTTAATTATAATGTGTGATTCTTTTTTAGAGCCTTTCTTATTTTTAATTACGATTGGCTTAGCTATTGTTTTAAATAACGGAACGAATATTATTTTTCCATCTATTTCTAATATAACCAGTTCCATCGCTGCGATTTTACAATTAGCCTTATCAATGGATTACTCAATTATGTTGATGAATCGTTATCGTCAAGAAAAAGAAACTGCTAAAAATGATGTTTTAGCTATGAAAGAAGCTTTATATAAATCTTTTAAATCCATTTCGAGTAGTTCTGTGACAACTGTTGTCGGTTTACTAGCTTTAGTTTTTATGAGCTTTACGATTGGTCGGGATTTAGGTTTTGTTTTAGCCAAAGGAGTTTTGTTTAGCTTACTTACCATTTTTACTTGTTTACCAGCTTTAATTTTAATGTTTGATAAATTAATTATAAAAACAATGAAAAAAACTCCTAACTTTAAATTAACTTGGTTAGGTAAATGGGCTTATAAAGCAAAATATGCTAGTTTAATATTATTTGTTTTAGTGTTTGGTATTAGTTTCTTTTTAAAGGGAAATTTACAAATTTTATTTACGACAAATGATAGTTCGATTGATAAAATTTTTAAAACCAACAATCCATTGGTGGTAGTTTATAAAAAAGACATTGAAGAAAATGTTACTAAGCTTTGTAAAGAATTAGAAAATGATGATGAAATTAAAGAAGTATTATGTTATGGTAACACGATTAATGAACCCTTAACATATCAAGATTTAAAAAAACGTTTAACTACTTTAGGCAATTCAAATTTAAATATCGAAGACTATATGTTAAAAATAATTTATTATAACTATTTTAATCAAAATGCTGATTTAAAAATTTCGATTAATGATTTTATCAGTTTTTTAAAAAATAAAGTTTATCAAAACGACAAAATGAATGACCAAATTACAGGCGATATGAAAGATAACATTGCTACTTTAGAAAACTTTACCAATTCTAAAAAAATGAATACGCATGTAAGTAAAAAAGAATTAGCAACTGTTTTTCAACTAAATTCCGAACAAATTGATAATTTATTATTGTATTATAATGCTCTTCATACAAATAATAAAATGACAATTTCAACATTCGTTAATTTTATGCAAGGTGATTTTTTAAAAAGTCCTTATCAAAATCGAGTTGATAAAAAGTCTCAAGAACAATTACAAATGCTTAAAAATTTTGTTGATGGAAACACGATAAAAAAGGAAATGAAATATCAAGAATTGGCAAGATTATTTAACATGAATGAAGCCGATGTTTTAAATATTTATATTTATTATACTTCTTTAGGTGATGTTAAAACCAAATTAACACTTCATGAATTTTCTGATTTTGTTTTAAATACTATAGCTAAAGATCCAAATTATCAATCATCATTAAAAGAAAGCGATCTTGAGTTGGTTAAAATGCTTAATACTTATAGTGATGAAGGATTAGTAAATAAAGAAATGACTGCGACCGAAGTTGCAAAATTATTAGAATTGCCACCTGAGCAAGTCCAAAATATTTATTTGCTTTACTTTGCCAATCATCAAACGAAAAAAGTTACGATTAAAGAGTTTGCCCAAATGGCTTTAAATTTAAAGGATACAGCTTATGCTCAAAATATGAATTTTGATAATTTAGCCTTAATAACGGAAAATCCAGCTTTAATGCAAAATGAAACAAAATATGATGCTAAAACTTTAAGTCAATATCTATCTCTTGACGAAAATGTTATTAAAATGATTATAACGTTAAATGAAAAAGATGAGAAAAAATTGAAATTACTTGATTTTGTTACTTTTCTTCTCCAAAATCAAAATAATCCCGTTTTAAAACAAGCTCTTAATCAAGAGGCTATAAATAACTTAACAACTTTGGCCTTTATTATGCAAAACGTTAAAACTAAATATGATTATCAATCTTTAGCCACCCAGTTTAAATTAGATAGCCAAACCATCAAATTAATTTATAGTATTTATAATATTGCTGATAAAACAATATCACCAGTTAATTTTGTAACATTTTTAGTTAATCATCAAAAAGATGAAATGCTAAAAGGTCAAATAAATACTGAAACAACTCAAAATTTAACAATGTTAAAGACGGTTATGACTAGTGTTTTAAACAGTCAAACTTATAACAGCAAGGAAATGGCGAATTTATTTAATATCGATAAGAGCAACATGGATTTATTATATTCTTATTATGAAATGAATAGTTTAAAGAAAGAAATAACTGTTTCTTATTATGATTTTATTAATTTTTTAATCACCGATGTTTTAAGTAATCAAGAATATCAAGCTATGATTGATAATGAGGCCAAGCAAAAACTTCAAACTTTGTATCAAATAATGAATCAATCATTAAATAATAAAGCTTATACAAAAGATGAACTTTTAAAGCAATTAACGAACTTAACTAATGATATCGATTCGGACATGATTGATTTATTATATATTTATTATGGAAGCGAAAATCTGTTTGACCAAAATAGTCAATTAACGGTTATTGAATTTGTTGATTATCTAAATGATGTTATTTTACAAGATGAAAAATTCACCGATTATATTGATACTGAAAGTCGTCAAAAAATTATTGATAGTAAAACTACCGTGAATGATGCGAAAGATTTACTAATTGGCAAAAACTATGGGCGAATGGTTTTAAATACCACTTATGAATTAGAAGGGGATAAAGTCTTTAGTTTCTTAAAGAAAATCGAAAACAATTTAGGAAAAGATAACATCTATCAAGTTTCTAACTCGGCGATGGCTTATGAAATGGACCAAACTTTTGATAACGAATTAAATTTAATAACCTTTTTAACCATCATCTTTATCTTTATTGTCGTTGCTTATACCTTTAAATCATTAATAATTCCGATAATTTTAGTTGGTTTAATTCAAACTTCGGTTTATTTAACAATGGGTATTTTATCAGTTCAAAGTGGTTCAATTTATTTCATAGCTTTACTAATTGTCCAAAGTATTTTAATGGGGGCAACAGTTGATTATGCAATTTTGTATACTTCATATTATGGCGAGTTACGAAAGACAAAAAATATTAAAGAATCTTTACTAGAAGCTTACCAAAAATCTTGTCATACCATTTTGACTAGTGCTTCAATTTTAACGATTGTAACTTTAATAGTAGGTCATTTTGGTTCTCAAGTTGCGGCTTTAATTTGTAAGACCATCAGCGAAGGAACATTATGTTCAACAATTCTAATTTTACTATTGTTGCCACCAATCTTAGGAGCTCTTGATTTCTTTATCGTTAAGAAAAAACCAAAATTCTCGAAAAACTAAGAGAATTTTCGTTACTGTTTACAGTCCAAAGTAGCTTAAAATAAAATTATATGAAAAATAATCTTTAAATAAAAGGCTTTTTAAACCTTTGAAAAAGTGATAAGCTT
>CANQRX010000064.1 GCA_947626425.1 uncultured Bacilli bacterium | reverse complement strand
TTGCTAAATTTGCAGTATTACTTTGTGGTTTCTACAATCTTGATAGAGCTTAAATTAGTTTCCGAACAACTTTAATATAAAAAATGTTCTTTGAAAATTAAATAAAAATATTAGTTTTGTGATAAAATACTTTTAACAAAAAAAGGAGTGAAATATTCATGATTAATAAAAATGAACTATTCTATAAACTAGATGCAGTAATTAACTATTTGCAAAACAATGGTGGATATGATTATAAAATTTATAATAGATTATGTCCAGGTATGGGAGAACCAGATTCAAACATTGTAGAATATGCTAATGATGTCAAAGATTTAATTACAAAATTATTAGAACAAGATAAACTTGATCCAATTGAAGAAGAAGACTTACCGTTTTAAAGTAAATCTTCTTATAAGAATTTAAAAATTATTTTTATTATAAAATTTTAAAAATTTACACACTAGACTTGACAAGGTCTAATTTTTTCCAAATTTTCAAAAATCCGCCAGCTCGGGATGACTTACGCCATCCAGCGAGCTAACCAGCACCCGACACAAGGTTGTAAGGTTTTTCAAAAGTCCCTTCACCGTCGGAAATCTGTATATTCGATTTCAGATACACGACGGGCCAGACGACGCTGGAGTGATAGACGTAGAAGTTGTTGTTGACATACCCCAACGAGGAGACACCGAACGCACTGTAGGAACCGCCCGAAAGCGGCGTAATCGTCCATAAATAGCTACTACTTGGCTTTAACCAATCATTATTTGCACAATTTGTTTGATAACTTTCTGTATCCCAGTTATATAATGCCGTTTTAAAACAATCTTCTCTTCCTTTACTTCCACCATTCGTGGCATATCCATAATCACTCGGGTAAATTAAACCTACTCCTTTATGATTAGTTCGGTCATTAACTTTTGTCCATTCGGTTTGATGACTACTAGGTACTGTCGTTCCTCTCTCATAATTATACCAATTCGTTACTAAACCATTTGTTGCACTTGTATAAGTTGCTGTTCCTCCTAAATTCCAAGTTACTCCATCATCGACCATTCCTTGAGCTGTTTCATCTAATCCTTTTGGTAAAGTTCCACTTTCAGAATTAAAATCACATTGTGTAGCTGTACTACTATTTGTATAACAATCTCCGCTTGTACTGTTATAATAACTACTATTCAGCATTGCTTTTAATTTTGATGTTGTCCAATCATTATTACTTGTATCCCAATAATAACTTCCAAAATTCTTTTGGTTACCTACTCCATCAGTTCGCACGATTTTTAATCGTTGCTCATATTTTCCTGCTTCTGTTTTAACATTCACTAAACCTATGATTCGCCATATTTCTTCATTAAAGTTTACATAATTATGGACATATGAAGTGTTGTTATCTTTATAATTTACTCCGGCAAAACGGTATTCTTCATGGCTAAATCCTTCATCATCTACTGTATCAGTCACATCACAATGGCTTACTTTATATAATCCATTTCCTTGAGTTACTAATGAAAGATCTTTACCTAATAAATTTACACTTGTTGGTTCACTGTAATTTATTTCTTTACTTACTTCTTCGCTTACTTTATTCATATTATCGGTTACTCTTACTTTTACAGTGTGGTTTCCTTCCGTTTGGGATGAAAATTTAAAAGTTTCGTTGGTACTTCCATTTTGCCATTCATTATTATCAATTTGATATTCATACTTACTTATACTTCGTCCTTTAAAAGCTGTTGCAGTTGCTTGAGCAGTAATGGTTCCATCACACACTGACAAAGCTAATTCTACTGTTGGTACTATTTTATCTTCACTTAAATATGTTGAAATGACACTTATTTTACTTAAAAAGGTTTTATCCATAGCATCAGCATTTTCAATTGTTGTTTCCCCATCCATCCACAATCTAAATTCAAAGTTTTTTTCTTCATTAGGAGCTAAATAACCACTCATTAACTTATGTGATTCATAAGCATCTTTTATTGTTTTATCTACTTTTGTTGTATCAGTTCCTTTTTCACCAGTTAACAATCCAACTTTTCCACTTTTTCCTACTTCATTTAATTTAAATTTTAAATATTTTGGATTTAATCGATTTTCTTCTTCAATAACATTTTCACCATTTTTACTCATTGATTCTAAATTAATTTGATAATTTGCATTATCATCACATTTATTGTGAATCGTAAATTGAAAAGGTTGTAATTTTTCACCTTCAGTATCTTCAATAGGAAAAGTTGTGCCTAAACTTATTGGTGTTCCCTCCTGCTCCATTGCAACTTCTAAACAAGCTGTATTAACGATATTTTCACCGGTTTGCTTTATTGAAACATTCCAATAAGCATATGTAAACCCAATTAAAATAACCACTAATAATATTAAACCTATAATAAAATAATTAAGAATAACTTTTTTCTTTTCCATTTGCAACACCTTATCCTTAATTAATTTTACCATGCACCCCCCCCCCGTAAGTCAACTATAAAAAAAGCAATTTTATTATTTATTTAGACCTCTTGCGAAACTAAATATCTAAACAAAAATTGTAAAGTAAAAAGAGAGCACAATAAAGGTATGTTTACGATTTCTATACCGTTCTGATAAGATTCTGAAAATTTTTAGTTGACTATTCACGTGTTCTATTGATATTCTTATAGTAGAAATCAAATGGTTCAGCTCCTTATCTTCGGTGCTGAGTGGGTGATATTTTGATTTCTTTTTTGGTTTATTTAGAAAAAATGAAAAAGATGCCTAAAAATAAAGACTTCTTTTCAAAATTTTTCTACATAATTTTTTATCATTTCATATTATTTTTAACCAATTATTTAAATCATCGATTTTATTAGTATTTCTTCTCGTTTTTTTTGGCATCTGGAATAAGCATATATTTCAATTGATGTTATTGTGTTATGTTCTAAAAACTCTTGTTGTTATAAAGATGCCTTTACATTAATTTAGTGATTTCACTAGTCCAGTTATAACAGGAGTTGTTTCTAAATTTAACAATACAGTTTATAATATTGTGGCTTTTATAAATGAAATTTACTATTTTTTTCTTTAAACTTTTAGCCTAAATATTGAATTAAAATTGTTAAAATAGGATTTGTGTAATAAGAACTTGATGAAACGTGATCAATTGATGGACTATTTAAGGTTATTGTTTGTTTAGAAAGATTTACTAATTCCATTTTTTCTGTTGAAGGGTCGGCTATTAAAAAAATCCCTTGGCCAATTAAGGCAACTGTAGCTTGATTGGCATAATTAGAACTATCACCTGCATAAACTATTTCTGTTCCTACACTTCGAAAACCAACAGATAAAATATTACGAGGATTATATATTTCGTTTGGATCAACAGCGACATGAACAATGAATTGAATTGAGTAATTACCCCCTTTATTAAAACTGATGGTTTGATCCTGATTTAAAGTGCATAACCCTGTATTGTCAATAGCTAACCGGTCAATATGAAGCCGAGAGCCAGGTGTTATTTGGTATCCACTTCCTCCACTTGTGTTAAAAGTTGCAAAATAAGCAAACCCAATTTCTTCCGGACCTGGTCTACCTTGTGGTCCTACAGGGCCAGGTATCCCTTGCGGGCCAATTTCGCCAGGAATTCCTTGGGGACCTTGATCACCTCGAGGACCCATTTCGCCTTGAGGACCGGCTGGACCTTGGGCACCCGCTGGCCCTCTTATGATACCAACATCGTTCCAAGTAGAAGTATTAGGAGCCCAAACATATAAATTATCCCCAACTAAATAACTTTGACCAACTTCACCTTCCGGATGATCTTTTAAAAGATCTTCTAAAGTCGCATAGGAACCTAAAATTGTAACACTTGTTCCCGATGGACCGGTCGGACCCGTTGGTCCTATTGGACCAGGTTCACCTCTTGGAATATCAAAATTTAAAACGTGCAAATTACCATTTCCCGTATCAGTTACACTTACTGATGAAGCAGATTCTCCCGTTACAACATCACCAATTACAATATTAACAGGAGGCCCTGGCAAGCCCATCGGTCCTGTTGGTCCTATTTGTCCTTCGGGACCCGTTGGTCCTGGTAAACCTTCTGGTCCTGCGATTCCTTGTAAGCCAATTGGTCCTTGAGGAATAACAAAATCCAAAATAACATTTTCATTGGTTCCGACATTGGTAACTATAGGATTAGTTCCCGGCTCCCCTATTGTTGTTGTTCCAACCGAAATCGAAGCCGGTCCCATAGGTCCAGTTGGTCCAGTTGGTCCAATATACCCTTGATAATTACAACAAGATTTAATAATAAAATTTTTTTGATAGTTATAAACATAGTCGTAAGCTTTTTGATAATCGTTATTTTTCATAAACTCACCTAAAATAGTTTATGAAAAAATTAAATTCTTGTTTATATAAGTTTCCTAAAAAGAAAAAAATAGCCAAATAGCTACTTTAAATTTAACACTTATTAACTTGGAATAATTCAACTTCAACTGATGTTTCTTGACCAAATAAATCGATATTAACAATTAAACGATTATTTTCAGCATCGACGCTGTTAACAACACCAGTCATACCTTTAAATGGACCATCAATAATAGAAACCTTATCACCATTAGCAATTTCCGAATCAATATCCATTCTACTTAATCCCATATTTACTAAAATACGATCAATTTCTTGTGGTAAAAGAGGTGTCGGTTTTGCTCCTTTACCTGATGAACCTATAAAACCTGTAACGCCCGGAGTATTTCGAACAATATACCAAGCTTCATCACTCATTATCATTTCAACTAAAACATAACCAGGAAACATTTTTTTCTTTTTTTCCTTTTTTACACCATCTTTAACTTCAATCTCTGTTGTTTCGGGAACAATAACGCGGAAGATATTATCTTGAAAACCCATCGATTCAGTTCGCATTAAAAGTTTTTCTTTAACAGATTCTTCATGACCACTGTAGGTATTAACTACATACCAAAGTTTTTCGTTCATTAAAACATCCCCTTTACAACAGATAAAGCTAAATTAATAACGGTAAAAAAGCCAATCATTATAGCAACAATAAGTATTGTTGCAAAAGTATATTTAGCTATTTCTTTCTTTTTTGGAAAAACAACATTTTTCATTTCCATTTTTACTTGTTTAAAATATCCAACTTTTTTTTCTTTTTTTTGTTTTTTAGTTTTTTTGGCCATAAATGAACACCTCTTTTTTTATTCAAATAAAAAACACTTTGCTGTGCTTTGTGTTTTTAATTTATCATAGTTATTAGTAAAATGCAACTAAAATCACTATTGGATTCACAAAATTTTTTTATTCATATGTCTCTATTAAATCAATTAACCATTTATCATTTTCTTTTTTTAAATTAAAATAACAATCATGGGATTCACGACATATATTTGGGTCTCTTTCTTCACAAAGTTCAATTCTAACGACACTTGATATTTCCTTATCAGTAGCATTTTCAGGAAAAATTGTATATTTTGATAAATTATGCGTTGCAATTGCGCTTTTATAAAAGTAAGGATTAAAAATTTCTTTATCAACTTTATAATAATTATTCTCATTATCACTTTTAATTAGCTCAAAATCTTTAGTTAATTCTTCAAAAAACTCAGAAGTAGTTAATAAACTTAAATTTTCGAGAAATTCATAATCTAAAACCATAAACTCTTCATCATCTTCACTTGTGTAATTTTTATCTATTTCACTTAATACATAATGCTCGGCATCTTTAAAAAAGTTAATAATTTTTTCCCGATTAGTATTTAATAATTCCTTTACTTCATCATCAGCGAGTGAGGAATTATTCTTAAAAATAATTTCTTTTGGCGTCGAAGAATCATCACCATCAAAAATCACATTTTTTTTACCTTCCGTATTAAATTGCAAAATTATTATAAGCACTGTCACCAATATTCCTAAACCCAATACTAACAAAATTCCCGGAATGTAAGGTTTTATCTTTTCTTTCATAATTTTTCTCCTTTAATTAATAATTTTATTTTATTTTTTATTCGTTGAATAGTATTATCAATTTGTTTGGGATTTTTATCAAGAACTTTAGCAATTTCTTGATACTTTAAACCTTTTTTTAAATATAAATATACTTGATATTCATTTGCCGATAAAATTAACTTAATTTGTTCTTCAATTTGATTAAGTTGTTCTTTTTCACAATATTTAATAAAGGGATCAGAATCTTTATCTTCAATTACATCTAATAATGAACCATTATCTTGATAATTATAATCTAAAGATAATGAAAAGTTTGTTAAATTTTTTTGTAATCGTTTAGCTTTTAAAATTATTTTTTTTAATCTTCTTTCAATACAAATGGTTATAAAAGTTTTTAAACTAGCATTCTTATTATCATCATAACTATTAATCCCATCAACAAAACCGACTAAAGCCTCTTGGTATAAATCATTAGTTTCGACTCCGCACTTTTTAGCGTAACTAGTATATTTTTTGACTAAGTATTTAATGGTTGGTTCGTATAGTTCATAAAGAATAGAACGAGCATCTTCATTCGTTTCACAAACAATACTTTGTAATTCATTTTCATCGTTTTTATCATACTTCACTAGTATCCCTCCATTTTATATATAAGTAAGGCTGCTGATACCGAAGCATTAAGACTGTTAACTTTTCCTTTCATCGGAATTTTTAAAATTTCATCGCAATTTTTTTGCACTAAAGAACTCATCCCTTTTCCTTCATTGCCAATTACTAAAACTTTTTTGGTTGGAAAAGAAAGGGTATTAAAATCTTGACCATTCATTGCACTACCATAAATGAAATAATTTTCTTTTTGTAATTTTTTAATCGTATCTACTAAATTAGTAACTTTAGCAATTTTAACATATTCAGTGGTTCCAACACTGGTTTTCATAACGGTTTCATTTACTGTAACACTGCGATCTTTAGGAATGATTATTCCCTTTATTCCAGCGGCCTCACAAGTTCTAATAATAGCACCAAAATTATGAGGGTCTTCTAAATGATCAAGAATTACCAAAAAATCTTCGGTCAACAATTCATCAAGTTGACAATAATCATAATCATCGCGAATAATAATTACACCTTGATGGTTTAAATTATTGTATTTTAAAAATGCTTGGGAATTTAATCGTTCATAATGAATATTATTTTTCTTTAAATAATCAATTATTTTGGAATCATTTTGATTAGAAGATAGAAGAACTTTTTTAATTTTTTTAGGCTCTGTACTTAGTAAAACATTTTTTCCGAATGACTGCATAGGCTCCTCCTGACGAAATTATATCGCAAATAAAAAGATGTTGCAAATTGATTAAAACGATATTGTCCAAAGAATTAGCTTTTCACTTTTCCTAAAAATTAAAAAAATCTAGTAAGTAAACTTTTTTAATTTACACACTAGATAATACACCTTCGTTAATTTTTAATTTTGAACAGATAAGTTGTAAGGATTTTCAAAAGTTCCTTCACCGTCGGAAATCTGTATATTCGATTTCAGATAAACGACGGGCCAGACGACGAAGGAGTTATTGACGTAGCTGTAGCCGTCGACATACCCCGACGAGTAGACAAAGAACGCACTGCGGGAATTGTCCGAACTCGGCGTAATCGTCCATAAATAACTACTACTTGGTTTTAACCAATCTTTATTGGCACATTCTTCTTTATAACCACTTCCGCCCCAACTGTATAGTTCTTTTTTAAAACAATAATCTCTTCCCGAGGTTCCACCATTCGTGGCATACCCATAATCACTCGGATAAATTAAGCCTACTCCTTTATG
>CANQRX010000063.1 GCA_947626425.1 uncultured Bacilli bacterium | reverse complement strand
TTTTAGTAAAATATATTATATAAATTCGTGGTGGTTTATTGATTATAAATCCTCAAAAATAGGTTGGTGAAAAATTATGAATTTAGTTAAAAATGGAATAATTGGTTTTTGTATAGGTGATGCAATGGGAGTATTTTCTTAAGTATTCAAACTGACTTTGCAATATCTATCGAAGTTTTATTAGGTTTAATCTTTATATTTATCGAAATTAATGAAAAGAACAAATATCCCAAAGTAATGATTACTTTAATCTTAATCGCGTTAGTTTTAACTAAACAAATAGGCATACCTTTAGCCCTTATGGTATATACGTTTTTCTTTTTTAATTCCCTTATATCTGAAAAGAAAGTTAAAAAAAATAAAAAATTTTGGTTAAAAATTATTTCTCCTTTAGTTATTGCTTTAATATTTTTGAGTATCTGGAGTTTATATACAACACTTAATCATACTAAAGCTCAGTTTAGTATTGGCAGTATTAATTTAAAAGAATACCTTGAAATAGTTTTTCTCCATAAAGGATTAGATTATAAATTACAAGCATTTTCTTTATTTCAAAAATATTTATTTAGCGAAAGGGTTTTAATAAAGCCTTTTTCATTAGGTTACATTCCTTGTTCCATAATTTTTTTCCTTTTGCTTTTTATTTTTTTTAAACGTTATAAAAATGAATATAAGACATCTAAAATTATTTTGCTATTTTTAATATTTTTAGTGGGAACAATAGGTTACGCTTTAGTAATATCAGTTTTATATCTTTTTTGTTTTTCAATCGAAGAAACCATCACTCTTGCTTGTTTTGGCAGATATATGTCTAGTTATATCGTTATCGAATTTTTATTTTTATTATGTTTAGTTCTTTATGAGTGGAGTAAGAAAAAATATTTTGGGGTTAAAGTAATTATTTTATCTAGCATTTTATTTGTTTTTATAATAAGTAACCTAAAAAGTTTTATTCCAATATATCAAGAAACATATTATGAAGATATTAAACGAATCGGTGAAGAATTGAAAAATAAAACCGATGAAAATTCCCAAATATTTGTAATAATGAAAGATGCAAGTTTTCCATATTTACTTCCTTATTATTTAGATTTCCGTATTTTAGATAGTTCTTTTTATGATTTTTATGGAAGAATAAATGAATATAAAAAAAATGAAGTATTAGAAAATTTATTCTTAGATGACTATCTTTATATAAATGAAATTCCCCAAAATTTTATCGAAGAATACAAAGAATTTTTTGAAACACCAATATTGCCCAAGACATTATACAAAATAAACAAAAAAGAAAGGAAGCTAAAAATATATGAATAAAGATGAAATTGCCGTTTTAATACCTTGTTATAATGAGGCTTTAACAATTAAAAAAGTAATTAATGATTTTCACAAATATTTACCTAATGCCACGATTTATGTATACGATAATAATTCTAGTGATAAAACCGATGAAATAGCTCGTGATTTAGGGGCAATAGTTCGATATGAAATAAGACAAGGAAAAGGAAATGTTATTCGTTCAATGTTTAAAGATATTTTTGCCGATTGTTATCTTTTAATTGATGGGGATGATACATATCCCGTCGAAAAAGCGAAAGAAATGTGTAATCTTATTTTAAGCAAAAAAGCAGATATGGTTATTGGTGATCGAATATCCACAACTTATTTTAAAGAAAATAAAAGGCTATTTCATAATTTTGGTAATCGGTTAGTTAGGTTATTAATTCAACGAATTTTTCATAGCGATATTAAAGATATTATGACTGGTTATCGAGCTTTTAGTTATGAATTTGTTAAAAGTTTTCCCGTTTTATCGAAAGGCTTTGAAATAGAAACCGAAATGACAATTCATGCCGTAGATAAAAATTTTAAATGGATCGAAATTCCTATTATTTATAGGGATCGCCCTCGGGGAAGTGTTTCAAAATTAAATACGTATAAAGATGGATTTAAAGTATTAAAAACAATCGGAATGCTATTTGCCGAATATAAACCATTTTTCTTTTTTAGTATCTTAGCATTTTTCTTTTTCGTTTTAGCAATTTTTTTAGGAATCAAACCGGTTTTAGAATATTTTGAAGAAGGATATGTTTATAAAGTTCCAAGTCTAATTGTTGCCGGAATATCATTTTTAGTTGCTCTTTTGTTTATTATCAATGGTATTGTTTTAGAAATAATTAGCAAGAAACATCGAGAACTTTATGAGTTATACTTTATAAACGTAAAAAACAATAAAAATTTTTAATTTTGAAATGCTTAAAATAACTATACGCAAAAAAACTGATGAATTTCTTAAAAGAATTTCTAAAACTTATGTTATAATTCTAAATAATAATTGAGATAATAAAAAGTTTTTTAGGAGGAAAAATGGAAGTAGAAAAGTTAGAAATTAAAAATTTAATTAAAGAATTTCAAATCAAAAGTGAAAAGATAATAGCCTTAAAAAATGTTAGTTATACTTTTTATCCAAATAACTTATATGTTATTATGGGTCATTCAGGAAGTGGAAAATCGACGTTGTTAAGTATTTTGGGAACACTTAATAATCAAACAAGTGGTAGTTATCTTATTAATAATCAAGATGTATCAACTTTTAAAGAAGAAGATTTATGCCAACTTAGAATGTCATGTTTTGGTTTTATTTTTCAAGATTATTGTTTAGATCCAAATTTAAAATCTTATGAAAATGTAATCTTACCGATGTATATTAATAAAGAAATAAAAAAAGAAGAATATGAAAAAAGAGCTTTGCAATTATTGGAATATGTCAACTTAAATAATCGTAAAGAGCATTATCCTAAAGAATTATCAGGTGGTGAGCAACAACGAGTGGCGATTGCAAGAGCTTTAGCCAATAATCCAAGTGTTATTTTAGCTGATGAACCAACCGGAAATTTAGATGAAAAAAATGAAGAAATTATTTTTAAAATTTTAAGAAAACTTGCTGATGAAGGAAAATGCGTTATTGTGGTAAGCCATAATCAAAGCATTTTAAAATATGCCGATACAGTTTTACAAATGAAAGATGGTCAATTAGGTGATAACCATGAATAATAAATATAAGATAACTTTAAAGCATTTAAAGACAAAAGAAAATATAATATTTTTAACAATAACTGTTTTAATATTTTTAGCATTAAATATTCTTTTAACTATAGCTTATTTTGCCATTGATTATCAAAGCGATTTACAAAAATATAACGTTAATTCCCGAAGTTTAATTGTTTATAGTGATAATAAAAATAATGGACAATTAGATGAAATTAGTAATATTTCCCACGTTATAGCAAATGTAAGTGATAAATATTATAATCCGTTTTATACCACTTTAGAGCAATTTAATACTAATAATCAAAAAGGCTATGGTGCCATAAAGGCTCTGATTACTACAGATGACATAAAAATAATAAAAGGAAGAAATGTCTTAAATGATTATGAAATAGTTATTCCTGTCAGATTTTATCCTCATGGTGAATCTAGCATTGAAAAAAGCGACTATAAAAAAAATATTTTAAATGGTAATGATCTAATAGGTTCAGAAATTAAAGTCAGAGCAAATATAATAACTGACCATATTAGTCATAATGATCCCGATTACGAAGAAAAAATGGAAGAAATAAAAAATCAAAATCCAATTATTGCTTTTAAAGTTGTAGGAACTTATGATCCTAAAGATAATTTAGTGGAAATGAATACTTGTTTTGTTAATATGGGTGCAATAGATTTATTAAAAAGTGATATAAGTGGCGGAGCATATTCAGTTTTAAAAGATGGCACCGAAGAATATAGTGATAATTATTATGAAGATCGTTTAGTAATAGTTGATGAATATAAAAATTATGAATATGTTAAAAACGAATTATTAAAAATGGGTTATTCATTTAGTGAAATTTTGGAAATTGATAAAACTATAGATTTATTCTTCTATATTCCCCTTGCTATTTCAGGTGTTTTAGTAATAATTATTTTTGCCTTAATTTACAATTTTATTTTAAAAAAATACCGTATTCGCCATATTAATATTGGACTATTAAAAGCTATTGGATATGCAAACAAACAAATTAATAAAATAGAGTTATTAGAAAATTTAATAATTACAATTTTGGGATTTATATTAGCTTTTATAATCTATTTAATAATATACTTTTTTGTAACAAATAATTTTTTAGGAAATTTTGATTACTACAGTGTTGTATTGGAAATACCTTATTTTTATAATTTAATATTAACCATAGTAACTTTAATATATATAATATTTATCAATAATAAAATTGGTAAAAAGTTTTTGAAATATCCAATAAGTGAATTATTAAAGGAAGATTAAAATGTTAGTATATATAAGTTTTATTAGAAAAAAAATTACTAAAATATATTTGTTGATTTATACATTGCTATTAATTGCCTTATTTGTTTTATTATTTGCTAATAAAAATTTTGAAAAATTAGAAAATGATACTTATGATGGCTCCTTTATTGAATTGAAAAGTGATAACCTTGCCGAATTAAGAAAGATCAAAAATATTAAAGATTGTTTTATATCTTTAAAATTAAAAGATGGTTTTGAAGAAATATATTTAATTGCGAACGATGAATTAAAAGAAAACGAAATTATTTTACCAAACCGTTTTCAAAATTTTCTATCTAAAGATGAAACAGTAGAGTTGAAGTTAAATAAAACTTATGAATTTAATATTAAAAACTTTGATAGTAATAAAAATAATTTTTCATTTGTAAATGTATCAAAACAAATAATTGAAGGCAATAAATCTTTTTCCCATAGTTATATTATTATTTTAAATAATTGGTTAAAAAAAGAAAAAACAATCAAAAATTTAGAAGATAAATATGGAATAGATAATGTTATATTTCAAAGTCATTCTCGTAGTGAGAATTACGAAACATACATAAATATTGTAAAAGTATTAATTTTAGTTTTATTATTTATTTTTATAATAATTCTTTTAACTACCTGTTTTAATATAGTACAAGATGAACATAAAAAGAATGATTTATACTATAAACTGGGATATAGTAAAAAGAAAATTTGGAAATTCAATTTAAACAAAATAATTATTTTGGGTGTTTTTTCTTTTATCTTTGCCTTAATATTTTCAACAATAATTGTTTACGTTTTAAAAATGTTAAATTTATTTGGTTGAAATGGTAAAGAAATTACTTTAATATTGCATCTTTTGATAAATTTTGATTAAAATACATAAATATCACAAACAATGGCTAATGATCATTATTACAGTTTCAAAGTTGAAAATGATTTAAAAGAAAAATTAAAAATAATTTAATTGCTGATTGTAGAAAATCGGCTTTTTCTATGATAAAATGCAAATAAAGTTGTTATAAGAAAAAAGGCGAAAAATTGCTTTTGCGAGATTTGGAGGAAACTATGAAAAAAATACTATTATCAGTTTTGCTTTGTTTGGGAGTTGTAGGCTGTACAAATAAAAATCAAGAACCAAATAGTAAAGCAACAGATGATTATGATAAGAAATTAGTCCAATGCTTAGAAAATCGATTAAATGATTATTTTGGCGATGAAAAAGATGATTTAATTGAAATACCTTTAAGTGAAATTAAAAATAGTGATATAGATAAAATTGCTTATTATAAAGGAGTTAAAGGACATCAAGATAATCTTTATGTAATGGTTTACCCTAAAAATGGAACTTATGACTCTAATGTAATGAAAGATTTTGATAAGTATTTTTATAATAAATTTTCTGTATATCAAATGTTTGAAAGTCCATTAACTCCTACTATTTATATTCACACCCAAACCAATGATGTTGATTTTAATGATGTTATTAATAAATGTGTAACTAAAAATAATTCAGAAGAAAGTAAATCAGTTCCCTCTCAAACTATAAATGAATTAAATAATACTAAAAAAATCGTTATTAAAACCAATAATAATGAGTTGGGAACAATCGATAAAGAAGAAAAAATAACAGAGATATTAAACGCTGTAGCAAGTAGTAAACAATCTGGAGGAGTTTGCTTAACCGATAATTACTCATTTGAATTTGAAATGTATGATAACGATAATACATTAATTGACACAATATATGTTTGGCATGACGGTTATCGGTTGGTACCTAAAAGTATAAATGGTTGTTATTATACAATTTCCAATGGTACAGATTTAAGAAAAATTATCGAAGAAGAAACAGAATATATTTTTTATGGCATTTTAGATTATCAAGATAATTATGATCAAAAAGAACAATTAATTTATCAAGATGATAATAATAGTTATTATTTAAGAAGTGAAAATCCTAATGAAATAACTATTAAATTTATGGTAAATAATCAATTAATGCCTCTTAAGTATGCTTTAGAAAATAAATATATTCCAGCTGAAAAAGTTGCTAATGAGTATCCAGAAATATTAATAAAAAAATAAGCATGAGAATAAGTTAAAAAAATTATTTAGGAAATTTTAATTGATCAATTTATCCAATTTAAAAGAAAGGATTTAAGTATGCAGCAATATTTTGATAAAGCAATAGAACTTAGGAATTAAAAATTTAGAAGGGGGACCATTTGGAGCAGTAGTTGTCAAAGATAATAAAATAATTGGTTATGGAAATAATAAAGTTTTAAAAGAAAAAGACCCAACAGCCCATGCAGAAATAATTGCTATTCGCGATGCATGTAAAGATTAAATACTCATGATTTAACTGATTGTATTATTTATTCCACTAGCGAACCTTGTCCTATGTGCATATCAGCCATTATTTGGGCTAATATTAAAAAAGTCTATTTTGTAACCAATAGAAAAGAAGTTGCCGAAATTGGCTTTCGAGATGATATGATTTATAATTATTTAGAAAATAAAGAGAAAGATATTTTAGAGATTCATCAGATTGAGAACGAAAAATGCGAAGAATTACTTGAAAGTTACAATCATGAACTTTATTAAAAACTTCCTAAAGTAGTGGAATATAGGAAAAAATGAAAGGAAAAGTTAATTGTATTTGCAAAAATCCCTAATTACAATAAGCTTTTTTATTTTTTGCTTAAATAAAAAAAAGAGTTGAATAAAAATGTTTATTTATTCAACAGTTTCTTTATTTTATAATTGCATCCTCTTGCGTAAATCCATCAAGTGAATTTTCTTTCACTTGGATGCAAATATAAGTAATGTCTGAGTCATTAGAAGCGAAAAATTGTCTTTCTGCTTTTGGCGAAATCTTAATAAAATCTCCAGAAGTTAAATTAACTTCTTCACCATCAATGATAACTTTACCAGAACCATTAACAATGAAATAAATTTCTTCATTTTGTTTATGAGAATGAATGAAAGGTACTCCTTGTCCGGCAGGTAAAATATTATAACTAATTTCAGCTCCTGTTAAACCCAATTTTTCATGTAATTCTACTCTTGGGGCATTTTCTAAACTTATCTTTTTATAATTTGCCATTTTTATCCTCCTTCATCTCTATTTAATCATATTATGCAGTTAAAAAGTAGTACGCACTTTAAAGTAACTATGTTCCATATTTTCTTAATGTATGTTACAATTTGATACGATTTAAGCGAGGTGCAAAATGAAGCAAAAGAAAGAATTGCCTGAATGTCCTGTTGCAACAACTGTTAGTTTAATAGGAAATAAATGGAAAATATTAATAATTAGAAATTTATTAGAAAGAGTATGGAGATTTAACGAATTACAAAAATCATTGGAGGGAATATCTCAAAAAGTTTTAACAGATAACTTAAGACAACTTGAACGAGATGGTATTATTTATCGTAAAGATTATAAAACTAATCCTCCTAAAGTTGAATATGGGATGACTGAACTTGGACTTGAATTAGGTAAAACATTAAATCAAATGGCTTTGTTTGGTGATTTTTATAAAAAACAGATTAATTATTAAGGTGAAATAATGTAATATGCTAGAATGAATAACAATCGATATCATGCATTTAAAAAATCCAACAGGTAAACCTATTATTATCAATTATTTTTATCATGAAAAAATTAGGCAATCATCAAAAAAGTTAGA
>CANQRX010000062.1 GCA_947626425.1 uncultured Bacilli bacterium | reverse complement strand
AAATGGAAGATGAATCTTTGGAAGCTAAAAAGCAAATGAAAGAAAAAGAATACTACAAAGAATTACAATTAGACAAAATTGAAAATATAAAAGAATATGTTTTAGTATTCTGTGGGAAAAAATGCATTGTTAGATAAAAGAGTAAAAAAATAAAGCGCAAAAATCGATGGCTAATAAAGCCATTATTTTTTTACTTTAAAATTTAAAAAAGTTAACTTTTAATTCGTTAACTTTACTTTAAGGCCTCAATTAATTCAGCTTTTTTCATTGTTGAATAACCTTTAATTTTTTTCTCTTTCGCAATAGCTTTAAGTTCTGTTAAACTCATTTTTTCATAGTTTTCTTTAGAAGAAACTTCTTGTTTTTTAGCTTCCTTTTTTTCCTCAGCTTTAACAGATTCTTCTTTAACTTCTTTGCTTTCTACTTTTTTAGATTCAGTTTTTTTCGTCTCGGCTTTTGGTCCATTTACCAAAGCATCCTTACTTATTGCTACTAAATCTGCAAAAGCTTCTTTATTATCGATAGCTATTTCCGCAAGCATTTTTCGATTAATAGTCACACCAGCAATATTTAAACCATTTATAAATTTAGAATAACTTATTTCATTTTCGCGACAAGCAGCATTAATTCTTGTAATCCATAATTTTCTAAATTCTCTTTTCTTTTGGCGTCTATCACGATATGCATAAGCACCACTGTGGAAAACTTGTTCTTGAGCAGTTTTATATAAACGATGCTTGCTTCCAAAATAACCTTTTGCTTGTTTTAATACTTTTCTTCGACGTGTTTTTGAAACACTTCCACCTTTAACTCTTGCCATAATTTACACCACCTTACTAGATAACAGATTTAATTCTGTTAGCTTCTCCTTTACTTAAAGTTCCTTTATTTCTTCTTTGGCGAATTTGTTTTGAACTATCTTTACTAGTTTTATGATTTCCACCACTTACTTTATAGCTAAGTGTTCCATTTTTTCTTTGTTTAAAAACTTTGCTACTTGCTTTATGAGTTTTCATTTTTGGGCCTTTTGCCATATACATCCTTCTTTCTTTTCTTATTTGTTTGGTGCAAGAATAATTGACATGATCTTTCCATCTTGTTTAATAGGAACATCAACACTCGCTATGTCGCTTAAACTTTCTGCAAAACGATTTAAAACTTCTTTCCCTAATTCAGGATGATGTCTACCTTTAAAACGAATGAAACCTTTAACCCGATGCCCTTTTAATAAATAATCACGGGCATTTTTAACTCTCGTTTCTAAATCATGAACATCAATATTTGGAGTCAAACGATATTCTTTTAACTCTTTATTAGTTTCCCGTTGTTTTTTTAAAGCTTCCTTTTGCTTTTTTTGTCTTTCATAACGATATTTATTATAATCCATTATTTTTCCAACTGCTGGCGATTTAGAACCATTCATTAAAACTAAATCTAAACCGGCAACTGAAGCAACAGTCAAAGCATCTTCTCGACTTTTAATTCCCATTTGTTCACCATTAGGACCGATCACCATTAATTCTGATACATCAATTGCATCATTAATTAATAATTCTTCTTTTTTACTTGCTATAGTAATGCACCTCCATACATGATAAAAGGTAGATACTTAGTATCCACCTAACTTCTATTAAGACAAAAACTCAAACTCTTAAAAAGCTTTTAACCTAGTACTATTATACTCAGGTGAATGTGGATACATTTCTTTCCTTTTTCCATAACACCATCGATTTTATACTAAAAGTATATGTTTGTCAAGAAAAAAATTGATCTTGTCACCACCTTGTCATCATCTCATTATCATCTAAAAGCTAACTAACGCTATCAGCAAGGTTGTAAGGATTTTCAAAAGTCCCTTCACCGTCGGAAATCTGTATATTCGATTTCAGATACACGACGGGCCAGACGACGCTGGAGGTATTGACGTAGCCGCCGTTGTTGCTGACATACCCCGACGAGTTGACATAGAACGCATAGCCGAAAAAGCCCGAAAACGGCGCAATCGTCCACATTAAACTACTTGGTTTTAACCAATCTTTATTGGCACAATTTGTTTTATAATCATTTTGAGCCCAATTGTACAATTCTTTTGCAAAGCAAAAATCTCTTCCTTGATTTCCTCCATGACTTGCGTATCCATAATCGCTCGGATAAATTAAGCCTACTCCTTTATGATTAGTTTGGTCATTAACTTTTGTCCATTCGGTTTGATGACTACTAGGTACTGTCGTTTCTCTCTCATAATTATACCAATTCGTTACTAAACCATTTGAGAAAGTTTTATAGTCAGCTGTTCCTCCTAAATTCCAAGTTACTCCATCATCGACCATTCCTTGAGCTGTTTCATTTAAGCCTTTTGGTAATTCACTTCCACTTTCAAAATCACATTGCTCTGGTGTACTACTTGTTGTATAACAATTTCCACTTTCACTGTTATAATAACTACTATTCAACATATTTTTTAATGATGATTGGACCCAATCATTATTACTTGTATTATTCCAATAATAACTTCCAAAATCTTTTTGGTCACTTACTCCATCAGTTCGCACGATTTTTAATCGTTGCTCATATTTTCCATCTTCTGTTTTAACATTCACTAAACCTATGATTCGCCATTTCTCGTCATTAAAGTTTACATAATTATGGACATATGAAGTGTTGTTATCTTTATAATTTACTCCGGCATAACGATATTCTGTTCCTTTCCAATTTTCATCAACACCTGCTTCGTTATGTTCTACTCGGTATAATCCATCTCCACAAGTGGCTATTGGTATTTCTACTCCTTTTATATTTATTGTTTCTGGTTCTTTTATTTCAACTTCTTTTATTACTTCACCACTTACATTATTGGTATTATCCGTGACTCTTAAACTTATTTTATGTAAACCATAATCTTCAACTGTAAATGTTTTTGGTTCATTACTTGTTGTTTCATCCCAATCATCACCATCTAATTTATATTCATATTTGGAAATTGTTTTTCCAGAACTAGCTTGTCCACTTCCCGTGGCTGTTATTGTCTTTTCACAAACCGCTAAATCTAAATTTGCTGTTGGTGGTATTTTGTCTTCCTCTAAATAAGCATTGGTTATTGTTACTTTACTTGCAAAGGTTTTTAATATTGCTCCTTCATCAGCATCTTTATCTAACCATAATCTTAATTCAAATTCTTTCGTTTCACTTGGACTTAAATACCCTGTCATTAATTTATGCGATTCATATGTATTTTTTAAAATTGGATTTACATTTGGGGCATTACTTAATAACAACATTGTTCCGTCTTCTGGTTTTGTAGTTTCATTTAATTTAAATCGAACATATTTGGGTGCTAATCTATCATCTTCGGGTATTTCTTCTGTTCCATTTATGTTGGATAAAGACTCTAAATTTATTTGGTAACTTGCATTATCATTACAAGTATTTTTAATGCTAAAGGTATATGGTGCTAAAGCTAAACCATCTTCGTCACTGATGGGCATGGCTTTAGGTAGGCTTATTTCATTTTCATCTTTAGCCATACTTACTTTTAAACAAACTGATTTTACAGCATTTTTATTGGTTTGATTTATTGTTACATTCCAATAGGCATACGTTACTCTTAAAAAAGCAACAACTAAAATAATTAATACAACAATAAAATAATTAAAAGTATTTGTTTTCTTTTCCATAACCAACACCTTACTCTTAACTAATTTTATCATATACCCCCCCCCCGTCTGTCAATTATAAAAAAAATTAGCAAACAAAGTCATTTAACCTTATTTGCTATTTTTAAGTAAATTTTTTAGTATTTATAAGCTTTTTCCTTTTATTTCTTCTTGGCATATTTGCTTATCTATTGGGTTTAGTTTACTTTCCAATTTTTTTAGCTTTTCAACTGTCATGTAATAAGAATAATAATCATCTTGACAAGATTTTAATTCATCTAAAAGCATTTGAAAAGTTTCTAAATCTTCACGAGGATATTTTTTTTCTTTTAGTAATCCTTCATAGTAGGCCTTCAATGATTGCCAATAATCTACTGGATTAGCTTTAATATCATTTAAATATTCTTGATGAAAATCAATTACTCCATTTATTTTAAAATACTTATCTGTCTGCATTAACTGCAAACATCTTTTATAATCCTCCATTAACTTTTTCCTTTTTGAATTAATCATAACTATACCTATTTTTATTCGAAACCTTTCATTTAAATTATATCACTTATAAGTTAAATATAATAATGTTTATTACAATTTTACTTACATTTTACTTAAATGATAGTTCCTACATGCTTCATCTAAATCTTTTAGCAATAATTGAACATTTTCCATAGATGTAGTTTTAACACCACTGGCAAACTTATGACCACCACCATTATATTTACTAGCAATCTCATTAATAATTGGTCCTTTACTGCGAATATTTATTTTATATAAACTATTCTTTTCATCATAAGTTATGAAAGTCCACACCAAAACATCTTTAATAAAATTAAAATCATTAATCATATTGGAAGGTGTTGAAGCATCAACATTATATTTTTTTAAAATTTCATCTTCTATATATATATGAGCTAAACCATTCTCAGTTAAT
Source organism: uncultured Bacilli bacterium (assembly GCA_947626425.1). Taxonomy (GTDB): domain Bacteria; phylum Bacillota_I; class Bacilli_A; order RF39; family UBA660; genus Ventrenecus. Next base: position 3,652 of record CANQRX010000062.1, on the reverse strand, counting down.
TCTAGATTAGTTGCTATATAACCATGAAATCTTATTTCTTCAATTGGTCTTTCATATAACTTCGAATATAAAGGTTGAAAATCTATTTTCGATCTTTCTAAAAGCATAGTAATTATTTTAAAAGTTTCAACTGATGTATACCTTAATAAAAAGCGATCACTATCCGAAACAATACCAATAAAAAGATTGGATGCAACTTCATTTGTTAAAGCTAAATTAGTTTTTAAAATTAATTCAGCAACCATTTGACAAGTACTGCAAGATTTTTCATTTATCCATTCTAAGCCATGAAAATTTTCTTCAAAAGGGTGATGATCAATTTTTATTATTTCTTTATAGGTTAGTCCTTCTATTCCATCAACACGAACATAATTAGGAACATCAAGGGTAATTAGTAAACAATTTTTTAAAGACTTGGCATCTATTTTATCTAATTCCCCATATTTTTTAAATTTTGTTACTTTTGCTCCTACCGCAAAAACCTTTTTTTTCGGATAAGTTTTTAATATTGAATCACGTAAGGCAATTTGACTACAGATTGCATCAGGGTCAGGTCCAACATGACGAGCGATAACAATCGTATCATATTGCTTAATTTTTTTGCCAATTTTTTTGATTATATCACTCTTCATAATAACCTCCTTTTAAATTAAATAAACGAATAAGCATCTTTAGCAATCATTAATTCTTCATCAGTTGGAACAACATAAACAGGTATTTCACTATTAGCATCGGTTATAATTCCTTCGTTGTTTTCATTATATCCAGCTATAGAATTATTTTTTTCTTCATCAAGAACAATCCTTAATGGTTTTAACTCATTTAATATATCTTTTCGAGTAGAAATAGAATTTTCGCCAATTCCGGCTGTAAATACTATTGCATCAACTGTTTGTAATTCTAAATAATATTTAGCTATAAAATCAACTATCCGTCGAACAAACATTTTTTGGGCCAAAACACAATCTTTATTACCTTCTTTTATGCCATTTTCAATATCCCGAGAATCACTATAACCACTTATAGCAAAAAGACCACTTTTTTTATTTAAAGTTTCATTAACTTCTTTAACACTCATGCCTTGTTCTATCATATAAGTTACAATTGATGGGTCAATATCCCCACAACGACCAGACATCATTAAACCTGAAACTGGTGTAAATCCCATAGTGGTATTAATACTTTCGTTATTTTTAATTGCACAGATACTAGCTCCATTACCAATATGACAAACAATTAAATTAACAACATCTTTATTTAAAATTTGCTTCATTCTTTCTAAAATATAACGGTAAGATGTGCCATGAAAACCATATCTTCTAACTCGATAATTTTCATACCAATTTTTATCAACTGGGTATAAATAATTTTCTTCGGGGATTGTTGTATGAAAAGCCGTATCAAAAACAACAACATGTAAAGCATTAGGAATTACTTCTTTCGCAGCTTCAATTCCAATTGCACTAGCTGGATTGTGTAATGGGGCAAGGGGTGCATTATCCTTAATACTTTGCATTACATCATCATCAACGACAACACTTTTATTAATTGAACCACCTTGAACACAACGATGACCAATAGCTTTTATTTCCTCTAAATCTTTGACAATACCATAATTTATTAACTCTTCAACTAAGATTTTAAAAGCTGTCGTGTGATTAGGTAAATCAACTTCCTTAGTTATTTTTTCTCCATTAACTTTAATTGTATATTTTCCATCTAAACCAATTCTTTCAAATAAACCATTAATTAAAAGAACTTGTTCAGGCATTTCATAAGCAGAAAATTTAAGTGATGAACTTCCTGCATTAATACTTAATACTTTCATTTTCTCAACTCCTAAACTAATTATACACAAAAAAATAGGATTTTTCTACTTAAATAGAAATTAAAAACGAAGATAAAAGAAAAAAGAACCATTCAAAGAAAGTTCTAATTTCCCTAAATTTAAAACATCAACGAATAAAACTAGATTTAATTTTGATGGTTAATCTGTGTTTCCGTTATTAAATTGTAATTTATTAAATCTTGACCATCAAGATTTTCCTTATACATATCAACGGCCGTTATTTGGCTATTATCATAAGTTGTATAATAATAAATACCTAAATCTTGATTGCAACAAGAGCTATAAATGGTTATTTCATACTTATTATCTAACATATCCACACACCCTCTTTGCTGGTAAACAGAACCTAATATATGAAAAAATTGATTAATACTTGCATTTTCCGTATCCAAAGACAAAGAATTCATTTTGGTAAATGTAGCTTTAACAAACCGCGATTGACTAGATAAATCACCTGGCAAACCTAAGCCCCCCATGCCTCTGCTATAAGCATGTAAATTTAATTTATCCGAAAAAGTATTTTCTGGTTCTTTAGTTGTTAAATGTAAATAATTGTTTAAATTAAATAATTGCATATCAAAAGTTGGATTATTAGTTAAAATACCAACCGGATTATCATAAATTTTTAAACCATCTTTAACACTTTCAACTACAATAGATTCTTCTTTGTCCGCAATAATCCAATGCAGAGGACTAGCAGGTAACTGACTGCTGAAATTAATATTCGCAAGGTTAACATTAGCTAAAAGTTGTTTAACTTCTTTAATCGTCTTGCATTGCGTTAAAACATAAGGGATAAATTCAAAAGGAGCAATATTTTGTAAATCATCTACTACTTCATGATAATAAGCATTCCCTGGAAAATTTAAACCAGCCATTCCTAACCCTTTTTCATTTATGGCATCATAATATAATGGATAATTATCATTAACATAAGCCATTCCAATAAGCGCATAGTGAGTTTCTATACAATCAACTTTTCGAAAATTAAAAGGATAATTACGCGGCGTGATTGTTACCGTTTCTGAAAAAGAATATTCTAAATCTAAATTCCTTCCAAAATAATGATTTTTAGTTTGATAAGTAACTGCTGTACACATTTTTTAATTCCTTCTTTCTTTTACATCCATGTTTTCTTTTTTAATTCTTCCGCCAGAACTTCTACAGGAGGTATTTCCTCTTTTTCTAAAACCTGGGTTAAATCAAAAAGCCTTGGTCCCATCGGTGCTCGTAGGGAAATTTTTTTAAAATCAGTTTCATAAAATTGTTCAACAAAGAAATAACGATGGGGAACATTTTTTAAATCAAAACCATATAAATATCCATCCTTTACTTGCAAATCAAAATTAAGTTCAAGATTAATTGAATCTGAAAAAAACTCATTTTTTAAAAAAGTAAAAAACTTAGTTGATGAATAAGCATATAATCGTGAGAGTAACAACATTGTATTTGCAGTTGCAACATTTTCCTTTGTATTATATCGTTGAAAATAATGAACTTTCATAAAACCTCCTTTATTTTTTTATAAGAAAAGTTTATCAAATTTATTTATTTTTGCAAATTTATTTTAACTTTTTAGACACTTTTTTACTTTATTTCATTTTAAATTAAAATATATGCTTTAAATAAACATTTAAAAAAAATAGGATCATTCCTATTTTCATTTTTATCTAACAATACATTTTTTACCACAGAATACTAAAGCATATTCATTTATATTTACAACTTTGTCTAATTGTAATTCTTTGTAGTATTCTTTTTCTTTCATTTGCTTTTTAGCTTCCAAAGATTCATCTTCCATTT
>CANQRX010000061.1 GCA_947626425.1 uncultured Bacilli bacterium | reverse complement strand
GTTGAATTTAATTTTTCAATATTACCAAAATCATCACTCATTAAATTTTCAATTGGTGCTTCTTGTTGCATAAACGTATTTGGTGGATTAGGAATATTTATCCCTAAAGTATCAATAGTCGGATTAGGATTTTGATTTGGTAAAGGTGTTACTGATTGATTTTCAACTGGACTAACTGGTTTATTAAATACTGGTTGATTTTGATTTTCAAAAGCTCCCACCATATTGGTAAGTCCTGGGTTACTAAAGTCTGTATTTGACCCTTGTAAACCAAACTTACCATTTATAACGCCTGTATCATTAGAATTATCCTGTTCAAGGGATGCTTGGAAATTTGGATTTTCTAAAATTTGACTTTTTGGCCCGTTTAGTTCAACATTACTTGCCCAACATTTTTTAACGTTACAGTTAGAAGAATATGGAGGTGGATCTGGCATATCCATTTTGATTATCATAGGAATTTTAAAGGCTCCACCAAAAGCTACACAGCTACCAGGTTGTAATGTTTTTTGTTTTTCGATAACATCTGCAGAAATATTTGGTAACATTTCTTCAATATATTTTAAGTCCTTTGGGTGAGTCATTTTAAAAATTAAAAAGTTTGAAACTTGGGCGACAACTGTATCACTTATTTCAACAGGTCGTTGGGAAATTATTCCTAAAATGGCTCCATATTTACGACCTTCCTTGGCGATTCGGTCAAAAATATTATAACCTAATAAGAAAGTATCATTATCATTTTGAATATAACGATGGGCTTCTTCTAAAACCATATGACAAGGCATACTGGCCCGATCTTTTAAACTTTTGGTATAATCAAAAATAATTCGGCAAAAGATTTTAACAATTACTTTCGCGTATGTATCATCAACATCTTCTAAGTTGATATTGATAATTTGGGATTTCTGATTATTGTCCATGATTAAACTTTCGACAAACTCTTTAGGAGTAATGTAACCATGATTGGTAAAATAAGTTCCCACTTTGGTATTTAAAATGGTGTTTATCCGAACTTTTAGAATAGTTGCATCATCCGCTACTTTACTATTGTTTTGGAAGCCTTCACTGATTAAAGTAAATTCAAAAGCCTTCGCAAAATCCATCATAGAATAAGAATATTGTTCGGGTTCTTTTGTTTCCTCTAAAGTTTCATCAACATGATTTAAAATATATTCAGTAATTAAGACTGATTCACCAAAATTTCCATTAGAATCAATTTCAAAACACTCCGAAAAACTTCGCGAATAACCTAAGCCGGCAATTCGGGAATCAAAATTAAAATCAGGTGTATGGCAAGTTTCAATAATCGTAAATATTTCATTTTTCTTATGGGCTGTTGTCTGATTACTAAATAAAATGGCTAATAAAGCTTTCGATATTAAATGGTTTTTATAACGAACACTTTCTTCTGTTTCTTGACTAAATATTTTAGCTAATCTGATAGTTCTTTCAATAATTGGGAGTTGGCTATGCGTATTTGCTTGAAGTAATAAAGCCATATCGTCTAATTTTAATAAGCTTACCGGGATTTCTAAAGGCACATCAGTTGGTTCTTGGACATTAGAAGTTATGAATTTATAATGATATTCAGGATTAAAATTATTTATTGAGTGAAAAGCATTTTTATATTCACCATAAGCATCAAACAAAAAGATATTGGCATTTTTTTGAACTGTTGATGTTTTACCAAAAACATTTTGAATAATACGCGTAACCCCATGCGTTTTACCAGATCCTGAGTTTCCACATATAAAGAAATGGTTGGAAAAAAAATCATTTATTACTGGGTATACTGTTGAGCCTTTATAAATAGCACTTTCTCCTAATTGAAAAGAATTTTCATTATTTGAACCAATTAATTGGTTTAATTCTTCTTCATTAATCATTCTTATAGTACTTGATAATAAAGGTTTTCTAATGACACCATTAACATAACGGTCGTTTACATACTCTCCTAAAAAATTGATTTTAATACTATCAGGATTAATTTCGGATATTTCACCTAAAATTCTTTGATTTGGTGCTTCAAAGATAACATTCATATTCATAAAATCTGTTGTTTCATCAGGTTTAAGGGTATTTTCAACATGAGCAGCAGACTCACTTATATATTTTATCTTCCCAAACATATCAACCATCCTCTTCTAATCTTTAATAAATTATACCATACTTTTAATAAATTTAATTTAAAATTAATAATCTTGACATTTTTTTTGTCGTTTGTTCTAAAATTAAAGACTACAATATATAATTAATCATGAGGTGATATATATGAAATTAAAGATGGGTTTGAAAAAATTAGAACTAACGGAAATAAAACAATTTTCTCAAAAATTAAAAATGAAGGATTTTGATGATAATGAAGGATTATGGTATCCCAATACTAATTTTATGACAACTTTTTTTGCTAAAGATCAGGTTGATATTTTAGAAATTAATGATGAACACCAAGTTTTAGATATTAATAAAAATGTAACTAAAAATCGATTAATTTATTATAAAGAACCGAAAAATAAAACCCATATTCTAGTATTACCTAAAAATATGAGCCAAAAATTTGTGGTTGGTTCCGTTATTAAATTAGAAAGCTAATCTAAATACTCAAAAATGTAATCATTAATCTGAATTTCATCGCCCTTTTTGGCTCCTAAGCGGTTTAATTCATCTTCAATTCCCATTTTTTTAAGCTGACGACTAAATCTTTCAACAGCTTCATCTTCTTCAAACTTAGTCATTGCAAATAGTTTTTCAATGGCTTTGCCCCGAATTACCCATATTCCTTCTTCTTTGGTAATGGTGTACGGTGATTCATTTTTAAAACGGTAAACGATTGTACTTTCAAATTCTTCGGCATCATAAAGATTAATATCGGAAATTGTTTGTAATTCTTTTTGTAAATAATTTAATAATTCATCTATCCCTTGATTAGTTAAGGCGGATATTTCAAAAACGACTTTATCAGGGTATTTTTTCTTAAATTTTTCTAAATTTTCTTTAGCGTGAGGTAAGTCCATTTTATTGGCAACGACGACCTCTTTTTTGTTGGCTAAGTTATCACTATATAAAACGATTTCTTTGCGAATTATTTCGTAATCTTCGATTGGATTTCGGTCTTCACTTGCTCCCATATCCACAACATGGGCCAAAATTTTGGTTCGGGAAGCATGTTTTAAAAAGCGCTGTCCAAGCCCTACTCCTAAGGATGCTCCTTCAATCATTCCTGGTAAATCAGCTAAAATAAAGGTATATTGATCTTTTAATGTTACAACCCCTAAATTAGGAGCCAAGGTGGTAAAATGATAACTTGCTATTTTCGGTTTAGAAGCTGATACACTTGCTAGAATTGAGGATTTGCCAACACTCGGCATACCTATTAACCCAACATCTGCTAGTAACTTTAATTCGCAGCGAACATAACGAACTTCTCCAGGTTCGCCTTTTTCAGAAAAACTAGGTGCTGGATTTTCATGAGTAGCAAAAGCGGTATTACCACGTCCTCCTCTTCCACCTTTAGCAACAATAAGACTTTCTTTATCTTTAGTTAAATCAGCTATAACTAAACCAGTGTCATCATCAAAAATGGTAGTTCCACATGGGACTTTAATAATAATATCATCGGCCGACATTCCGGTTTTATTTTTTCCTTGGCCATTCTCGCCTTTATGGGCTTTGACAATTTTATGATAACGTAAATCAATTAAGGTTCTTAGTCCTTTTTCGGCAATAAAAACGATATTGCCCCCTTTACCTCCTGAACCACCATCTGGTCCTCCCATCGGAATATATTTTTCCCGTCGAAAAGATGTACAACCATCTCCCCCTTTGCCAGCAATTAATTTAAGTTTAACCTCATCAACAAACATAAAACGTCCTCCTTTTAGGCTATTATATCATAATCTATGCTTGATTTCTTGCCTATTTTTCAATAATGAACCTTTATATTCATTAAATTCCATAACACTTAAATAAGAATTATTAATTACCATTTGTTCTAATTCGTTATTTTTTGTTACCGCAAGATACCAATCTAAACCAGCAATGATATAAGTGTAATCTTCATCTTTAGCTTTGGAAAAATTTTTGATTTCTTGGCCAGTTTCATAATAATCTTGTAAACATTTTAAAGCTCTGATGCGATTAATATCGGCCGCTTTGGCATTAGTTTTAATCGTTCTTGGAACTAAATAAGTTTTAAGGGGTTTAATATCAAAATCAATATCTTGTAATATTTCTTTTGGGGTTTGATGATTGGCCCCGCATATAACTCGTAATTCACTAGAAAAATCGGCATGAGGTAATTTTTTAAAAAACGCATTATCTTTAATAACTAAATCACTGCCTGTTGAGTAAGTGTTTGTTCCTAAAACATATTTAACATTGTCGTGATTTTTCTTAGCGGCTGTCATTAAAGTTTGGGCTAAAAAATCAACTAGTTTCCGATTTTCACCTAAGGGAGCTTGTTCATTATTTTTGGTATGAACATCGCTTAAAATTAAACAATTTCCTTTTCGAAAAACTAAAATTCTTTTCGCAAATTGATGATTTTTATCACTTAACATGAAAACATCGGCATCTGGTTGGGTTAAAACATCCAAATATGTCTTTGCACCTAATGTTCTAAATAAATCAACGCAGCTATTACTGTAAATACCAATTAATAATCTTCGCGAATCAAAGACATTACCAATTTCATAAACATAATTTTTATACTCACCTTGGACTGTTGGAATTGTTAATTCATATTTAGACAAAGACTGTAAAAAAGCTTCCGTATAAGCCCCTTCCCGAAATTCAGGGATCACAGCAAAAGTATCTTCGCCTAAAACAACTTCAATTAAATCGTTAACATGAGTCCAATTTTTAAGCATATGCAATACTAAATCAAAATTAGTTAAAAATAATTCTTCTTCATTTAAAAGTTTATTTTCACTTCTTTTATTTTGTAATTTTTCTTTAATTTTATCGTAGTTTTTAATAATTTCGGTCATACTATCGATTGAAAATTCGGGAAAAATATTAGCAAAGAAAACCAATTTTAATAAAAATTCATTACTTAGTAAAAAATTCATTTCGTCATTGCTTAAACTAGCTTGTAATAGCTTCATATTTTCTTGAAAACGGTGTTTATCCGCAATAACAAAATTATTATAATTATAGCCTTGTTTGTTTTTTAAAGATGGCGAAATATCAAAGGTCTCTTGAGGATATTTGACATTGCCTACATATTTTAATAAAATTCGGTAGTATTTTTGAAAAATAGTTTTGCAAACATTACTTGGAACATCGGGAAGAATTTTTTGCGTTTCCAAAACATTTAACGAACCGTTTAAGAATGCTTGTTCTAATTTTTGAAATCGCTCTTCGGTTATGGTAATTTTGGCTTTTTTCACGTCTTTTAATCTAGTAATAACATATCTTAAATCTTTTATTTCCTCTGCTAATAGTTCTTGAGAAGTTCTTAGTTCTGGATATTTGTGCTCTTTTAGTAAGCTTAAAACATAATTAAGTTGTTTACCTTGGATAATTGTTTTTTCTCTTTTAGAAGTTAAGCTTAAAATTGATTTTAAGGATTGTTCAACTTTTTCTTTTTCTTGGGCACAGAAGATATTATCTTGGGCATTTAAAATTTTAGTATAAAAAGCATTTATTTTATATTTAGGAAATTCCCCAACATAGCTGTATTCCAAATAAATGGTATTAATTATTTCTCTAATGTCACTTAGTTTAATTAATTCAGATTCTTTATTTATTAAATGGTAAATTTGATTTATAAAATCATCTAAATTATCATCTTTAATTTCAAAGACTTCGTCGCACTTATTTTTAATAATAGTATCTAGTTCATCAATCGACATAAAATTTCGGACATATCTTTGTTCCATACATCGAAACATAATAATTTTTTCAATTAATTTGTCAAAAAAATAAAAATATCGTTCTTGAATATTTTCATTTTCTAAATTCTCAAAAATTTCTAAACTGTTCATTGGTTCACCTTCTTTTCTTAGTTGTGCGTACTCCATCGATTTGTCGTTCCCAATAAGCTAGTTCTTCTAGCGAATTGGAATTTTCATTAACTATAGCTTTAAAAATAGTTCCATCAGGCATTTTTTCAATATACCAGTCTTCACCTATTATTACTTTATGGGCATCGGTTATTGGTAAAAATGGAAGATTGTTTTTTAAAGCATAAATAGCCCTTAAGCGATTTATTTCTTCTAAATTACCTTGATTAGTTGGTTTTCTTCTTTTTTTGGAATAAACGAATGTTGGTTCATTATAATGAAGATTTTTAGCTAGACTAGCAAAAGTTTCTTTACCATTTTTGGTTGCTAAAAGTGTAACATCTTCTGTTAAATCGGCATGCGGAAAATAGTTGGGAATTCTTTTGTCTTTTATTTTAGGGCCAGTTAAGTTCATTACCCCATTATTTAAAAAGGAAAGGTCGGCTGTAAAGACGTAAGTTAGGTTATCTTTAGCCTTGGTTGCTTCTGTTAAAAATTGATTGGCAATACTCCTTAAAATATGATAATCATCGGCATTTAATTGAAATTGCCCTTTTAAGCTAAGATATGGTGCCAAAACCAAAAAATTATCAGCTCGAAAAACTAAAATTCGCCCTAAAAATTGATTAGTATTTTTGTCATGAATTAAAATAACACTAGCATTTGGTTTCGTTAAAACTTGTTTATATGCAACGCATCCTGATTGGTTATATAAGTCAATACAACTGTTTGTTTTTTGAAAATAACGACCAATTAATAACCGCTCAGGATTACTAAATTGGGAATTTTCAATATGATAATTACCTAACGTATAATCAATTAAAGGAATATTACTAGTTGTTTTATTTAGCATTTGAAAATATATTTCAACGTAATCTTTTCGCATATAATCAGGAATATAAGAACATACAACACTCCCTAAAATGGCATCATAATATAATTTTTCATAAGACGCCCCATTAGCATAATTAATAAGGGTATCAATCGCTGTAACAGGATAGCGATGGTCCTTCATTAATTTAGGATAAACATCCTTGTAAGTTTTTATAATTGTTTTAAATTGGTCAAACGATAATTCAGGAAACAAATTGATAAAAGGAAGCAAGCAAAATAGTTGATAATATAGGTTAGGATATTGGAGTATTTCCTCTTTGGTTGTTTCATCAAAACTTAAAACTATTTTTTGGGCTGTTTTCAGAGTTTTTTTATCTTCAGCAATAACAAAATTATTATAATTAAAACCCAATTTTAAGCGATCATTTTCATCTATTTTTTGTTCTTTTGGCGTTAAACTGACTTTATCTTTAAAATTAAGTAAAAAGGTTAAATATTTTTGATATATTTTTTTACCCAATCTTAAGTCGGAAATGTTTAGGGTTGTACAAATAATCTCAGGAGTTAAATTTCCTCCAACAAACAATTCTTCAAAATATCTAAAAAGGTTGTTATCAATGTTTATTTTTAATCTTTTTACTTCTTTTAAATTTTTAATTCTAATTCTTAAACTGGCAAATTGATATAATAAATCATCATAGTTAATACCTAGTTTACTATAATCTTTATCTTTTAAAAATGCATATATTTTAGAAATCAATTTACCATTATTTAATTCTTCCTTTTTTTTACTAGTTAAAGGAAGGGTTAAACATAATTCTTGTTTAATCTTTTCTTTTTCCCTACTTCTAAAAATATCTTCGCGACGATTTAGTATTTCATTATAAAAAGCAAATACTTCTTTTTCTGGTAAATGTTCATTAAAACTATATTTAAAATATAATTTTTTTATTTTATCGTAGCATTGAGTTTCATTAAAAATGACAAAACCAGATTTTTCTTTAAGAAGTCTACTTAAGCTTTTAGCACCAAAAAGTAATTCGGCTTCTTCATCTTCTAAAGATGCTTGTTGTAATGTTGTTAATATTAAAGACATAAAGGTGTCAATTTGCATAAAAGACATAGCTCTTTTATACTTTTGAAGTCTTAATTCAACGATTCCATCAATTACCGAATCCAAAATTTGAAAATATTTTTCTTCAATATCCATATTAGTTTCATCAATAGGTTGGTATAAAATTGTTAAGAGTTTTTTATCTTTATTATTAGTTAAATTTGCACTCATAGTCTACTCACTTTCTACTCTAATTATTATTATACCAAATAAACTATGTTTTTTCATAACTTTTCCTTTTTATAAAACTGACATACTAAAACATTAAAAAATGTGTAATTTAAAAAATTTAATATTGTC
>CANQRX010000060.1 GCA_947626425.1 uncultured Bacilli bacterium | reverse complement strand
ATTTATATCAAGATTTTCATCTTAATATCTTTTTCAAACGGTGTTGCCTATTTTCCATAAAACTTTTCACACTATCTTCATTATATAAATATTTAGGGTGAAACGCAAGGTTTCATTATTCTCCGAGCTTCAATTCGAAGGGACTACCTTCTTCGCCGGTTCCACCAATAATTTTAACAGAAGACTTTAAATAAACAACAGGACGAACCGTTTGGATCCTGCTGGCAGTGCAATTGGTGAGACCACCGCCAATGTTTATACAGAATACTTCAGAAGCATACGAAGAATTCGGTGCAGGAGTCATTGTCCATTGGTTAATCTTTGAATTAAATAGCCAATTATTTTGATAACAATTTCCGCCAATGCTATAAAACATAGAAGCCGGTGTATATAAACATTGAATTCTTTTCACTTGGTCGCCTCCTCCATCGGTAGCATAGCCATAATCAGATGGATACATTAAACCTACTTTGCCTTCCCATGTGGTTGTTCTTTCTACTTCATCATTGCAACGGTAGGAAGTTGAACACTGCATTCCTGTATTATCACTTCGCTCCCACATATATAGCAATATTGAAGAATTTATATTCTCCCAAGTGCTTTCTGTTACTGGGGCAGTTCCCGTATTCCAGATAACTTCTTCGATCATATCTCTAGCACTCTGTTTTAAACCTACTTGGGTCCATTCAGGACAGTTTTTTGTTCGTTCACCATCATCATCGTAACAAATATCAGCCCCAGCTACACCGTTAAAATAATCACCATTTAAAACAGTCTTTATATCTGCTTGACTCCATTCATTCACTCCATAGCCATTATTAACATTTGAATTCGAAGAATCCCAACTATAAGTCCCTAAACCATCATTTCTTATTATTTTTAGTAATCTTTCGGTTCTTCCAGACGTTGTTTTTATTCCATCCATTAATCCTATTATTCGCCATGTTTCACAATTTTCAGCATTTTGAGTTGTACTATCTTTACAATTAAAATAAATATAGTTACTAGGATTTTTACCAATATATCTGATATTATTATAATCATCTTCAACTAATGTACCTAATGTTTCTTTATTACTTTCTTGATTTAATAAATCTTCCATTTTATTTGCACCACTTTGTTCACCAACTACATTACCTGTAACAAAATTTAAGGTACACTTGGTTTTCTTTTTCGTTAAATTTTGGATTTTAAATTCCCAATTAGTTCGATCCCATGAACCAATCGCGTCATTATCACATTCGGCACTTTCAAAGTATTTTCCGCCTTCTTTTGTTGGGATTGTATCCTGTGGCTTTCCATCGACATTAACCGCGATTATTGATATGTCTCCACTGTTAACTTGAATCTTTCCATTCATTATTGGAAAACTTTGTTCGACTTGGTATTTTCCTAAACTTCTATTTAGTAGATACCCCCCCCCCTAGTGCCATTATTCCGACCATACTTCCTATTAATATTTTTGTTTTTTTGCTTGTTTTTAACTTATAATTTTCTATTTTCATTTATCTTTTTCCTTCCTATTTTCTATTAAAATTATAAGTTAATAACTGCCTTTTTTCAAGAGGCTTTGAAAGTTTATCTTGTTTTTTAGCTATAAAACGTTATAATACATAAAAAGGTGACTTTATGGATAAAATATTAGAAATTTTAAAAAAGCAAAAATATGAATTATTAAATACTTTTAGTGATGAAGAACTAGTTTTATTTTTTAAAGATTTAATGCACGAAGATATTAATAACTTGGTTTTAATTGGTAATTATCTTGATAAAGAAGGAAAATATAATTTAGTTGACTATTTAATTTCTATAAATCAAGTAAGTGGCAAAATTTTTAAAATAGCTGATGAGCATGAAGATCTTATTTCTTTATTATATTTAATAAAAGTTAATATTTTACAAGATGAAATTATTAATGATCAAAACAATAGTAAAATGGGAGTTTGGTTAAATGAACTTCGTTATTTTAAAGATCAATTATCAACTTGTTATTATAATGGTATAAGTACTTTATTGAAAAAGAAGCACGAATATACTTTGAAGCATTTAAAATCAATTTTAGATGAAAGATTTTTTAAGCTAATTTATTCTGAAAGTGATATCATAACCTCCTTATGTTTAAATGGTTTTATGACTGAAGTTAAAGACAATTTAAAAAATATTTCCACGAGTTTGTTATTAATTACTTTTCGAGACAAAAAATTAAGAAATTTACTTTTAACTAAAAAATTAATAATTGATCGTGATGATGAAGTAACTTTTTTTTATAACTTACCTCATAAAGAATACTTAGCTTATTTGTTTAATAAAGCATTTAATGATAAAAGAAATAGTAAGGTTTATTTAGCTAAAGAAAAAAAGCCAATTTTTGAAAAATTATATTTACATAATTTTGACGGAATTTTAAATACGGATTTACAATTAAAATTAATTGACTTATACGGTAAGGTTGCGGCTTCTACGATTGAGTTTGCCATTTTAAAAACTTTGGAGTTAAAGGAGGAATTTTGGGTTTTGGTTGAAAAATATCAAAAAGAATTTTTTACAGATTATTACCAGTGCCTTACTTTTTGGGCAACTTACCCGATTTTAATAAACCAATTAAATAGTATAGATAAAAAGCGAATTAAATACGTTATTGATTATATTTTAAATTCTGGGGCTTCTTTAAATATTAAATCATTTAATGATGATTTAGATAGCTTGCAACATGTTTTTTTAAAAAAAGAGGATGCTTATCGTCCTTTAAATATTAGCTTAACTGGATATGAAAATATGGCGGTTTTTAATTATGATCGAGAACTTATTATTTTAAATAGAGATGGTGTTTGGACTAGTATTTATTGTGAACATTCCCATTACAATCGTTTAGAAGAATATTATCAAACAAGTAGTTGCAAAGGTACTGATTCAGTTTATTTTGGTAATAGTTTAGGCGATGCTATTATTGTTGTTGAAGGCGAAACGGTGGCGGTTTGGTTACCTAGCCAGTTATCAAAAATTCAAAAAGATATTTTACAAAATATTGAATTAAAATCGTCTTTAAAAGATTTTTCCAAAATTAAATTTGGATGTGCAGTTGTTTTACCAGAAGAAAACGATTATTATTGCTTTTATAATGGCGAGACTATGGATTTAGAAAAGTTTAAAAATGTTATTTTGCATTGTTCTGTTTTGAAAGAGCAATCGTTAAATATTTCTAAAAAGGAGTCGTTATGATATTAAAAGAACAATTATTTCAAAAAAGTTTATTATTAAATATTAAAAATTCGCCAAAATTATATAACTATCTTATTAAATCTCAAGAATATGAAATAGTTGATAATATTTTTAATTCAAAATTAGTAAAGGAATTAAATTATCAAAATTATTTACCTGAATATTCCTTTTTCTTTTTGATTAAACTTCTTTCTCTTTTAGAAAAAAAAGAAAAAGAAACTGATTTATCGATAAAATGGGAACTTGATCAAGAGTATCGCTTTTTTATGTATCGTTTTGCAACGAATGAAAAAGGCTTATTAAAATTATTAAATGAGAATAATAGCTTAGTAATTGAAAATCTAAAAAAAGTTTTAAATCAAGATTATTTTTATTATTTAAATAATCAAGATAATTTGCTTTTAACCTTGTATCAAAGAGGTTTTAAAGAAAATATAAAAAGAAATATCTTGTGTTTAAATGATGAGATGTTAGCAATTTTATTTCAAGATATAAAACGGAAAGAGTTTTTAATAAATGCAAAATTTTTATATATTAAATGTGATCATTTTGAGTATTTTTTAGATTTAAAAATGGATTTAAAATATGCGATAGCCTATTATATGCGACACCGCCTTAAAGTTTTAGACTTTGATAAGTTAGAAATAATTATTAATAATAATTTTAAAGGAATTTTAGATGAGCAAACCAAAAAGTTTTTAATTAATTTGTTTGGGAAAGTTAGTCCTGATATAATTGCATTTTCCATTAATTTAGCCTTAAAATATCCAAACGATTTTTTAAAAAAATTTAATTATTTAGTTAATGAATATTTTTATGATTCAATAAAAACGTTACTTTTTTGGGAACGATATCCTTATTTAATTAATGAGCTTTTGAAAGAAAAAAAGGATAAGTCTAAAGTATTAGAAGTTTATAATTATTTATCCCAAAATCCGGCGATTTTAAATATTAAAAATTGGGAAGAAGATTTAGAAAATTTAACTATTGACACGAAAAGTCATACACATCAAAAATATATCACATCATTAAGTATTCAAAGTTCGAAACAAACAGTTTTATTTAATAATGACCGAGAAATTATTGTTATTAAAGAAAATGGGGAACCGGTATTTTTAAAAGTTTTAGAAGCTCATTATAAAACTTTATTTGAATATTATGGCTATAATAGTAAGGAACGTAATTATAAACCAGTCTTATACCATGCGAATAAAAATGGGGATCTTATTTTAGTCATTGAAAATGAAGCGATTATGGTATGGTTGCCTAATCTTTTGACTGCACAGCAAAAGGAATTACTACTAAATCTTAATACGTTATCTTTAAATAAAAAATTCACCGAAAAAAGTGAATTTTATCCCAATATTGTTAGCGATACAAAAGAACAATACTATTATTTTAATGGCAATGAGCCTTTAAGTTGGAATGAATACTTAATTTTTATTCAACATATGCCACTTTTAAAACCAAGTATCCGTAAATTAAAGTAAAAGGTTTATTTTAGTTTATTTTTTTTTATTCTTTTTATCCGATTTAAAATTTTTTTAGTTGTCAATTTCTGTTGTTGGTCAATTTCATCTTTGCGAAAGATATGATAAAGCATAATAGGATGCATTATAAAATCCATGCTATCAGCTTTATCGACTAAAGTTAAAATCCATGCTTCCCTACTGCGCGGAATTTTTTTATTGACTGGAAACATATGGGTTTCCATAATGTTACTAATTTTTGGCGTTATTTTTTTACCAAATACTTTTTTAGCATTTAAAACGGCATTATGAGCATGGGTAAAAGCATGTTTTTGAAAAAAAGGCTTTTTTTCTTTAGCAGTTTGCCAAGGCGTTTCATAAAAATCATGAAGTAAAGCAGCAATTGCTAAACTTTTATAATCCAATTTTAATTTTTTGCCAATTTTATAGCAATCAAAGGAAACTCTTAAAGTATGAGCATAAACACTTTCATTAATATGATGGGAAAAAGTTTTTCTTTTTAAAAATTCTTTGTTAGTTAAAAAAGGTTCAATAATTTCATAAAATTCAACATACTGACTAAAAGTATCAATATTTTCACGTTTTACTTTGACATTATATATTATATAACTTAGTAAAGTTACAATTTGCACTGCGCATGTTATATAAACTAGCCAATTAATCTTAAAATTTAAACTTGGAAATAAAACATTAACAAAACCTAAAATAATGGTAATAAAAATAAACCAAGTTTTTATTTTCCCAACTAACAGGGAAATGGCAATTTTTTTTCGTAAATAAAAATATAAATTTAAACTACCAATAATAACTTCTAAGATCAAAGCATAAAAAAAAGCTGGATTTCGATAAATTAAAAGAAATAACAAACCAATTGCTAAAACTTTGTCGGCAATAGCATCTAGTTTGGCTCCTAAAGAAGAAACTACATTATACTTACGAGCCAAGCGTCCATCGAAAAAATCGGTTAAGGCAACAATTATAGCCAAAATTATTAAGGTCCAAATATGATTTGTTAAACCTAAAGTAAGTATTACTGGTGTTAAAAAAATTCGGGAACAAGTTAAAATATTAGGTATAAATTTCTTCATTTTTTCACCCCTTTTTGATACTCATTGACTAACCAAGCCATAATAAACCCAAAATATAATTTTGTTCATTGCTTGATAATTCTTTATTTTTGGGAATTTTATGCCATTTATAAAGACAAGAACGACAACAAGTTGCACAAGCATGCATCGCAATAAAGACAGGATGCCCCCTCATCGGTGTTTGTTTACCATCATTACTAATATATGCTGGAGCAAGGCGTTTAGCAATAAAATTTTCTGTATGTTCTTTAATAGTTCGGTACCCTTTTTCTTTTAAATATTCTAAATCACGACTTTTTAAATGGAAAGATGAACGAAATGGCGATTTTTTTAAATTTTCTAATTGAATTTTTAAATATTCTTGCATTTTATTTAATTTTCGAAAAACGGTCTTTTATTTTTTCTGTGCCTAAAATTTGCATTATATCATATAAATTAGGTGTTCTAGCCTTAGTCGTTAAGGCAACTCTGATCACCGTCGAAACATCCGCGACATTGCCTTTAAAATTTTCCGGATTTTTCTTATATTCTTTCATATTCGCAGCATAACCTAATTTATCACACATTTCTTTAATTTTATTAAACCAAACTTCCTCATCATCACTTGGGTCATAATAGTTATCAAGATAAACATTTAAAATTTCCTTAATTTCCGTTAAATCGGTGATTTTTTGCCATTCATAAGATTCATTTGTAAATAACTCATCAAACATATAATATATATTTTCTTTAACTTCACTATACATCGAAAAATCTTTCCGAGGTTTAGCACTTTCTCTTTCAATATTTAAAGTTTTAACTGCGATATCTTGGTTAGCTTCTAAAACTTTAGCAAATGCCTCATCATATTTTTGAGCCCAATTTAAAGTATTTTGGTATATTTCTAAGGCCGTCATTTTACTTAAAATATTTTTCGAAATGTTTAACAATTTTTCCATATCAAATAAAGCAGCCGAAGTTCCAATCTTTTCAAACGTCAAATTAAAGTTTTCAATATCTTCATCAGGATGCTCTTGATACCACTCTTCAAAATTAGAATTGGCAACTGTTGCTAAATAAAGCATCAAAGTTTGGGCAGGAATCCCTTTTTCATCATAATAAGAAACAGCAAGTTCGGGATCTTTTCGTTTACTAAGTTTTCGAACTGTATTACCCTCTTTTTTACTTAAAGGAGGAATATGGGCATAAGTTGGAGGCGTAAAACCTAAAGTTTTAAACAAGTTAAGATGGATTGGAACCGAACTTAACCATTCATCACCCCGAATAACATGCGTTGTTTGCATTAAATGATCATCAATAACATGAGCAAAATGATAAGTTGGTAAGCCATCATTTTTAATAATTACTTGGTCAATATCATCTTCTGGGAATTCAATCCGCCCTTTTATCGCATCAACAAAAGTAATTTTTCGATTGTAATCTCCCATATTTCGTAACCGAATAATGTAAGGTTTATTTTCTTTTAAGTTTTGTTCAATTTCTGCTTCGCTTAAAAATCTGCTTCGCGCCCATTTGCCATAGTAACCAATTCTTCTTTTACTAGCAACTTGCTCTTTACGCATCGCCTCAACTTCTTCTTTGGTTGTAAAATCAGGATATGCTAGATCTTTTAACAATAAATCTTTGGCATAAGTTTGGTATATTTCTTTTCTTTGACTTTGAATATAAGGACCATACTCACCTTTTTGTTCCGTTTGATTAATTGGACCTTCATCAAAAGTAATGTTAAAGGCTTTAACATCATTAATAATTCGGTCAATTCCATTTTCCACCAAGCGTTCTTGATCCGTATCTTCAATTCTTAAAAAATTGACACCTTTAGTTTGTCTTGCTAATTTACCAGAAATATAAAGTTGAAATAAATTGCCAATATGCACAAATCCAGTGGGACTTGGAGCATATCTTGTTACAATTGCCCCATCAGCCAAATTTCTTTTAGGATATAAGTTTTCATAATATTTGACATCATGCTTTAATCCTGGTAATAATTTTTCTGCTAGTTCTTTTCTCATAAAATCTCCTCCATATAAAAAAGGCGTAACCAAAGGACGAAGAAAATCGTGGTACCACCTTATTTTAAACTCTTCTTCGTAACGTGAAGCTAACCCGTAAGTTCCCTTAAACTCCAAAAGCTTCTGTTCAAAAATCAAGTTCTTTGTTTCCACCACCCACAAAATCTCTATCAAACTTTAATTTTTTACTTTTCTTTTTTCAACGTATTTCCAGATTAATTTTAACTGATTTACTAATAGATGTCAATTATAAAAAAGACCTGTGTTAATCTTCTTAATTAGACAAGTAAATACAATTATTAATAGACTTGTTCGGAAACTAAAAATGAGTTATAATGTAAAAGTCAAACATGAATAATGGAGAATAGAAAGTAACCTTTATGGAGTAACTAAATTCATGTTTGACGATTTGAATTTCTTCATAGGGTTCATTCAAAAATAAATTGAGCCATTTTATTCAAATTTATATGAACCTTTAAGAAGTCTTTGTTAGGACTTCTTTTTATTTAC
>CANQRX010000059.1 GCA_947626425.1 uncultured Bacilli bacterium | reverse complement strand
AGCCCGTGTCAGATTCTTATCATCTACGTCATCCTTATGATGAACCAACACATGCTCGGTACCTTTTACTCGAAATACATAGGTTTTTCCATCTTGTAACTTGGTGTCAGGGGAAGGTACCCAATGGGAATCCACGCTAGGTTCTCCTCCTGTACCACCGGCAGAATCGGAAATTGTTTTTATCTCACCGTAGTTTGTAGCATACCCTGACACCATCTCTTCTTTTACAGAATAGGCAAATTTTTGCCCATCCACCGGAATCTCCAGATTATCGAACACGCCTTCCCAATGATTATCCTCGCTCAGGATAAGAGTTCTTCCCGTCGATTCTTCCACACCCCCTTCGACGGTACGTATCAGCGTTACCATCACAGGATCGTGAGATGCTTCATTATCATTCCACTCTTTTTTCACAGTTAGGCTTGTAGAAGTCTCCGGCTGTGGTTCACCAGGGGTGTTTGTGATAGTAATTTCATATCTATCAAGCGAAGAACCCAGTTCATATAAATCAAATTTTTCTAGCCGAGCACTATAGTCGTCTTCGTCTTTTTGAAGATAGTATTGATCTTCATCTGCTTGCCAACATAAATACTCCTCTTTATCCACATTTTGAATTCTGCCGTCTGAGGGGGTATACGCATTTACAGCAGCATCTTCTTCTTTGGGAAGCCATGTGTCTCCCTGAATGTAGTGGTCTCCATTATGTCCGTTATAGAAAATAAAACCAGGACCTTTGTCTTGTACTTTATAGCTCACTGTCCAAGGAGCCGAAAGTGGAACATTTGTAAGAATATCATCCTTTGGCCTATTTGCCCCTGGAATTACAGTAACAGAAGCCCGTGTCAGATTCTTATCATCTGTGTCGTCCTTATGATGAACCAACACATGCTCGGTACCTTTTACTCGAAATACATAGGTTTTACCGCTTATTAGCTTGGTATCAGGGGAAGGTACCCAATGGGAATCCACGCTAGGTTCTCCTCCTGTACCACCGGCAGAATCGGAAATTGTTTTTATCTCACCGTAGTTTGTAGCATACCCTGACACCATCTCTTCTTTTACAGAATAGGCAAATTTTTGCCCATCCACCGGAATCTCCAGATTATCGAACACGCCTTCCCAATGATTATCCTCGCTCAGGATAAGAGTTCTTCCCGTCGATTCTTCCACACCCCCTTCGACGGTACGTATCAGCGTTACCATCACAGGATCGTGAGATGCTTCATTATCATTCCACTCTTTTTTCACAGTTAGGCTTGTAGATCTGGCAAAAGGCATAGAATTGGTATTATCCTTTGCTGGAATACTGCGCTTCTGTGTTTCTTCTATATTTGAATTTTTGGGAAGCAGACCATATCCTATAATGTCTATATCTTTCTGGTCATAGCTTACAGCCTTAACACTGCCTTTTACATTTCCTTCTATTGTTTTTAGCTGAACCAGAGTACCTGCATCGTCTGTTAACACTTCCGTGACAATGCCTACATGATCGGCACGAAGGTCTTTATCGCGGTCAAAAAAAGCAATTTCTCCTGGCAATGGAGTATGAAATCTGCTCTCTACATAAAGGTTTTCTTCATTCCTGCTCAGCAAATCAACCCAATGTGAACAATCCGATTCGATCGGGTAATCCTCTATGCCTGCATAGCGGATACAGAATGCAGCAAACAAAGCATCCCAATCTTCATAGGATACACCATTCCATGCGCCATACCTTGTGTAACCTTTCCGTTCACCAGACCAGTCACTCTCTAAAGCTTGATATATTGAAACTTGTCTTATTCTTTACTGCTTTCTTAGGCTCTCCCACAGGTCTTCCATCTTTAAGCAGTTGAAAATAAACATCTGGGCGCTTTTCACCGTATTTCAAAGGTTGACCCGACCATGATTTATACACACAGATTGTTTCTTTATAACTATAATTGTAATTGTTGTAATTATTACAATTATAGCTATGTGCAAGAGCTGACTTTGCTGGAGAAATACTCACAAAAATAACAAATGCCAATATACCTTTTATTAAATAATTAAATATCTTTTTTGTTCTCAATTATTTCCTCCCTTTTCTAAATAATGCTATAAAAATCAATTTATAATAGAATAGTCCATTTCTAATCAAACGAGTTATGGACAAATAAACCTTTTTATTTCCACTTATAAAATAAAGACCTGTAACCTAGTATTCAGAGTTTATAACCCCTCTTTAAGATGCTCCGTTTTTTGTTTCCTCATTTGATCTTTTTCTATTATTGGTAAAAAGAAATCTATTTCTGCTTTTTTTCTAGCTCTAATAGCATCTTCTTTTTTCTTAAATGTTCCCAGTGTATATCTCTTTTTTCTTAGTGTAATATAAGAAACCCATTTGCCATTTTTTGTTTGACTAACACCTTTTACACCACTGGTATTATTTGATGGGACTTTTCCTGTTAATAAGTATGGTAAAGCTCCGTCTACATAGTTATATTTTCGGTCATTACCAAGATGACCACAACTAAGTGTATGCCTGCTGATTAAATTAGATCTGGATACATATGTAGACTTACCGCAAGAACATTGGCAAAGATATTTTTCTTTATTATTATCAAATGAGATAACTGTAAGCTCTCCAATTTTTTGTCCCAATAAGTCTTCATATTTATGATTCCCACAGTCTTTGACATATCCTCTGCCCAGTTGCTTTTTAGTGGCTTCAATATATTTTCCACATTTAAGACACCTACATTTCCAAACTATTAAGCCATCTTCACGTTTTTCAGTTTTCTCTTCAACTATAAGATCGTGATATATTTCCCCTACTATGTTTTTATAGCTATTAGCAATCTCTGCCCCTCGACAACCGCAACTTACTGTTCTTCCTGAAACAAGATTGCTATAGTATACATCAGTAGTATTTCCACAATCACAAATACATTTACATTTTTTGTACTTGCCTTTTTTATAAACAGATAGTACTTTTAGTTTTCCAAATCTTTTCCCTACAAGTTTTTCATTTTTATTTATTTTTTCTTTTTTATTTGATGTCATATCTACAAAAATTTTCTTTTTTCATAATATAACCTCTCTTAAATTTTATTTCTACAATTCTATATTGACAAAATATCACCTATCTTCTATTCTTTTACATCGTATAGTTGTTCTTGCTTCACCACCTAGAGTGCAAGTGAATAATGTTAAGTCCCAATCCCCAGAGACCATCTCTTCAACTTGTATTTCATCTAACTCTTCTTTATTTTCTACAGTAAAATCGAAAAGATTGTCATTCATATCTTTAAATTGAATAACATCTCCAATATTTAATCGATGTAGCTTGCCAAAATGGACTGTATAGTTATGTGCTAACAGGATCATGTTATTTAGGTATACCGATCCTTCATATCTTGCAGGTGCAATCTTAAGCTTTGGATATGACCAAGAGCTTAGAATCGGAAGTTCCAACTCTAAGTTCGGTATAATTACATATCCTATATAGTCATTGCCGTCAATTGTAACCTTTGGCATTTCCATATACGGGTTTTTAACATAATCAGGTCTATCATCAATTGGTTTTTCAATTTCTATGCCCTTATTTTCTTCAAGCCTTTCTTTGATTAACTCAGTTTCTTTTCCAACCTGATAATCTTCCCATAAGTTTTTAGAAAAAAGTAGGAGTCCCACCAAAATGCAAAGCGTACCAAATAAGAAAAACTTATTTACCTTTCGCATTTAACTCGTCTCATTCTATAAGGAATTACTAAAGCGAAAGTCAATACAAAGACTCCTATCAATCTAAAGAGTATAGTTCCTAATCCACCGGTTGTTGGCAGTTCATAACCTCCTAATTCCTGATTTGTAACCTCAATATTAACATCGCCTCTCGGAATATCACCGTCATGATTTACCAAGAACTCACTAGTTTCTTCTCCATCAATCTTAATAGTCGTAATATAGTTTTTTTCTGGAGTTCCAGATACAGCTATTTCGTCAACCGAGTAGGTTCCCTCATCTCTCAAAGTAGTACGCCATTTATAGTCTTCTTTTGGACTTAATTCATGCCCTTCGTCGTAGGTCTTCAAATCATTAGTAACATTTATTGTAAATGTTATATCTTCATTTAATAATTTTCCATTACTATCTAATAAGACCTTTTTAACCTTCAAAAGAACTGGATCTACCTTTGGAGAATCAATTGATAAGGTCTTCTTCTCATCCTTAAGATTATCTGTATAAGTCAAATCAGTTACGGCATTGGTAATAAACTTCTCGTGTTGATTAGTCTTTGCACCTGGTAGAGTTAGAATATCATCGTTGATTTCAATTCTATAAGTTAATTCTGCATATCTTACGTCACTTTTTGTAGCCACACACTTAGTTACAGTTTCTATATCCCAATTTATTGTTTCTGAATTTCGGTCAAAACTTGTTTTCCCTTCACTTACTTTTATTTTCGACTCATCTGTTACCGTAAAGCCTTTACCCATGATGTCAACGATTTTGAAGTCACGCATAGCACTTTTGATACTAATAGTTTTTGCTATTTCTTCAAAGGTATCTGTCAATCGCTCCGAATTTCTAACATCATAAAACTTTCCAGAATCAGCAATTCTGCTTAGCGTTCTAACGGCAATTTCCAATTCTTGTCCAGTATAGGTTTCAAAGCCTACACCTACAGAATACAAAGTATCCAAACCTATGTTTGGGTCTTCTCTTAATCTTTTAGCTTCTAAAACAGTTGATTTTTGATGTGCATATCTGTATTCTCTTGCATAATCCTCACCGTCCACATGATAACGATGAGCTTGTACCGTTAAGTCTATATTATTCGGATCTTTAGTACCTGTTTTATATTCTCCATAGATATACCTGTGAACATCTTTTATATCCTTATTAAATTTCAGAGTCTTATATGCTACTGACGATCTTTCTTCAGCTCCCAAACCTACCCTATTATCGTAATTAAATTGAATCTGACTTTCATCTGCAGGTAGTCTATAGTATTTAGTCTTTTCGTAAAGATCCTTGATATTTAAAAGACCACCTGGCTTGTAAAATAATTCTGTTTGTTCTATTTTCTCATCCCAAGATGAAGAATCTAAGTCGTAACTAAAAGTCGGAAAACCATCAGCCATAAGCACCATGTGTTTATTATCTGCTGAAGAACCTTTTAAAATTTCACCAGCCTGTTTAATAGCTGCTTGAGTAAAAGTTCCCCCTTTCTTCTCTGGATCTAATGAAGGTGGTTCTTTAATCGCATCAATTTCTGAATATAGTGCTTGTTTGTCTTGTGAAAATGGTTGATTAATATTCCCAGAATTTATCGTTACCTCCCCGTTATAAACTACTATAGCAATCCTTAAGTTAGGATTTTCATTCAATGCTATATCAACAAATTTCTTAGCAGCCTCTTGTGCCGCTTGAAAACGAGTTCGTCCATCAGCTAGTTTGTTTTTCTCTTCATACATACTATATGAATTATCAAGAACTAGAACAACATCTGTAGTATCAGGTTTGTTGTCCCTACCTTCTGCACGAACAGTAATATCCCAAGTATTAACCTTTCCCTCAACAGGTGTTGCAGTTTTCTTTGTTACAACTTGTCCATGTTCAAGAACTATATTACCAAAGGCATCGGAAGTACGACCTGGATTCAGTATTTGAGAAGAGTCTATTACTGATTTTCCAAGAGAACCACGATCATATTCATGATAGTGCTTAACATCATTAACAAAGTCTGTTTCCTTAAGAGTAGAGGGATCATCTGCTATTACTTCAACAACTGTTATAGGAGAAAAGCTATCAAATTCAGCTTCTACAACTCCGTTTTCCCCAATTTCAATTTCCTTATCTTCTACCTCATTTGTTAATTGATTCAGATGAAGGACTTTTACTTCCTTTGTAGCATCATCAAGATTAGTAGTATCAAAACCTGAGAAGAACACCCTTAACTTATTAACAGGTTCAATTTCCTCTCCATCTAACAAGATTCTTACATCATAATGATGCCAATTGATCTTAATGGAATCATTTTTTTTAGGAATAAATTTTTCCATCTCTGTCTCGTTAATTTCAATTTGCTCTTTATCTTTCTCATGGTTTGGATTAAGTTCTTTTACCTCAAGCTGTATTTCACCTTCTAATTCTGAAAAGTCTTTTCTCAACCCCTCAAAAGTAATTTTCTTATTACCTGATAAACTCTTTTCAAGCTGAATAAATTCATCTAAAGTTTCTTTGTTTTCTATTTTCGTATCTTCTTGTTCTTCTTTATTAGTCTTTTGAGAGTCTTCTATAAGGTTTAAGTTTTTTTCTACCGTATTGATCAAGATAAGTTGTTGTATTTTATCAACATTAAAACTTAATTCTACAATTTCATTTCTATCATTTCTTTTGATTTCTACATTTTTAGAATCAATTAACTCGTTGTTGAACAGTGAAAATATTGAGAGTTCATTTTTCTCATCTAATAAAACAGGTTTTTTAAAGACATAGCGTATATTTAGAATTTCAAAATCATTAATTATATCTCCTTCTTTATTAATCAAGCAAATGTCATAAATTTTTACTTTATCTAACTTTTGCTTTTCATTAAGCTTTTCAGTAATCTTATTCATGATTTTTTTTTGTAATTCTAATTGCTTATCATCTTTTTCTGAATCAATCTCATTAACTATTAATTGACCTTCTTCTTGCAGTGTTCTTTGTTTTAGCTCTATAGCAATTTCAATATCATTATTTTCATAAAAGTATGTCTTAGGCAATTCCTTGACGGTTTCAAATGGGTTTATAATAGATCCCTTTGTAACATCTTCATTACTTTTTGTCTCTAGTGAATTACTCTCACTCTTTTTTTCGTCTAATGAGCCTTTTTTTATTTCTTGCGTGTTTTTTGTAACAATTGAATTACTTTCTTTTGTATGCTCATCAAAAGAATCTTTACCCATAGCTAGAGAAATAGGGGAATTTGAAAGTAATATTAGCAGTACTAAAACTATCGATATAATTTTTTTTCATTTTAATTTTAATTTTCATTCATCCACCTTCTTTCTTCTATTTTGAATAAAGCCTAACACAATCATGACTGACCCGATACCAACTAGAGTATACACCGGCCACCATAACTGACCCGTTTGTGGCAAGGGTTCTTTTGGTTTTTTGGGTGTTTCGGATGATAAATAAGTATTTTCAACTATAAAAGTATCACCTTCTTCACTTATAGATACTTTATATTTACGTTTGCCCACACTTTTTTCTGCTACGGTCCAATTTACATTTGCATCTAATTTATGCCATGTGTGCTGCCAATTATTTTTTTCACTTAAAACTATGGTTTCTCTTAGCTCCTCGTTTCCTAATAGTTCAATCTCTATTTCTTTAGGACGAAAGTTTTCAAAACCTTTATCTTTCCAAATCTTAATAACTTTTTTAGATACTTCCTTTATGATTTTTTCATTTCTTGTTGTCTTTGGCTTTGAGATAACCTCATAATTCCATGTTCCTGTTTCTTTTTCTACATTAGGTAGTAAAACTAGAAAAGGACTGGATTCATATATATAATTATCCAAAGTTAGATTTTTACCGATAACAAGATACAAGCCTGCTTTTAGTTTTGTTTTGTAAATTCCGTTGGCATCAGTTATTCCTGTCTCTAAGGGTTTTACCCCGTCTTTTTGCACATATCCCTTAAGGGTTAGAGCATAATCGTTCCAAGCCTCTTGGTTTAGTTTTGTTAAGTCAACAGGATATTTATCAAAGTCTTTTGAACTTTGTAGGTTTAAATCTTTATCCACATCTGCTACTTTGTATATGTCAAATTCTGCATTAGATAATCTTTTACCTTCATTCTGATAGTCGATACTAAACTCAACGTCTTTGTTTGCATCAAAGTCACTGCTTGCTAAAATCTTTGAAGGAAATATCATAAGACTTAATATTAAGCACATAAGAAATAATGGTAGGTTTTTTTTAGTTTTATTCATCTTTACACCTCCAATAAATCTTGCTTTAAGCAAATTTTAATTTTCATCTTAGTTTCTATCCTTTATTCTTTTTATCAATAAAGAAATTAGGTCTTTTAAAATAGTAAATAAAATGATAAAGAATACACTCAAGAAAATTATCATCTTAATTAGATGTGTTTTTATATTTTTTTCCGCTTTTTCAAGAACTTTTGCTTCTTTATGATTTGTATCTTTTATTACTCTTTCCCCTCTTACTAGAAGCCTATGGCTATTGATTCCATAAGGGGTACATGTAAACATGGTTACATAATCTTTGTCTTCTTCTATTTTTAAAGCCTCTACTTCTTTTGGTAAAACTGTAATAATTTGATTTATTCTATAGGTTAAATTATCCCCTAAGACAGATAAGGTAAATTCATCCCCCATTTTCAGTTTATTTAAATCAGTAAATAATTTAGCTGATGGCAGTCCGCTATGAGTTGAAATTACAGCATGTGTGCCTTTACC
>CANQRX010000058.1 GCA_947626425.1 uncultured Bacilli bacterium | reverse complement strand
TGGTAAACCTTATCAGGCTGGTCAAAATGTTACTATTAATGGTTCTATGTCCTTTACCGCTCAATGGAAAGAAAAAGAAGCTGTTTATACATATACAGTAGAGGATGTTACCGATCCTTATGGAGCTACTCAATTTAAACAAATTAGAGTTTATAGTAGTATAGAAGGAGAAATTACTACTAAATTAAAGGCTATTTATGATGCGAATGGAAATAATATTGGAAAATATGATTCTAATTCAAAAACAATTTTAGTATTATCTATGAATGTAGGAAAAATAAATTTAATATATTATAACGGTTCGCATACCGTAACAAAGAAAAATTAAAAAAGAAAGGAAAGAAGTATGAAAAAAATAGTAAAAAGTTCATTAGCATTATTAGCTTTATGTAGCTTAAGTGCAATGAATGTAAATGCAAAAAATGTTAGTGCTACTGATATTAAAGAACTATCATCATATGAAGATGAAGGTAATCAAAAAAACTATGAAGTTTTCATTTATGGTAAACATGTTCATATTGGATATATTACTTTTTCTGATTTGTTGATGGGTGCTAATTCAGCAGCCGAAATAAAAGATTATACTTTATACTATAAAACTGGTAATAATACTTGGCAAAAAACATCTAATGCAGACAAATGGGAAGATATCACCGAAGTTTCTGATTTAGATTTTGAAATGGTCAAACTTGTGGGAACTAAAAGTGGTGACTGTATTGCTGATGATGAATGTGAAGCTGGTGTAGATTCCAGTTATGTAACTACTGAAAGTTATCTTGATGGTAGATCTGCAGAAGTATTTCTAGATGAATCTCAAGATTTAAGTATTGTTAGTATTGAAAAAGTTAATACTACAAATAAAGATACTGCTAAACTTGTTTATAATGAGACTTCTTTAGCTAATCCAACATTAACAAATACTGATAATACGTATAAGCTTGTATTAAATGCTGAAAGTCCATTATTAAATTATAATAATACAACGACTGCTGGCAAATGGATTGGATTATTAATAAAAACAAATAGAGTTTTAAAAACTGAAGATTTAGCAAAATTACAAATTAAAGTTGGTGATGATACTTATAAAGTTGATGAAGCTAACTTAAATTCTGCTGCTACTTATGGTGGAAGTGATAGAGAGTTCATTATGTGGCTTGATGCATCTAAATTAGATGATGCAACTATAACATTCCAATATAATAAAGAAAAGAAGCAAACAATTAATGTTTCATTTGCTGAACCTACTTTAATTACTGAATATTCAGCCGAAGCAAAAATTGATGCAGATACTATCACTATTAAAAATAATGATAAAACTGCTAATGTTCATGTTAAATCTGTATTATTAAGTACAGACGAAAGTGGAAAGAATGAGTATGTTAATATTTTCTATGTAGAAAGTGCTGAAGACAAAACTACTGTTGAAGCTGCTAAGAGAATTGATTTTACAGCTGAAAACGATAAAAGAGTTTTACTTTATCAAGAGAGTGCATGGAAAGGCTATGAACTTATTGAGTTAACTGGTATTACTCCTAGTGCTCCTGTAACAGCAGAAGAAGGAAAAGATTTAACTTTAGATCAAAAAAATTATAATTGGAATCAAGAAGCAATTTCTGCTCCAACATTAGCTGCTCATGAACGTACGGAAGAAGAAGCATATGACTATGTTGCTACAATTAATGCCAAAAATGTATTGAAAAATGACGGAAAAGTTAAATTAAATATTGATTTAGGTATTAATAATGCAAAAGTAAACGTTACTGGTGCAAAATTCACATCAGATTCTGAAGGCAAAACAAATGGCGAATTAGAAGTTGTTTTATCAGAAACCGGTACACTTGTTGCTTTTGAGAACACTAATGGAAGTGCAGAAAAAGTTATCGTAAAATTTGTTGTAGTTTATGATGAATCCTTAGATTTAACATTCACTGCAGCTAAAGCTTCTGGAGATGTGGATTTATATCCTGGAACTTCTGTATCTACTGAAGGTACTGCTAATGCAAATTACAGAGCTAATATGGCTGTAATTGATGAAAGTGTTCTTAAAGCTGTAGCAAATGAAGATGAATCTTATACAGTTAGAGTTCAAACTACTGGTACATTAGCGGCATTTGCTAGAAAAACTACTGATGGAAAAACTGTTAGTGGTAAATGGGTAGGAGTTATTGTAGATCTTGGTGTTGATCCTCACGATTTAACTATATCTGGTGATTATACTATTTCTGAAAGTGATATCACAGATGCTAAACGTTTTGGAGCAACAACTGATACTGCATTTATCTATTGGGTACAACCAGCTAATGCTAGTGAAGATCAAATAGTAACATTTACTTATAACGTTACAAATGCTAGTGTAAAAGTTAACTTTGAAGTTAGAGAAATTAAATTATTTGCTGATCCTGTAAAAGCTATTATAACAGATGAAAATAAATCTACTGTTAAAGTATTAGAAGATTATGCAAATGATGTAAGATTTGTTGATAGCACAAAACAATTTGCACTTAATCAAAATCTTAAACAAGGATATCAATTTGTTGTATCTATTGATGGTGTTGAATATACTTATGTCGTAACTACTGCTGATGTTTCTGCTAAAAACCCTAAATTGGTTAGAATTTCAAATTTAGAACTTACTGGAGTATATAAGAATATTTATACTTCAGAAGACGCAACTGATGAATACCTAACTCAAGCTATGAAAAGCGTTAAATTAGAAGGTAATGTAATTAAAGTTGAGTTTGATCGTCCTGTATTATTAAGTAACGGTAAATATGCGGTTGTTATTGACTTAGGCGAAAAAATAGATGGTGATTCTAAAGATACTATTAAACGTACTGCTACATCTAGTGGTATTAGTGAAAAACCAGAGTCAAGAATTGAATCACAATATTTAGAAGATGTTAAGGGACATTTATTACTTGTCGTTTGGGTATCTCCTAAAGAAACAGATATTAATGCTGAAAAAGAATATAAATTTAAAGTATGGCGTACTACTTCAGCTGGTGATGCTACTGTACCTATTGAAATTGTTATTCAATCGACAGTAAACGATACCCGTGAAGATGATGTCGAGCTTAAATCAGAAACAACTGAAAGCTTAGATAAATCTAAATTAGAGGAGTATTTCACTGATGGTCAAAGTACAGCAGAACTTAATAATAATAAAGCTATTTCTACAGAAGTAAATGAAAAAGGTGAAATTGTTATTACTTATGATAAAGAACTAACTTCATTTACGCCTAGCAATGTTTCGGGTAATCCTGGATCAAGAAAATATTTTGGAGTACTTTTGGATTTAGGAGTTGATCCAACAACTTTACAAGGTAAAGCAAGTGCAGATGGAGGTTCTTATTATACATTTGCTAATAATAGCTCTGTTGGTAGTGATTTACATTGTGAAAGTGTTAGTGATGAAAGATGTCAAAAGGATAGAGAAAAATTTGGTGCAACTGGAACACAATTTATTATCTGGCTTGATATTGACGCTTTTAAACCAGCAAAAGATGATAGTAATCGTTTAGAGTTTAAAACTACATTTGTATCTGCTGGAAATTCTGAGAATCAATTCTCTGAAACTACTCTTACATTCGTATTAGTTAATGGTATTGATAAATTAAAAACTCCTACTGTGTCTGCTATAAACTCATCATCTACTACTCCAAGCAGTGTTCAATCATTAAGTTCTTATAAACACAATCAAGATGAATTTGTTTATTCTTATGTTCCTGCTTCAAATGTGAATAGTAATGTAGTTACTCATGATACATTGACAATTAGTCCAAAAACTGAAGCTTCTGCAGCTGAATCTGTGTCTATTAAGGTAGGAAGTAAAGTAGAAGCTAACGAATGGTATGCGGTTAAAATGGATTTTGGTAGAGCAGTAAATTTAGATTCTAGTCACAACAACAAAGAAGTTAGATTAGAACATATTGAAAATAGTACTTCATTTATCTTATGGGTTAGTCGTAAAGCTAAAGATACTGTAACATTTAAAGATGATTACAATGATACTACATATACTGTAACTATTGTAAATTCAGAAAAAGTATCAAGTGATACAGCTGCTTAATTAAAAAAGGATGTTAAATCCTTTTTTAAATAGAAAGAAGAAATTATGAAATATAAAATATTATTACTATCTGTAATGTTTGTGTTTATGACTGGATGTGGAAAAGAAGAAACATTAACTTGTACTTCTGAAAATACCACTCAAGGAGCAGAATTTAAATCTGTTGTTGATATTGAAATAAAAAAAGAAATGGTAACAAATGCAACCGCTACTATAACATATCAAGATGAAGAAGTTGCAAATAAGATGTGTAACGTATTTAAATTTGCACAAGATAGTGAACAAAACTTAGAATGTAATGGTAAAGTAATCACTTACAAAAATTTTCATAAATCTGCAAATAGTACTGGAACAAGCACAAAAGAAGAATTTGTAGAATATATGAAAAATAATGGTTATATTTGCGAGTAATTTATAATACAAAAAGAGGCTAACAAATCTAGTTAACCTCTTTTTTGATTGTTAAAATTTAGCTTTCATTGCATCAAAAAAGACTGTCAGACATTTAATCATTCCCAACAGTCTTTTTTTATAACTTGAATTTATTTACTCGCAAACAGCGCCTTTAGAACTGAGATTTTGAGTTACATCCTCCATTTTTTCTGCTTTAAATTCCGACATCTCTATTCCAAGTTTTTTTAAAATGTTAGCTTTTGCATATTTCAAATCAACTTTAATAAAGATATTTAAATTATCATCAAAGCTGTAATTAATATCAATTCCATCATAATGGTAACTATCTAAACCTAATGTACTCAGAATACCATCCATCATCGTATTTTTTTCATCTTCAGATAATTGTTTAAAATCTTCAATTCCTAGTAACTGATTATTATATGTTGCTTTTACATCTAGTTTATCTACAACATTATTTGTTGCTGAAATTGTAAATGTTTGATTAGGAAGTCCTTCTTGTTCAAAGGTACAAACTTTTGTTGTGACATTTTTTTTATCACATCCAGTAAATAATATTACGAGTATTAATAAATATAATATTTTTTTGTGCATATAATCTTCTCCGTTAAATAAAACAGATTATTTTGACATAATCTGTTTTACGATTTGTTTTTTTAATCATTTACTACTAGTGGACTAACCTCACTATTAGTAGAATCATAAACGTAAACTAATCTATTTGTTAATGTTGAATCGTCATTACTACGTTTATCAGCCATGTCTCTAAATGCAACACCTTTTATAGTATTTGCACCTTGAGTAGCTGGAGCAACAATAGTAATTTTGTTCAAATCACCATTAGCAGCAGAATCTTTTTCAATACCAACAAATGCTACTTGTTCATCAACAATTTGATTATCAACGGTATTATTGTTAATATTATAAAGAACCTTATGATCATTATTGTTTGTGATTCTCACAGCCCAGTTTGCATAGTCAAATTTGTTATTAGTAATTGAAATTTTAGCATCCTCTTTATCTACACCGTAAATTGAAATAATATTACGTGCCTTTGATGTTGTGTCATCAGTAAGATTTATTTCAGCGTTATTTCCAAT
Organism: uncultured Bacilli bacterium; assembly: GCA_947626425.1. GTDB lineage: Bacteria > Bacillota_I > Bacilli_A > RF39 > UBA660 > Ventrenecus. Next base: position 3,227 of record CANQRX010000058.1, on the reverse strand, counting down.
AAATTGATTTTTAGTTATTATAGTACCATCCTTTGTTGTTCCAAAAAGTTCAACTGGATTTTTAACATTAGCAATATTAAATGTGTTTCCTTGAATTGTAGATTTAATACCCTCTGCTTTATTAGTTCTTACTAACGAATAAGCATATTTAGTAGTTTTAGCAGTATCAAAAGAGACAGTCGCTCCATCAAGAGTAAATTCATCTCCAGTTACTTCTATAACAGCGAAGTTGGCATCCTTTTGTGCTTCACTTCTAACACCAGCAATTGAACCTCCAGAAATGCTAACATTAGCACCAGCAATTTGAACATGACCAGTAATATCAGTATCAGTTACTTTAGCACCATCTCCAGCTAGTGAAACCTCACCAGATATTGTACTATTATTAATAACAATATTTTTTCCTCCAATTTTTACATCTAAACCATTTTCAATTGTAACTTTATTTAATATTTCTCCAGCTTTATCAGTAGTAACCTTACCTGTAACGGTAACGTTTTCGATATTAGCTTCATTCCATAAATTCAAATTACCATCAATTGTTAAATCTTGTAATGTAACTACTGAAGATGGTGAATTAACTGTGAAGTCACCTTTAATGGTATGACCTCCACCAATAATAGTTAAATTATTAGTATTTTTTATTGTTTGTAATCCAGTAACTTCTTGATCTTCTTCTAAGTAGATTTTTTCTACACCAGCTTGAATTAATTCTTGTAAAGTAGAACCTTCTTCATGTGTAGCCTTTTTGATAGCATCAGAAGTGAAGATAACTTTTACTTCAGTAGTTTTATCTAATTTACTTGGGTTTACTTCATCAATTAATGTAATATCTAATGTTAATGGTTCTTTTAATTTAGTTAAATCTTCTAATGTTGCATCTGCTTTTCCTGTAGATAAGATTTCAATTAAATCACCTTTAATATCTTTAGATTCGGTTAAATCTGTTCCATTTACAGAAATAGTTTTAATCACATTCATGTATTGACCTAGTTTTGTTATAATACCTGTACCTGAAACATCTTTTACTAATGTGTCAACACTTTTCAAATTAATTGTTAATTCTTTCTTTTCAGCATCATAACTAGAGACGTAATATTTGCCACTTTCATCTGTAATTCCAGATAACATTGTATCAACATTGATACCTTCTACAACAAACTTAAGAGTATAAGTTTCAGTTTTTTCATGATTTTGTGATACATTTCCAGGAGTTAATTCAAGTTCAATCTGAATTTCTTTAGCTTTCGCAAGTTCTCCAACATTCAATGCACCAAGTGTTTCTTTTTCAGTACCTTTAGTCAATGCTGCACGAAGTACATTAAGATAATTACTAGAAACTTGATTGTCATCGAATTTAACAGATTTAACTTTGGCATCTTGAACTAACACTGTTTGTAATTGAGTTGATAAAGTAGTTGCTGCAGCACCTAAATTACCTAAAGCATTATTAGCAGAATTTAATGTAATAATAATTTCAGAACCTTTGCGTTCAGCTGTATAAGTACTATATTCAGTGTTACCATCATTAAATCCTTTAACGATTTTATCTATTAATAAATCTGTATTAATATAAGAATCTAATTTGATAGTAAATGTTTCAGCATTTTTTCCATTTTCTGACACAGCACCATCTAATAACTTAAATGTTACAGAAATTTGAATATCTTTTAAATCGTCATAATCTTCAATACCATTCGTTCCAAGATATTGTTCAAAATAACCCTCAAGTGTAGTTTCATCAGTTCCTAAAGAATAGCTTTCATGTGACTTTCCAAAAGTAAACTCGATACTTGCAGTTTTACCTTCAAATGCATTTTCAAATATCTTAGCTATTTTTTTAATTTCACCTTTTGTAGTATTTTCCCAATCAGTAGTATTTTGAATGTTATAAGTTGCTACATTACCTTTTACAATAAAATCAAGGCCATCCTCTTTAAAATAATCTTTAACATTAACTTGTTGTTTTATTGTGACTATATAAGTAGGTTCTTCGCCATTTTCCTTTCTATCTGTGTTAGCATAGTTTTCATCATCGTAAGAAACGCTAACTTTAAATTGAGCATTTAATGCCTTTTCATCATGATCAGTTTTTAATGCGTCTCCAAATGTAGATAATTTATCGACTAAATCTGCAACTTTATCTTCATCCAAAGCTAACGAATCAGAAGCGGTTAAATCATCAAGTTTAATTGAAACTGGTTGTGCAGAGGCATCCTCTGTAATTGGTTCTAATGTAATTGTAGTTCCATATATATCTTTTTTTAAAAATTCATATAATTTTTCTACAAACTCATCATCAAAAATTGTTTCAAAACTAGCACTTTCAACATCATCATGATATAACGCTGTAATAGTATCAGAATTTTGATCTAAGCTAATCTCATAATTTTCAGAGTTTTTAATTAAATCAAGTATACCTTTAATATAGGTATCCGTTGACATTGTGTCTCGACTTTCAACTGGTTCAAAATCAATGAATTTAATATCAAATTTATCATCAGTTTTATAAGCATGATCGCCAACTATAGTAACTGGCTTCACTGACCATGTACCAGTTTCAAAGCTTGCATCAGGTGTATACTCTACTTCATATACATATACATCATCTGGTTTTGTAAATCCAACAAAACCATGAAGACCAGCAAAATATATGTTTTGGAATGTAAGAGTTTCATAACTAGTAATTATATCATTACCAACAATGAAAATATTATTATTTTTACGTTCTTTTTCTGCATTAAAAGTATTGACTAAATCAGTGACTTTATTTAATGGAATTTCCTTAGCAGAAACACCAGTAGCAGAAACGCCTAATACTACTAACATTGTGGCAAATGTTTTACTGTATTTTTTCATTTTTTAACTTCCTTTCTTTTCTATTTTATTTTTCTTTTATTATAAGTTTTGCATTTACTTGTTTTTGTGAATCTAAAGTAATCACAACTGCACTAGAATTAGTAATTCCTTTACTCTTAATATCATTTGCTGAAATGTATCCACTACCAACGGCATAATTTAATTTTCCATTACTTCCAGTAATCGTAAACCCTCTGTATTGTGAAATATTAGAGCTTACTTCAACTTTATATTGGAAAATTGCTTGTCCCATTTGTGAATCAACAGGAATCAAAGTAATTGTATATTGTGCTTTTTCTTTCCATTGAGCGGTAAAGGACATAGAACCATTAATAGTAACATTTTGACCAGCCTGATAAGGTTTACCA
>CANQRX010000057.1 GCA_947626425.1 uncultured Bacilli bacterium | reverse complement strand
TTTGAACCATTCAAATTCTTTTTGTCGTGCAATCAACCCGAGAAAAAATCCCATTTTATCCCCAAAATTCCTAAAAATGTCAAAAAATCGTTGACTACTGGTCGCACTTTTTGCATTTTTAGACACCTAAAATAGGGCAGTTATTCAAAACTGTCCCCTAGTAAGTCAAAGTGTATGGATTAGTTAATGTTCCTTCGCCTTTAGAAATCTTTACATTTGATTTCAGATATACGACTGGACGAACCATAACTTTGTTAGAATAGGAAGCTTCTATGATGCCAATATAACCGTACTCGCTGATAGCATACACACTGCTAGCATATATAAGCGGCACAGGAGTTAAAGTCAATGATGATTTAGTATTATTAAATAACCAATCATTTGTATAGCAATTACGTCCATAGTTAATATCACTATTCCATTCAAAAGGCGATGTAGTTAAACATTGTGTTCTTTGATCATCGGATCCGCCGCTTGTAGCATAACCGTAATCACTTGGATACATCAAGCCTACATGACCTATAAATTCGGTTGTTCTTTCTACTGTGTCATCACAACCATTTTCAATTCCAAATGTACATTGTTTTCCATTATATTCACTTCGTTCGAAAGTATATATTTCTTTGGGTGTTATTGAATTTTGCGAAGCTGCTAAACTCAGCGTTCCTGTTTTCCATCTAACGTTTTCGATTAAACTTCTTGAATTTGCTTTTATTCCTACACTTGTCCATTGGGGGCACTGTCCTGTTGTATTATTGCTATCAGTATAGCAAGTTCCTCCAGCTTTTTGATAAAAATAATTATCATTTAATACTTTTTGAAGGTCAGCTTGACTCCATTCATTTACTCCATCACCATAATTTACAGTATCTGCTGATGAATCCCAACTATATTCTCCAATACTATCTCTTATTATTTTTAAAAGTTGTTGTTTCTCGCCATTTGCATTTTCAACACTTAGCAAACCAATAATTCGCCATTTTTCACAAGACCCATTTTCTTGTTTACTTAAATCATCACAATTAAAATAAACATAATTATTGGGATCACTTCCTACATATCTGAAATTAGTATCATCGCCATTTTTATCTTCAATTAATTTTCCATTAGGTAGTTCATTTTCTTTTTGTTTTTCTAATATATCATTCATGGATTCAGTTGATGGGTCTTTTACTTCTTCTTGGGTAAAATTTAATGTGCATTCAGTTTTAGTTTGGGTATAATTCGTGGCCGTGAAAGCCCAGTTATCTTTATCCCATATTCCGATTGCTCCATTTGTACATACAGCATTTTTAAAATTTTTACCTTCACTTTTGGTAGGTATTGTGTCTTGTGATGTTCCATCAACATTAATACCAGTAATTAAAATGTCTGCGCTACTGATTTGAACTTGACCTTGCATGATGGGGAAGCTTTGTTGAAGCTGATATTTTGCAAAAGATCTACCTAGTAAAAAGATACCTCCTATACCTAAAACTGATAAACTAGCAATAAGATAATATTTATTATTAGAATTTTTGGCTTTAAATTTATCTAATTTCATACAAAGCTCCTCTCTATTATTAAGATAATTATATTCAATAATATTTCAAAATGCAAGATGAAATATGACATATATCGTCATGTTATGTCGAAATCAATTTAAAATTATTATTATCATATAAATTAATAAATATTTTTTTTTAATTAGATTAATGTTGTTTATTTAAATGTTTTAAAAATATTTATAGTTCCCATTAGTAAGATAATTGAAATGGGTCGGAACTACTGCCTGTTCCTTTAGAAATTTTCATATACGATTTCAGATACACGACGGGACGAATACCAAAGGCAACGAAAGCGTATTGTTCGCCGACACCCCCGACCGGGCTTATAAAGAACATACTGTAAGCTTCACCCTCATTTGGTGTAGGAGTTAATGTCCATTGAGCATTAGTGCTATCTTGTAACCAATCATTTGTAATGCAATTATTATCCCTCCATTTATTAAGGGAGGTAGCTAAACATGCTTTTCTTTGTTCAACTGTTCCTCCACTTGTAGCATATCCAAAATCACTAGGATACATTAAACCTACATGACCTATAAATTCGGTTGTTCTTTCTACTGTGTCATTACAATAGTATTCATCTATTGTACATTGTTTTCCATTGGCTGTACTTCTTTCTGCACTATACATATATAATGGTGTTATTTGACTTTCATTTCCCTCAAATGATTCACTCATAGTTCCTGTTTTCCATTTAACATTTTCGACTAAACTTCGGGCACTATTTTTTATTCCCACAGTTGTCCATTCTGGGCATGTTCCTTCTGTATTTTTCATACCATTATAACAAGTTCCTCCAGTTTTTCGATAAAAATAATTATCATTTAATACTTTTTGAATGTCAGCTTGACTCCATTCATTGATACCATAACCATAATTTACAGTATCTGTTGATGAATCCCAACTATATTCTCCAATAATGCTATCTCTTATTATTTTTAAAAGTTGTTGTTGTTCGCCGCTTGCAGTTTCGACATTCATTAAACCAATAATGCGCCATGTTTCGCAAGTGTTGGAATTTTGATTACTTAAATCATCACAATTAAAATAAACGTAATTATTGGGATTAGCTCCTATATATCGTAAATTAGTGTCACTATCATTTGTATCTTCAATTAATTTTCCATTAGTTATATCGTCTTGGTTTTGTAAAATATCTTTCATTGACTTAGTTGATGGAGCTTCTACTTCATTTGCTGAAAAAAATAAGGTACATTTAGTTTTTTTGGTAGTCTTTACAGTAAATGTCCAATTATTTTTATCCCATATTCCTGTTGCACCATCTGTACATTCAGCTTTTTCAAAATTTTTGCCAGAATTTTTATCGGGAATTTTATCTGTCTTTTGCCCATCAACCTTTATTGCAATGGTTGCATTATCGTTGCTAAATTGTCCTTCTGTTGCAGTAAGACTTTGGGAAGATTGCTTTTTTTCAAAATAACTGCCTCCTAAAAAAACGCCTCCAATACCTAAAAATATTAAACTAGTTAAGTAAAGTTTCGTTTTTTTCTTTTTATTTACTTTCATAATATATTCCTTTCTATTATTAAAATAATTATATTTAATATTATTGCAAAATGCAAGATGAAATATGATATATTATGTCGTATTTTGTCGAAGCCTTTTTATAAAAAATAAAAAAGAAAATGAAATATTAAAACAATAATTTTTAATGTTAATAATCTAAAAATTAGTTTATAATTATTATTATCTTAAAAATGAAAAAAATTAAATTGAGGTGGTTTTAATGGGTTTTACTAAAGAGCAACAATTAGCTATTAACGAAATTGGGAAAAATATTATTGTCAGTGCCGGAGCTGGGTCAGGTAAAACGGCGGTTTTGACGGCTCGGGTTATTAATCATTTACAACGTGGTATACATATTCATGAATTATTAATTTTGACTTTTACCAAAGCGGCTGCTGGGGAAATGAAGGAACGAATTAGAAATGCGATTAAAAAGGATGATAGTTTAAAAGAAGAATTAAAAACGATTGATCAAGCTTATATAACAACTTTTGATTCTTTTGCCTTGTCTTTAGTTAAAAAATATCATTACTTACTTAATTTACCTCAAAATCCGAAAATAACAGATGAAACTTTAATAAGGCTTTTAAGAATTAATTGTTTAAAACAAGTTTTTAATGATTTGTATGAGGAAGAAAATTTTGATTTTTTAGAAATGGTGGATACTTTTTGTATAAAAGATGATAGTAGTTTGTTTTCAGAAATTTTAAACATTGCAACGAAGATAGAAACAATACCTGATATTTTTAATTATTTAGAAACTGATAATCAAGATTTTTCATTATTATTTAAGGAATATCAAGATTTAGTTTATAGTAAAAGAGAAGAATTAAAAAGTGTTTTAGAAGAATTTTCTTATCAAGTTGATCAAGATTATTTTGAAAAAGTTAGGGCATCTTTACAACCCATTTTTGATGCGACTGATTATGAAGAAATACGTTTAGTTCTGTCTATTAAAATACCTAGTGTGCCTCGTGGTAGTGATGAAGAGGTAAAAATAGCCAAAGAAAAAGTGGCTAATAAATACAAAGAATTGGTTGAAATGTTTCGATACGGCGATGAAGATTGTTTTGAGAAAGATTTTTTACAATATCAACACTGGCAAAAAGTTTTAAAAATGATTTTGCAAAAATATTTTACTCTTTATTTGGAATTAAAAAAAGCTAATGCCTATTATGACTTTGAAACTATCGCTCATTATTCTTTACAATTATTACAAGAATTTCCTAATGTTTTAGAAGAAGTAAAATCATCATTTAAAGAAATAATGGTTGATGAATACCAAGATACAAATGACCTTCAAGAGGCTTTTATTAAACTTTTAGAAAATGATAATGTTTATATGGTTGGTGATATTAAACAAAGTATTTATCGGTTTCGAAATGCCAATCCTTATATTTTTAAAACTAAGTATGATGCATATACGAATGGCAAAGGAGGCATGAAAATTGACCTTTTAAAAAACTTTCGGTCGCGAGATGAAGTTTTACAAAACATTAATTTAATTTTTAATCCTTTAATGGACGATTATTTAGGTGGAGCAAATTACCTTGCTTCCCATCAAATGAACTTTGGTAATTTAACTTATGAAACTGTGCGAGGACCTCAAAGCTATCAAATGGAAATTAATACTTATCCTTTAGCAAAAGATTTGGATTTTAAAAAAGAAGAAATTGAAGCTTTCTTTGTTGTCAATGATATTTTAAAAAGAATTAAAAACAAAGAACAAGTTTTTGATAAAAACACGAATCAATTAAGAGATATTACATATCAAGATTTTTGCATTTTAATGGACCGAACAACTGATTTTAATTTATATCGGAAAATATTTCAATACAAACAGGTTCCTTTAACTTTATTTAAAGATGAAATTTTATCCGATAATATTCATTTTATTTTAATAAAAAATTTCTTTGTTATTTTAACAAAACTTAAAGACCATAATTTTGATTATGATTTTAAAATTAGCTATCTTTCTTTAGCCAGAAGTTTTTTGTTTGAAGAAAAAGATTTAGATATCGAAGAAATTGTTTTAAATCATAAATGGTATGATAGTAAAGTTATTAAGTGCCTTAAAGATATATTAAAAGGAATTGATGGCAAAGTTTTACCAGATATTATTGATGAAATTTTGGTAAAAACTAATTACTATGAAAAACTAATAAAAATTGGAAATATTGAAGATAGTATCTATATTTTAGAAAAAATGAAAGATTTTGCGAATCAAGCTAGTGAGTTTGGTTATAATTATGTAACTTTTTGTGATTATTTAGATTCGATAATTAAAGAAGGTTTACAAGTTAAATATAGTTTAACAACAGAATCACTTAACAGCGTCAAAATTATGACCATTCATAAATCGAAAGGTTTAGAGTTTTCTTATTGCTATTTTACCGGTTTATATAAAAAGTTCAATTTAAGTGAATTAAAAGAAAAATTCCTTTGGGATAACCATTACGGCTTTATAACTCCTGTAAGTAAAGAAGGAATCCAAGATATTTTTATTAAAGATTTAGTTAAAAATAATTTTTATCGCGAAGAAATATCTGAAAAAATTCGCCTTTTCTATGTTGCTTTAACGAGAGCTAAAGAAAAAATGGTTTTTGTGTTACCAGAAAGTCAAACTGAATTTTACCCAAAAAATGATGGAGTAATTAAAAATGAAATTCGAATGAAATATCGTTCTTTTGCTGACTTTTTAAACAGTTTATCTTTTTTGAAAAATTATCAAACCAAAATTGATTATCAAGACTTAGGTTTAACTAAAGATTACTTAAAAAATGTCAAGAAAGACCAAATTTTTTCCTCGACGGGAAAAATTGAAGTTCAAGAATTACCAAAAATTGAAACTTTTAAAGAAACTCAAGTTTTTTCTCAACCAATTACTTTTTTAGTTGATAAAGAAACGAAAATAAATTTAGAGTTAGGAATTAAAATTCATGAAATATTGCAATTTTTAAATTTTAAAAATCCCGATTTTGATTTAATAAACGATTCTTTTCTAAAAGAAAAAGTCCAAAATTTTTGGCATCAAGAACTAATTCAGCAAAATTTAGATGGTAAATTTTATCAAGAATATGAATTTTATGAAGAAGGGGAAGAATTACATCACGGAATAATTGATTTATTTATTGAGAATAAACAAGAAATTATTTTAATTGATTATAAATTAGAAAAAACTAGTAATGACCATTATCTTTTGCAATTAAATGGCTATCGCAATTATTTGCAAAAAACTTTTAACAAACCCGTAAAAATGTACTTATATTCAATTTTAAATAATCAATTTCAATTACTAAATTAAAAAATGTAGTTATAAGCTTCATTGAAAAAAATGTTCAAAAAGGATAAGTTTTTTCATTACACTTAAAAAACTTTACTTAATAATGGAGGATATTTTATGATTGAAAGAAACGAATATTTAAGCTTTTTAATTAAATTAAAAGATAAAAAAATAATTAAAGTTGTAACTGGTATCAGGCGAAGTGGTAAATCGACTTTGTTTTCACTTTATAAAAATTATTTATTAAAAAATGGGGTAAGTAAAACCCAAATAATAAGTTATAATTTTGAAAATCCCGAAGATAATCGTTTTGAAGATTGGCAAAGTTTATATAATGAAATAAATAAATCTTTAAAGTCTAAAAAAATGAATTATGTTTTTTTGGACGAAATTTCGACTTTAAAAGACTTTGAAAAATTAGTTGATGGTTTGTTTATTAAAGAAAATGTAGATCTTTATATTACAGGTTCTAATTCTTATATGTTATCCGGTGAATTAGCTACTTATCTTACGGGCAGATATATGCAGATTCATATGTTACCTCTTTCTTTTAAAGAATATTTTAATTTTAATAATTCCCAAAACGAATTAAAAGAGTATCAAAATTATATTGAAAATGGAGGTTTTCCTTATACTTTATTTTTAAATCAAGACCCAGAATTAATTAGGAGTTACTTAGACGGAATATATAATACAATTTTAATGAAAGATGTTGTTTCAAGAAACAATATTAAAGACGTTATGATTTTAGAAAGTGTGGTTGGCCAAATGGTTTCAACTAATAAAATATGTAATACTTTAAATAGCAATGGTCGTAAAGTATCAGTAAATACCGTTGAAAATTATTTAAGTTATCTTTTAGATAGTTACATAATTTATAAAGTTTCGAGGCTTAATATAAAAGGTAAAGAATATTTAAAAACAGGGGAGAAATATTATGTATCCGATTTAGGATTAAGAAAATATTTATTAGGAGAAGTAAAAGATTTAGGTAGTATTTTAGAAAATGTTATTTTTTTAGAATTAAAAAGACAAAATTATGAAATATACATTGGCAAAATTGATGAACAAGAAGTTGATTTTGTTGTAAAAAAAGATGATGGCTTAAAATATATTCAAGTATCCTTATCTGTAAGAGATCAAAATACTTTAGAAAGAGAATTGACTTCTTTAAAAGCTATTAAAGATAATTATCCCAAATATTTAATAACTTTAGATTATGATACAGCTAACTATGATGGAATTAAGCAAATAAATGCTTTGGAATTTTTATTGGGTAAGGAAAAAATTTAATAATTTAACGTTTTTTGGAAGGTAGGTAGACCTACTTTTTTCGTTTTGGGTTTGAGAATAGTGAAAACATGAATGACTTAAAAAAAGCCAAAACATTAGTAAATTCTATTTTTTGAAAAACTTGTTTAATAAACAAAGATTTATTATAATGATTAAAAGAAATATTTAAGGAGGAAACAGTTATGAAAAAAATACCTTATGGAATAAGTGATTATAAAGATTTACAAGAAAGCAATTTATTATATGTTGATAAAACGAAATATTTAGAAAAATTAGAACAAAGAGGAAAAACTTTAATATATTTAAGACCAGGAAGATTTGGCAAAAGTTTATTTACTAGTATGATGCTTTGTTATTATGATCTAAATAGTAAGGATAATTTTGAGAAGTTATTTAAAAATACTTATGTTTATAATAATCCAACACCTAATAAAAATAATTATTATGTTTTAAAGTTTGATTTTTCAGGTCTAAAAAGTACTTTTGTTAAAAAAGAAGATTTAGAGCTTAACTTTAAAATGAAAGTTATTGACGGATTAAGAAAATTTAACAATAGATATAATTTTGATTTAAAAATAGATGAACAATATGATTCTAATATTATTTTAACTAACTTTTTAACTTCTTTTGAAACTTTAAAATTGTCTAACAAAATATATATGTTAATTGATGAATATGATAATTTTACCAATGCGATATTAGAAGGCGATGCTTCTATTTTTAAAGATTTATTAGGTAAAAATGGAGCAATTAAATCTTTTTATGCTGTTATAAAAGAAAATATGGGTACAATAATTGATCGTTTCTTTGCGACCGGCATTTGTCCAATAACCTTAGATAGTATGACGACTGGCTTTAATATAGCAACCGATTTATCAACTGATTATAATATGCACAATATGATTGGTTTAACACATGAAGAGGTTTTAAATTTAATCAAAGAAATTGTTAAAAAAGAAGAACAAGAAGAATGTTATAATTTAATGATTGAAAATTACGATGGTTATTTATTTAACAAAAAAATTAAAGATCGTGTTTTTAATGCCACCTTGGTTATGTATTTTTTAGATTATTATGAAACATATCAGGAAATGCCTGAAAAATTATATGATTCTAATATAGTTGTAAATTATGGAAAAATTGATAATATTTTAAAAATTAAAAATAATAATATATATTTAGAAATAATTGAAAAAAT
>CANQRX010000056.1 GCA_947626425.1 uncultured Bacilli bacterium | reverse complement strand
TAAAAAAAACACCGAAGTGTTTTAAACTAATTCTAATTTAACTTGTAAAGAATCATCGCCAATTCGTTCTTTAATTTTAATGATTCTTGTATATCCCCCATTACGTCCTTCATAATTTTTAGCTAATTCGTTAAATACTTTGCTAACTACTTCCTTGTCATTATGAACAAAAGCTAGAGCTTTTCTTCTTGAAACTAAAGTACCTTTTTTACCATAAGTAATTAATTTATCAACAAATTTCCGTACTTCTTTCGCACGTGCTTCTGTTGTTACAACACTGCCATTTAAAATAACTGTTTTTGTTAAACCTGCTAAAATGCTTCGTCTTTGGCGTGTTTCTCTTCCTAATTTCCGATATGCCATTTCATTACCTCCTTAATCCCGGAACTTAAGTCCCATTTCTTCAACTTTATCTAATACTTCTTTTAATGATTTTTTACCTAAATTACGGATTTTATTTACTTCATTTTCTTTTTTATTGATTAAATCTTGAACAGTATGAATTCCCGCCCTTTTTAAACAATTATAAGCTCGAACTGAAAATTCGATTTCTTCAATAGGTGTTTCTAAAGTTTTAGTAATTGTATCTACTTGTTTTTCGGCCATTAAACCAGCTACATCACTAATAGAATTTAAATCAGCAATAATATTAAAATGTTCAATTAAAATCTTAGCAGCCAAAGCCATACATTCTTCTGGCGTAATACTTCCGTTCGTGTTGATATACATGATCAATTTATCATAGTTTTCATCATGACCAACCCGAGCATTTTCAACTTCATAGAAAACTCTGTCAACTGGACTATATAATGAATCAATCGCAATGACATTAGGTTTATTTGCCGCATAAAGTTTTTGATTTTCTTTTGAATCGATATAACCACTTCCATTATTGCAAGTAATTGTCATATCAATTTTTCCGCCTTCAACTAATGTACAAATAACTAAATCTGGATTAATAATTTCAATATCAGCATCATGTTCAATCATTCCAGCTGTTACTTCACCTGGAGTATTCGCTACTAAATGCATAACTTTATCTTCTTCAGAATGATTTTTCAAAACTAAACTTTTTAAATTTAAAACGATACTTGTAACATCTTCATAAACACCATCAATTTTTTGAAATTCGTGTAAAACACCTTCAATTTTAACTGTTGTTACAGCACATCCAGGCATACTAGATAGCATAACCCGACGTAGAGCTGTACCTAAGGTATAACCAAAACCTCTTTGTAATGGTTCAATTTCAAACTTTCCATAATTGTTTGTTTCTTGATATTCAGTAATTTTATACTCTGGTTTTTCAAATTTAATCATAATAAATCCCCTTTCCTAATTAATTTCTAGGTCTTTTTGGTGGACGGCAACCATTATGTGGAACAGGTGTTTCATCGGCAATACTTGTAACTTCTAATCCAACAGCTTGTAATGAACGAATTGCATTCTCACGACCAGAACCTAAACCTTTTGTTAAAACTTCAACTTTTTTAACTCCACAATCCATTGCAGACTTTCCAGCTGCTTCAGCTGCTAAACCGGCTGCATATGGGGTTTTCTTTTTAGAACCTTTATAACCAACAGTTCCTGATGAAGCCCAACTAATTAAATTTCCATCTTTATCGGTAATCGAAACGATCGTATTATTATAAGTAGATTGAACATGAACAACCGCTTCGGGAATATTCTTTTTAACTTTTCTTTTTCTTCTATTATATGCCATATATTTTTACCTCCTATTTACCTGCTTTTTTCTTATTAGCAACTACTTTACCCTTACCTTTTCTCGTCCGAGCATTACGATTAGTACGTTGTCCTCTTACAGGAAGTCCTTTTTTATGACGAACTCCTTGATAACAGTTGATTTCCATTTTGTTTTTGATGTTCATTGATACTTCTCTTCGCAAGTCACCTTCTACAACATAATTATCAATTTCTTTTCTTAATTTTGCAACTTCATCATCCGTTAAATCTTTAACTTTTTTAGTGCTTAAAACGCCTGCATTATCACAAATAGTTTTAGCTAAGCTTCGACCAATTCCGTGAATGGCAGTAAGTCCGATGCACACATGTTTTTCATTTGGTAATTCAATATTTTTAATTCTCGCCATAATTTCCTCCTACTTACCTTGTCTTTGTTTATGTTTCGGATTTTCACAAATAACCTCAACATTACCCTTACGTCGTATAATTTTACATTTATTACACATTGGTTTTACAGATGCTCTTACTTTCATAATTATACCTCCATCATCTTTTATTCCATGTTATCCGCCCACGTGTTAAATCATAAGGAGAAAGTTCTACAGTGACTGTATCACCTGGTAAAACACGAATTGTATAAACGCGCATTTTACCAGAAACGTAGGCTTCTACAGTATGTCCATTTTCTAATTGAACTAAATAATCTCCGCCTTTTAAAACTTCAACTACTTTACCTTCAACTTCAAGTTTATCGCTTTTTATATTGGAACTAGGTCCCTTTTTAACTACATCTTTACTTTGTAAATTACTTTTTTTTAAACTTTTTTTCGCCATATTTATTCTCCCGTTAATAATTCATAACCCGTTTTGGTTACAACAACTGTATGTTCAAAATGAGCAGAATATGATCTATCATCGGTGGCAATTGTCCAATCATTATCTTTCATGTAAACACCATTTTCACCATATGTTAACATTGGTTCAATGGCTAAAGTCATGCCAGCTTTTAACGTTTTCCCTGCTCCTTTTTCACCATAATTAGGTACTTCTGGATCTTCATGCATATTGGTACCTATTCCATGTCCACAAAGTTCTTCAACAACCCCGTAGCCATGTTTTTGGGCAAAAGTACAAATTGCATTGCCAATGTCGCCTATTTTAGCACCTTCTTTAATAACTTTCAAGCCCTCATATAAAGATTTTTCGGTGTCTAAAACAAATTTTTTAATATTATCATCAACTTTACCTACGAAATAAGTTTTAGTCATGTCACTTTCATATCCATCTTTCCGAACGGTAAAATCAACTTTGACAATATCTCCTTGTTTTAGTTTTCGCTTACTGGGTATTCCATGAACTACTTCATCATTAACACTGATACAAGTATATCTAGGAAATCCCTCAAAACCAAAACATGAACAAATCCCTCCGTGACGCCTTACAAACTCATTTATTTTTTTATCCAATTCTAAAGTTGTAACTCCCGGAACGATAAATTTTTCAATATATTGGTGAGCTAAGTAATTAATATGACCAGCTTGCTTCATTAAATTAATTTCTCGCTCACTTTTAATACTAATCACTTAAAACACCTACCAATTCTCTAAGAGCCAACGTTTGATCTACTGCTTTATTGCTAATCACTTTCAAACGGCCTTTATCTTCATAATATTTAATTAAAGGCTTGGTACTCTTAATATAATTTTGATAACGTTTAGCTAGAGTTTCAGCTGTATCATCATCACGATGAATAAGTTTCGATTCACAAACATCGCAAACATTATCGAGTTCTGGCTTAAATTCATCTATCAAACAATTATAAGTTTTATGACATTTGGGACAAATCAATCTTCCTAAAACGCGTTTTTGTAAAGTCTCTTCATCGACGTCAATATAAACTACCACATAATTATCCTTATTTAAGCCCGACAGTATTATATCAAGTTCTTGGGCTTGATACAATGTTCTTGGAAAACCATCTAAAATAAATGGTTTATTATTCGTAATTTTTTGTAATGTTTCTTTTAATAATTTAATCATTGTTTCATCATCAACTAAAGCCCCCGAAGCCATAAGTCTCGCTAGATCTTCATCTTCTTGGGCTGCGTCTCTTAAAATATTACCAGTTGCTAAATGTTGATAATGATATTTACTAACTAGAAAATCACTCATTGTTCCTTTTCCTCCCGCCGGAGGAGCTAAAAAAATTACATTTTTCATTGTTTTATTCTCCGATGTTGATACTTTCTCGAAATTAATCCACTTTCAATTTGTTTATATGTTTCAATAGCAACACCGACGACAATTAAGATACCTGTTCCCCCAATCGCAACATCTCTACTTAATCCAGTTACATTAGAAATTATAATTGGTAAGCCTGCTAAAACGGCTATAAAAATGGAACCAACCAATGTTAAACGACCAACAATGGTACTAATATATTTAGTTGTTTCACTGCCCGGTCTAACACCAGGAATATAAGCTCCACTTTTGTTTAAATCTTTACTCATTTCTTCTGGATTCATTGCCATAAAAGTATAGAAATAACTAAAGAAAATAATTAAACCAATATATAAAATAAAACCAGAAACAGATGTATACAAAATATAATTATTTACAAAATTAATAGCATTTTCATTGCCAATTACATTAACAATTATTGAGGGAATTGTTAAAAGCATGGAAGCAAAGATAACAGGCATTACTCCCGCATAATTAATCTTTAATGGTAAATAGCTTTGTTTTGCTCCATAAGCACTTACAGTCTTATTGGCATATTGAATTGGAATTTTTCGTTCAGCTAAAGTCATCCAAACAACTCCAACAATAATTAATAAATACATCAAAATATAGAATACAAAGAAGACAATTCCAACCCATAATTCATGAGTTCCCGCCCCAATGAAGGCTTGATAAGAACCCGTGAATACTTGAGGTACACTTAAGACAATACTAGCCATAATTAAAAGGCTTTGACCATTACCAATTCCTTTCTCGGTTATTTTATCACCTAACCATAAAAGGAAAGAAGTACCTGCTGTCATAACTAAGGTTATTTTTAAAACCATTGAAACATCTTTTACGTTTAATAAGAAAACCGTTAACATATAAGATTGAACAAAGGCTAAAATAATTCCTAAGTATCTTGTAATTCGATTAATTTTTTGTCTTCCAACATATCCTTGTTCTTTTAATTCCTTAAAATAAGGGATTATATCCATTTGTAACAACTGCGTTACAATAGATGCACTGATGTATGGTGATACGCCCAAGCCAAAAATACTAAATTGCTCGAAACCTCCACCACTCATTAAATTGAAAATTCCTAAAAAACCTAAATTACCATATAAAGTTTGTAACCAAGGTGATGCCCAAACGATGGTTATTCCTGTACCAAGACAATAAATTCCTAAGATTAATAAGGTAAATAATATTCTTTTTCTTAAGTCTTTGGCGTCTTTACTAAAAATTTTTAAAGACTTTAAGGCCATCTTAGATCACCTCAGTTTTTCCACCTGCTGCTTCTATTTTAGATACAGCAACACTTGAGAATCGGTTAGCTTTAACAGTTAACTTTTTACTTAATTCTCCATTTGCTAATACTTTAACACCACTTAATTGTTTTTTAATTATTCCCCGACTTTTTAAAATTTCGGGACTTACAACATCACCATCATTAAAGAATTTTTCTAAATCGCTTAAATTAATTGTTGCATATTTAGTTTCAAAACGTTTATTGTTAAATCCTCTTTTAGGTAGGCGACGGTATAAAGGAGATTGTCCACCTTGGAACCAAGCAGAAATTGATACACCACTTCTTGCTTTTTGGCCTTTTTCACCATGAGTAGAAGTTTTGCCCATTCCTGATCCAGGTCCATGTCCAACCCTTTTTCGACTTTTTAATTCTTTTGTTTTTGGTAAACTTTCTAATCTCATTATAATTCCTCCACTTTCTTACCACGTAAAGCAGCAATTTTAGCTGGAGTACGAACAGATTTTAATGCTCCTAAAGTAGCTTTGGCAACATTAACTTTTGTATTGCTACCTAAACTTTTAGAAACAATATCCTTAATTCCTGCAAGTTCTAAAACCGCTCTGGCTGCACCACCAGCGATTACTCCAGTACCACGACGAGCTGGTTTAATCATAACAACTGCCCGTCCGACTTTTCCAGTTGCTTCATGAGGAATAGTTCTATTGTCTTCAATAGCTACACGAATAACGTTTTTATTGGCAGCCTTACTAGCTTTTGCAATTGCATCATTAACTTCATTTGCTTTGCTAGTTCCAATTCCAACTAATCCTTTTCGATTCCCAACAACAACTGTAGCTGAAAACCGAAAATGTCTTCCACCTTTAGTTACTTTGGTAACTCGGCTAAGATCAATAACTTTTTCTTCCAATAATTTTTTCTTTGGATCAACATTTTCTCTTCTTGCCATATAAATTCCTCCTAAAACTCTAAGCCACTTTCACGTGCAGCATCGGCTAAAGCTTCTACACGTCCATGATAAAGATAACCACCTCTATCAAAAACAACTGTTTTAATTTTTAATTTTTTACATTTTTCAGCAATATCTTGACCAACTTTTTTAGCCCCTTCGATATTACCACCATTAACTTTTAAAATTTTTGATGAAGAGCTAGCTAAAGTGATTTGTTTTTCATCGTCAATAACTTGAGCATAAATTTCTTTATTAGAACGGAAAACACAAAGTCTTGGACGATTTTCTGTTCCACTTATATTTTTTCTAACTCTTCTATGGCGTCTTTGACGCGCGATGTTACTAGATTCTTTTTTTATCATTCTCATTACCTCACTTATTTAGCAGCCTTTTTACCTTCTTTGTGACGAATATGTTCACCTTTATATCTGATACCTTTACCTTTATATGGTTCTGGTCTTCTGATATCCCGAACTTCTGCCGCAAATTGGTTTACTTTTTGTTTATCAATACCATTAATTGAAATTTCGGTATTACTTGTTAAAGTAACAGTTAAACCATCAGGTACAATAACTTCTACAGGATTAGAATAACCAGCATTAATCACGATTTTATTACCTTGAACATTGAAACGATATCCAACACCCACGATTTCTAAATCAGCTTTATAGCCAGTACTAACACCATCTAAGTTATTTTTAATTAATGAATTCATTGTACCAACAACAACGTTACTTCTTGCGGATTTATCTTTTTGTAAAGTTTCGATAAATCCATCTTTTATAGCTACTTCAACTAAAGGATCAATAGTTAAATCTAATGAACCTTTAGCGCCTTTAGTAGTTAAAACATTATTATTTAAATTTACTTCTACTCCAGTTGGGATTTGTAATTTACGATTGCCAATTCTACTCATAATCTACCTTACCAAATATAGGCAAGTACTTCGCCTCCTAACTTTTGAGCTCTAGCTTCTTTATCAGTCATTAAACCTTTAGAAGTAGAGATTATTGCAATTCCTAAGCCATTTAATACACGAGGAATTTCTTCACACTTAGCATAGACACGTAATCCAGATTTACTAATTCTTTTTAAACCTGTAATTACCCGTTCTTTTTTCTCGCCGTATTTTAAATTTAAGGTTAAAGAATCACCATGATTACTACTTTCATATTTATAATCACTTATATAACCTTCATTTTTTAAAATTTTAGCTATTTCTAAAGTCATTTTTGTACCAATAACTTTAACTGTTGGATAATGTAATTGATTAGCATTTCTAATTCTTGTTAACATATCAGCTATTTTATCTTGTACCATCGATATCCCTCCTTACCAACTAGCTTTCTTTACTCCAGGAATTTCACCTTTATTAGCTAATTCTCTAAAGCAAATACGACATAAATGATATTTTCTTAGAACACCATGAGGTCTTCCACATCTTTCGCAACGAGTATAAGCACGAGTGCTAAACTTTGGGGTGCGAGAATTTTTAACTTTTAAACTAGTTCTTGCCATAACATCCTCCTAATTTTTAAAAGGCATATTAAATTTTGCAAGTAATGCCTTAGCTTCTTCATTTGTCTGGGCCGTTGTTACAAAAACAATGTCCATACCACGAATTTTTAATACGTTATCGTATTCAATTTCTGGGAAAATTAATTGTTCCTTAATTCCTAGGGTATAGTTACCATGACCATCGAAAGCATTTTTATTAACTCCTCGAAAATCACGAACCCGTGGAAGAGCAACGCGGATTAATTTTTCCATAAAAATATACATTTTTTCACCACGTAAAGTTGTTTTTACACCAATGCTTTGTCCTTCTCTAATTTTAAACCCTGCGATTGACTTACGTGCTTTGGTAATAACCGCTTTTTGACCAGTAATAGCTTCTAAATCATGAAGGGCTGCTTCAATATATTTTTCATCAGAGTGACCTTCACCAACCCCAATATTGACAACAATTTTTTCAAGTTTAGGAACTTGCATTACTGTTTTATAATTAAATTCTTTCATTAATGCAGGAATAATTTCCTTATTATATAATTCTTTATATGTACTCATACTTCCCACCTTAATCTTTCTTTTCTTTCTTTGTATCAATTACTTTAACGTTTGATACATGAATTGGAGCTTCAATATCAAATATTCCTCCATTTTCATTATTTTGGTTTGGTTTAACATGTTTTTTAACAATATTGATGCCTTCGACAATAACACGATCTTGTTTTTTTAAAGTTTTAATTACTCGACCAGTTTTACCTTTGTCTTTACCAGCAAGTATTAAAACGTTATCGTTTTTCTTAACTTTCATCTTAAACCTCCTTATAATACCTCAGGTGCTAAAGAAACAATTTTCATGTAATCACGTTCTCTTAATTCTCTAGCAACTGGTCCTAGCACGCGAGTTCCAACTGGTGATTTATCATCTTTGACAATAACACAAGCATTATCTTCAAATTTAATATAACTACCATCTGGTCTTCTAATGCCATCAACGGTTCTTACGATAACCGCTTTAACAACTTTTCCAGCTTTAATATTTCCATTAGGAATAGCTTTTTTTACTGTACAAATAACTTCATCGCCAATGTTGGCCGTTTTTCTTTTACTACCACCTAAGCAATGAATAACTAACACTTCTCTAGCTCCAGAGTTATCTGCAACTTTAAGTCTTGATTCTTGCATTACCATAGACTTCCACCTCCTATAGAATTACAGCTTCGATTAGAACGTCTACCAATTCATAACGTTTTGTTTTTGATAATGGACGAGTTGCTCTAATTCTTACTGTATCTCCTACTTTTGCGATATTTTTTTCATCATGTGCTGCATATTTTTTAGAATATTTAA
>CANQRX010000055.1 GCA_947626425.1 uncultured Bacilli bacterium | reverse complement strand
TTTGATACAATGTAAAGGGAATATTTTTCAGTTGAGTGCTTGCCAACTTCTAAATGGAAGGAGGCTGATGATATGTCAAAGAAAGATTTTTTAATCTTATCTCTTATTCTAATTAACACTTACTCATAGCCTTACTTTTTACTTTAGTAATTTAGTAACCTATAATAAGAGAAAAGCACTCAATTTACTTTCAGTAGATTAAGTGCAAACCAAACTTTTGGCGAGTACTCAACACTGCAATGTTAAGTATTCCCTTTTTTATTTTATGCAAGTTTCCTTGACATATTCATCATAACATAAATTTTAAAATTTAGTAAATAAAATTTTATGTAGACTTTACAAAATCTTTATTTTTCGTTATCATAAATAAAGAGGTGGATGTATGAATAAAGTGTTTAAAAATCGGATGGTTTGTTCCTTATTTTTAATTTTAAATGGAGTTTTAATTTTAATTTGTCCGATTATGAAATGGACTAATTTTATGGTAATTTTTTTAGCAACAATGATTTTTAATGCCTTAATTAATGCTTTGCAATTTTTCTTAAATATGGAAACTAAAGACTACACAGGGGCTCTTACTTGTTTGTCTTCTCTAGCTATTGCGATTGGAGCCTATCTTTTTGAAATTGATAAATCACCTAAAAACTTAGCCATTACCATTTTAATTTGGACGATGTTTTTATCATTAATAAAATTAAAAAAGGCCGATATGTATCATGATCGAAAAAGCAAACTTTGGACTTCACAAATATTTTTCTTAGGTATTTTTATGATCAGTGGGATTTTAACTAGTATTAATTTTTTGTATGGAATTGAAGCTCAAATATTAATTTTTGGTTATTTTATTTTCATATCAGGAATATTATCATTTTTAGAACCATTCTTAGCTTATTTAACAAAGGATAAATTAAAATGAGAACAGTAAACGATTTTAAAGATTATGAAATTTTAGATTTGGCCCATAAAGAAAAATTAGAACGATGGGGAAATATTATCCTTCGTCGCCCTGATCCACAGGTGATATGGCCTGAAGAAAGAAGACCCCAAATGTGGGATAAAGTTGATGCTTATTATACAAGAAGTTCATCGGGTGGGGGAGCTTGGTCGCTTGTAAATACCAAAATGCCCGAGACATTCTCCGTTTGCTATCGCGATTTAACTTTTAAATTAAAATTAATGGGTTTTAAACATACTGGTTTATTTCCGGAACAAGCTGTTAATTGGAATTTAGTTCGCGATCTTATTGAAAAGGAAAACCGCCCCATTAAAGTCTTAAATTTATTTGCTTATACTGGTGCTGCTAGTGTGGCCTCTTTAAAAAGTGGGGCAAGTGTTGTCCATGTTGATTCATCTAAAGGCATGATTGAATGGGCTAAAGAAAATGTAAAGGCAAATAACCTTCAAGACAAACCAATTCGCTTTATTGCGGATGATTGTTTAAAGTTTGTTAAAAGAGAAATTAGACGCGGTAATAAATACGACATTATTTTAATGGACCCGCCTAGTTTTGGAAGGGGAAGCAAGCATGAAGTTTGGTCTATTGAAAATGATTTGTATGAACTAATTTCTAACTGTGCTTTATTACTAAGCGACAAACCGTTACTTTTTTTAGTAAATTCGTATAGTACGGGCTTATCTAAAACGATTATTGAAGATTTGTTAAAAATAACGATTTTGCCTAAATACAAAGGAGAAATTTTTAGTGATGAAATTGGTTTACCGGTTAAAGACAGCAATTTAATTTTACCGTGTGGAATGACTTCTTATTGGCTTAATACTCAAAAATAAAAAAAGGATTATCTCCTTTTTTATTTATTTGTCACAATTAATTTGATGGCCGTTTTATTTTCGCCGTTGATAGTTATATCACTAAAAGCCGGAATAACAATTAAATTATCCCCCGAAGGAGCAACAAAACCTCTAGCTATAGCAATAGCTTTAATGGCTTGGTTTAAACTTCCCGCGCCAATCGTTTGAATTTCCACATTTCTACAATCACGATAGATATTTGCAATTGCTCCCGCGACTTTACTGGGATTTGATTTTGACGAAACTTTTAATATTTCCATAAATTTAACCTCATTTCTATTTTAAATGTATGGCAAAAATAAAAAAAAAGAACTATTTAGTTAAAATTAATAGTCCAATTGCAATTAAAGAACCAATAAGTAAAACAATAAAGATAATAATCATGGCATTTGAAAATCCAGCTTTCGAAGAATTTAAAGTTCTTGTTAAAGTCATTTCTTCTTCGTTATTTAAAGATTGCATATTTAATTTTTCAAGACCTTCAAACATTTGATTCTGACGATCTAAGGCTTCTTTCATGTTATCATTTTGAATTTGAGTTGTGGCAATAGTTTGCATTTGCGCTTCATAAGAATTGCGAACTGCATCGACCTCAGGACTACTTATATCTTCTTGATAAATGTAGGCATTACTTAACATTGCTTCATATTCTTCAACTTGCTTTTTTTCTTCACTTGTCAATGGCATTGATTTGGTTATTAAATTTAAATATTCTTTTCTAGTTATCATTTTTAAACACTCTCCAACTTTAAATTATTTTTATTATCAAGAATTATTTTCTTCATTCATTTGTTTTAGTTCTTTTTCAATAATATCTTTAGCCTGACAATTAACCTTGATAATATTAAATAAATCATTTGCAGAATAAGTAGCCAATTTATTACGAAAAACTTCATTTTCTAATAATAAAGGCATATAGAATTTTGAAATATCTTGTTGGTACTGTAAGGCATTTTCTTCATAAATCAAAGTATTATTAACGATTTTTAGCTTTGATAAAGAAGGATTTAGCCTAATCCACTCTTGTAAATAAAGATAATTGTAATACATTATGCTATCTATCACTTTATTCACATCCTTATTCTAAAAATAGTATAGCACAAAAAAACTTTAAAAAAAAGAACTATTTGGTTATAATGTAAACAGTGAGGAAATTATGGAAAAAAAATTAAATGAAACATTTATTAAAGAATTATCAAAACAAAAAAATGAACCTAAATGGATGCTTGATTTTCGGCTTAAAGCTTACGAAAAATTTTTATGTTTAGAAAATCCTAATTTTGGTCCGTCTTTAAATATTGATTTTGATAAAATCCTTTATTATAAAAAAACCGAAGAAGCTAAGAACGATTGGCAAGATGTTAATGAAAAAACATATCATACATTCTGCAAACTGGGTGTCGTTGAAGCGGAAGAAAAGTATTTAGATGGTGTATCTAATCAATTAGAAAGTGAAGTTGTCTATCATAAAAATAAAACTGAACAAGATATTATTTTTATGAGTACAGATGAAGCTTTACAAAAACATCCCGATTTGTTTAAAAAATATTTTAATGCCTTAGTAAATTATCAAGAAAACAAATATACGGCTTTAAATGGGGCCGCTTGGAGTGGGGGGACGTTTATTTATATTCCACCCTATACTAAATTAGACCGACCGTTGCAAAGTTATTTTCGCATCGAAACTGCTTCCTTAGGTCAGTTTGAACGAACAATTATAATCGTTGATGAAGGTTCTGTTTTAAATTATATTGAAGGTTGTACAGCAAGAATTTTTTCTAAGCAAAGTTTACACGCTGGGGTTGTAGAAATTTTTGTCGGAAAAAATGCGAGATGCCGTTATAGTACAATTCAAAATTGGTCGACTGATGTTTACAATTTAGTTACCAAAAGGGCCATTGTCGAAAGTGGAGGAACAATGGAATGGGTTGATGGTAACATTGGTTCAGGAATAACAATGAAGTATCCTTCTTGTATTTTAAAAGGTGATAATTCCAGTGGTAATTGTCTTAGCATTGCCTATGCCAAACAAAATCAATACCTAGATGCGGGAGCTAAAATGATTCATTTAGGTCGAAATACTAAAAGTAACATCATCAATAAAAGCATCGCTGAAAATGGGGGTGTAAGTAATTATCGGGGAACAACAAAAATAGCTAAAAGTGCGACCAATAGTTATGCTTCTGTTAAATGCGATACGATTTTACTTGATAGCCAAAGTAAAAGTGATACTTATCCCAAAAATATTGTTGCTAATGCCTCAAGTACTTTAGAACATGAAGCAAGTGTTAGTAGAATAAGTGAGGAAAAGCTTTTTTATCTCGCGACGAAAGGTTTATCACCTGATAAAGCCAAAGATTTAATTATTATGGGCTTTATTGATGACTTTAAAAAGGAACTACCTATGGAATATGCCGTCGAGTTAAATCGTCTACTCCAAGAAAATGTCTAACATATGTCAAATTAAAATATTTTTAGAAAAATAGCTGATTTTTATAATTGGTTATTTTTCTTTTTTTAATTAGTAATTTTGGTTAAGTAAATTATTAAATTTATTTGTGAATTGTAAAACTAAAATAAGAGATTGGTCTTTTGCATTAAGAATACTTTCCTGTTTTAATGGACGGGAAAGGAGGTGAAATTTTGAATCATGTCATTTTAGTTGGTCGCTTAGCAGTCGAACCTGATCAAATAAAAGAAATGAATGATCAAACTAGAATGGCTTTGATTTTAGCTGTACCAAGAACATTCAAAAATGCCGATGGAATTTATGAAACTGATTTTATCAAAATAATTTTATGGAATGGTATAGCTAAAAGAACAAGCGAATATTGCAAGAAAGGAGATTTAATATGTGTTAGAGGAAGAATCCAAGTTCGTAGTTATGAAGATGAAGAAGCTAATAAAAAATATTTAACTGAAGTCATTGGCGAATCTGTTGCTTTTATTGGAACTCACCATAATTCAGAAAAGAGTGATGAAGAAAAAAATTAAATTAGGCAATTCCTAAGCCCTAACTTCATATAATCTTTTAGGTGATTAATTATGAATAATAGCTTAAAGACAATCGGAATTATAGCTCTCGCGTGTTTTAGTTTTTATTATACCCATCATATTGCTCTTTTGATGCAGCAAAAAGATCCCTTATATCAAGCCATCTTAATGCAACAAAAAGATAAAGAAATTTTAAGTGTGGATGCAACGATTGATGGCGATTATATTATCCCCGGCCTTTGTGGACGAACCGTTGACATTGAAAAAAGTTTTCAAAAAATGAAAAATACGGGGGCCTTTGTTGAAACATACCTGATTTATAAAGAAATTAGTCCAACTATCTCAACTAGTGAATATCAAGATAAAATTATAAAAAAAGGCAATAGCGAGAAAATGTTTGTATCGTTTATTTTAAGTGAAAACTCCAATCTTATCCCTTATTTAGAACAATCGGGAATTGCTTATTCAATTTTAACAACCAAAACGACGTTAAATCAAACTTTAAGTGGAGAAAGAATAAATGCTGATTGGTCTAATTATCAAGAAATTGAAAAATCTTTAAATAAAAATAAAATAAACAAAAATCTCTGCGTTATTTTAGGTCAAGAAAAAGACTTTTGCACTAAAGAAAAGAAAACAATGATTGAACCTAGTTTTAAGTTAAATAACAGTAATTTTTCATCTTTGTATAAACAAATATCCCGGGGAGATATAATTTATATTGATCATCTAAATCTTGATTATTTCCAATTATTAGTCGAAAACTTAGTTTATAAAGGTATAGGCATAACCTATTTATCTAATCTTATCAGCGAATCGCGAAATTAAAAATTGCCAAACGAAAAATACTTTGCTATAATAACAATACATTTAAGAACTTTTATTTTGCAGTTTCTTTTATAAACTGTTAATAAAAAATTATTTTATTGTATTGAAGGAGGATATTATTTTATGTGCAAAATAAAAATTTTTAGTTTGGGTGGATTAGATGAAATGGGAAAAAACACCTATGTAGTTGAAGTAAACAATGACATTTTTGTTTTTGATTGTGGAATAAAATACGCGACAAATAATATGTTTGGAATTGATTACGTTATTCCTGACTATGAATATCTTGTTAAAAACAAAAAGAAAATTAAAGGTGTTTTTATAAGCCATGGTCATTATGAAAATATGGGAGCCGCCTTAGATTTATTAAAAAGCATTCCTACTCTTAAATTTTATGTAACTAAATTTACCAAGTTTGTTTTAAAAGATTTAGGAGTTAAGGATGAAAATATTGTGGAAATAACACCTCATAAAAAAATTAATTTTGGCGAATGTTCCATATTTGCAATTTCCGTTAGTCATAGTATTCCTGATGCCGTTATGTATTGCTTGAATACTAAAGATGGGGCGATATGCTATACTGGTGATTTTTTAATTGACCCTTTAATGAATAAACACTATGATATGGATTTAGGCAAAATTGCCTATGTAGGAAAACAAGGAGTTTTATGTCTTTTAAGCGAATCCGTATTTTCAGAAAAAGAAGGTCATACTTCACCAACCCATCGTTTAACTAACTTTTTTGCCGATGTTATAAATAAAGTTGATAAACGAATTATTATAAGTGTTTTACCTACGCATTTATATACCATTCAAGATATTTTTAATGGGGCGAGAAATAGTCACCGCAAAATTGTGGTAATGGGGAAAAAATTGCAAAGTTTTACTCATTTTGCTCTTGAAAATCATTATTTGGAAGTTCAACCTGATTTATTAGGGGATTTATCTAATATTAATGATTCCAATTCCATTTTACTAGTATGTGATGATAAAACAAATCCATATGCCGCAATTAGTAAAATTGTTAATGGTTACGATAAATTTATCACTTTAAAAGAATCTGATGCTATTGTCTTTGCGGAACCAAGATATGACGCGAATGAAAAATTATTGGTTAAATTAGAAAATGATTTAGCGATGGCTGGTTGCCAAATAATTTCGCTTCCGAGTGAAAAAAACATTTTACATCATGCCTCAAGTGAAGATTTAATGTTGATGATTAAATTAATGAATCCTAAATATTATATGCCTGTTAAAGGGGAATACCGTTATATGGTTAACAATGCTAACATAGCTCAATCCTTAGGCATTCCATCCGAAAATATTTTTCTTAAACAAAATGGGGAAGTAGTAACAATTATTGATAAAATTGTTTCCAAAAAACCAGTTAAAATAAAAGTTAAAGATACTTTAATTGATGGTAAGAGTTCGGATGATGTTGGGGAATTGGTTATAAAAGATCGGGAAATGCTTAGTGAAAATGGAATTGTTTTAATAAGCGCAACAATAAGTCGCAAAGATAAAGTACTATTAGTAGGTCCGGAAATAACCACAAGAGGATTTATTTATATGAGAGATTCCAAAGAAATAATCGATGGTATGAAAAAAATCGCTGAGAATATTATTACCCGCAATATTGTTAATGGTTTTGTCGAATATAACCGGATAAAAACTGAAATTCGTTCGGAATTAAGTAATTATTTATTTGATCAAACCGAATCCAAGCCAATGATTATCGCGGTCGTTCAAGAAGTTTAAATGGCTAATATTATAAAAACCAAAGAGCAATTAGATACTCTACATAACTTTTTAGAAGAGCTAAGACATGATAAACTCAGCGAAACCTTTCTTACCCGCTTTTATACAGCTTTTGTTTTAAAAGACGAAAAAAACCAGCCTTTAACGAATATTATAGAAACTAAGGATGGTAAAGGACGTTTAAGTTACAGTATTACCGAAAACGCTTTAGCTGTTAATTTCCAAAGTTTTTTAATATCAATAAATTACATTAAAAAAATAATTTATTATCAATACCCTCAAAAAGACTTTCTAAACTATATTGCTATTTATATCCTCTTACATGAACTAGAGCATTCTTATCAAGGATTAATAATGGCTGACATTAAAGCATCACCTAGTAAGATGCTAAAAAGCGGTTATGATTTACTAAATATTTTTTTCTTTGAACCATATTCAAATAACTTTTTTAAAAATTTAAAGACTTTATATTATAAGTTTTTATATGAAAAAAACTCTGCTTCTTTAGTTTTAGAAAGAAATGCGAATTTAGAGGCATTATATACGATTTATAATTTATCTTTACTAGAAGATAACCAAAAACTTAGTAGTGTTTTAGAACAGTTAGCCTTAGATCAAGCATTAATAGGTTATGATAAAAACTTAAACGGAGCAGTCATTGAAAGTATTAAAATCATTGGTAAATTAGCTTATTTAGAAGGTTATGAAGAATTAGAAAACATGCCGTATTTAATGAAGGTAAGATATGGCTTACCAATTGAAAAACAAGATTATCAACAACTTTATGAACTGAGTCGAAAAATATTTAAGTAATTTTGTTAGTAAAAATAGTTTAACCACCAAAGTTAAACTATTTTTAAATGGTATTTTTACTTTTAATAAATTCTTTAAGCATTTTCATTAAGGCTCTTTTTTCAATTCGGGAAACATAACTTCGGGAAATGTGCATATCTTTAGCAATTTCTTTTTGGGTTTGCTCTTTGCGATTATTTAAGCCATATCTTTTAATAATAATTGTTTTCTCGCGATTTGTTAAAGATTTTAAATAGTCATTTAATAAAATAATGTTTTCTTTTGTGTGCAAAGAAGTATCAAAATCTTCACTTTTATCTTTAATAACATCAATTAAATTTATTTCATTGCCGTCCTTATCATAACAAATTGATTCATTTAGACTTATATTTTTGCCATTCTCGCCTTTAATACTTCGAAAATACATTAATATTTCATTTTGAATACATTTTGCAATATAAGTAGTGAGTTTAATATTTTTTTCTAAATTATAAGAATCGACCCCTTTAATTAACCCAATTGTTCCAATGCTAATTAAATCATCAACTTCATTATCTTTAACATCAAATTTTTTAACTATATGGGCAACCAAACGAAGATTATGTTCGATTAATTTATTACGGGCATTTTGATCATTTTGAAGCATTTTTAAAATGCATTCATGTTCTTCTTCATAAGAAAGGGGTTCGGGGAAAACTTGATTCGAATAACTTCCGGTTAAAAAAAACATTTGTTTTAATAAATCTAATAAAAACATATTACACTTCCTTTTTTAAATCTTATGTTTTTTTATTCCAAATTAAAACTTCCTATGTTAAAATATATTTAGATAGTGTGAAAAGTTTTATGGAAAATAGGCAACACCGTTTGAAAAAGATATTAAGATGAAAATCTTGATATAAA
>CANQRX010000054.1 GCA_947626425.1 uncultured Bacilli bacterium | reverse complement strand
TCGGCATAAAAAAACTTCTAGTTTCCCTTATTTATTTTGAGGATTAGAAGTTTTATTTTTATCAAGGAAAATTTTTGCTGATTAACAAAGATAAAAGCTTGTTTTTTAGGTGCTAATTATGATTTAAATTAAATAAATTTGAAAAAATAAATATTTGTACTATAATGTTACTAGGAGGAGTCTATGAAAATATACATTGCCTCTGATCATCGAGGCGTCGATTTAAAAAAAGAAATAATTGCTTATTTACAATCTCAAAATATTGAAGTTTTAGAAAGTTCCCTAAAAAATAATGAAGATGATGATTATCCGGATTTTGCCTTTGATATCGCCGAAAAAGTAGCAAAAGATAATCACAGTTTAGGAATTTTAATATGCGGGAATGGAATTGGTATTTCTATAGCAGCTAACAAAGTTAAAAATATTCGTTGTGCTAGAGTCATGAATGAAAGTGATGCTTATCATGCTAAAACTCATAATGGCGCGAATATAATTGCATTTGGCAGTTTACCTTTTTCAGAAGCAAAAAAAATTATTAACATTTTTATATCAACTAGTCCTGCGAATGAAGAACGACATTTAAGAAGAATAAATAAAATCATTGCGTACGAAGGAAAAAATCATGCTTAAAATCTATTTATATACCATTTGTACTATGGCTTCAGCTTTTGCTTTATCATCAATCAATTTTGAAAAATTTTTGAAAAAAAATAAAGTATTTGAAGCTCGATTATTATATTTTATTTTAAGTTTTATCTGTGGTTATTTACTTGCGGATTTTCTTTTAATATTTGTTACGGAGGGCTTATGAAAAACAAAATTCTTTTAAGTATTGTAATAGTTTTAAGTTTTACCTTAGTTTTAGTAGTTCGTCATCAAAAAAAGACGAACTATTATTTTCCTGTACCATCATCTGTTAAAAATGAAAAAGATCCAATAACGATTCGGTTATTAAATCGAGAAGATAATTCCATTACTAATGTTTATTTAGAAGATTATATAATTGGCGTTGTTGCGGCCGAAATGCCTGCCTCCTTTGCGGTCGAAGCCTTAAAAGCTCAAGCTGTTGCCGCCCGAACTTATGCAATGTATAAAAAAGAACATCGTCATGAAGCTTATGATTTAGTAATTGGTGTGGAAGATCAAGCCTACAAAACCAACGAGCAACTTTTAAAACAATGGAACCTTAATTTTTTCGATAAATATTTAAAAATTCGTGATGCTGTTTTAGCAACAAAAAATGAAATATTAACTTATAATAATGAAACAATTAATGCTTTTTATTTTTCGATGAGTAATGGTAAAACCGAAAATTCCGAACTTGTTTTTCAGGAAACTTTACCGTATTTAAAAAGTGTTGATTCTAAATGGGACAATGAATCTTTAAACAATTATCAAGTCGAAAAAAATTTTTCTCGTTATGATTTTTGTACAAAGCTTGCAATTAATTGTGAAGAAATTAATATCTCTAATGAAACAAGAAGTGACGCGAATCGTATTTTGACAATCACGATTAATAATCAAGAATTTAAAGGAACCGAAATCCGAAGCAAACTAGGTTTACGGTCCACAGATTTTAGTATTGCCGTTAATGAAAATGAGATAACCATTACAACTAAAGGCTACGGTCATGGAGTAGGGATGAGCCAGTACGGCGCAAATGGCATGGCAAATGAAGGACAAAGCTATATCCAAATTTTAAAACATTTTTATCAAAATACCGAAATTTCCCAAATTTCTTAGTATAAAACTCCAAAGTTTACTCAAAATAAACGTAGGAGGAACAAAAATGAAACAAAGAAAATTAAAAAGTTTTGTCAAACCAACATTATACTTATTAACATTATGTTTATTTGCAATCACTGTAGCCCTTGTTAGTAAAGCCTTACTTAAAAGTGAAGAGGAAGAATTTAATCCACCATATGAACCATCAATAACGGTTTTTGAAGAAAATTATGATGAAAAACAAGAAGAACCAATTGAAGAAGAACCAACTAAACCTTCCAAACCTTTCATTGGCGAGAATGTCAATGTTCAAAAAGATTACTACGATGAAAGTGCAACGAGTGAAGAACAAGAAAATTCTTTAATATATTATGAAAACACTTACATGCCTAATACTGGTATTTTATATGCCTCTGATAATGTTTTTGAAATAAGTGCAGTTATGGCTGGAAAAGTAAAAGAAATAAAACAAGATGAAATATTAGGAACTCTTTTAACTCTTGAAATTTCTGATAAAGTAACCGTAACATATTACACATTAGGAGAAGTTCTTGTTAAACAAGGGGATACAGTTAATCAAAATGATGTAATAGCTAAATCAGGTCAAAGTAAAATTGACACAACAAAACAAACATTGCTTTTTGAAGTTTATTTAAATGGAAAATTAACAAATCCAAACATCTTCTTTGAAAAAAACATTGAAGAATTAAAATAGGTCCTTGTAGGGACTCTTTTTAAGAAAAGAGGGGATGAGATGAAACCAAAATACATCTTTTATTTTCATGATAACTATGTTCAATTTGCAACAAAAAGCAAAATAAAAACGTATCAATTTCCTTTGGATTGTCTTATGTATGGAAAGGTTATCAACATTGAAAAATTTATCAAACAATTAAAACTCTTTTTTAAAAAGGAAAAACTTAATACCCTTCTTTCACCATACATTAAAATAATTATTCCATATAATTTTTATCAAACTGATAAAGAAATAGTAACAATGTGTTTTAACTCTTTAGGTATCAATAAAATAGATTACACAAGTGAAATAAACTATTACCCCAAACAAAAAAATACAACAATTTTAAACATTCATGAAACTTATTTAATAAAAACAACAACCAAAAATAATAATGTTAAATGTTTATTATATCCATTTAATCTTTTTAAAGATAAAAATGAACTTTTAAATATTGTTTTCAATAACGAAAATGAAAAATCAGTATTAATGTTTGGGACTAATAAAAACGTTCCAATATTTATCGATATTACTAAAAAATTAAACTTACAACAAATTCACTATTATAGTAATTATCAAACTTATATAATTGAAAAAGCCTTAAAATAAATTGGTCTAGTGAAAAGCTAGATTTTTTAAGATGCAAAACTTCTTGAAAAAAGAAAGTTATTAACTTATAATTTTAATAGAAAATAGGAAGGAAAAAGATAAATGAAAATAGAAAATTATAAGTTAAAAACAAGCAAAAAAACAAAGATTTTAATTGGAAGTATGGTCGGAATAATGGCTCTAGGGGGGGGGGTATCTACTAAATAGAAGTTTAGGAAAATACCAAGTTGAACAAAGTTTTCCAATCATGAATGGAAAGATTCAAGTTAACAGTGGAGACATTTCCATTATCGCGGTTAATATAGATGGCGTAGCAAGCGATAGAATTCCAACAAAAAAAGAAGGAAAATACTTTGAAAGTGCGGAATGTACAAATGGAGCAATAGGTTCATGGGATAGCAGTAATTGGCGGTTTTTGATAAGCAATCTTACCGAAAAGAAAACCAAGTGTACATTAAACTTTGCTACTGGTAATGTTGTTGGTGAACAAAGTGGCGAAAATAAAATGAAAGATTTATTAAATCAAGAAAGTAATAAAGAAACATTAGGTACATTAGTTGAGGATGATAATAATAACATTAGATATATTGGAGCAGATCCAAGTAATTATGTAAAATTTAATTGCGATGGAAGTGGAACTTGTGAAACATGGCGAATAATAGGATTAATGGATGGAATAAAAAACAAAGCCGGAAAAACAGAAAGATTATTAAAAATAATAAGAGAAAAATTACCTGTTGATTTAAGTTGGGATTCATCGGTTTCAAATATTAATGGTGGCTATGGAGTGAATGAATGGAGCCAAGCTGATATAAAGACAATATTAAATGGTAATTATTTTAATGGCCAAAAAGGAACTGATAAATGTTACAATAGTCCTTACGAATCAACAACAGACTGTCCAGATTGGAGCCAAGTAGGTTTAAAAAAATCATCCCAAGATATGATCGAAGAAGTGTCTTGGAATACGGGAACTGCCCCTGAGACAGAAAACATTTGGCGGAAAGAAAATTTGCCAGTAGTTCAATATATGTGGGAACGAAGTTCAAATCATGGAAAAATATGCTCTACTGCTGGTTCTTATGCACATAATTGTATTGATAATGTAGAACGAACAATAACGTGGCTCGGCAAAGTAGGCTTAATGTACCCATCAGACTATGGATATGCCACAGATGGAGGAGGGGACCAAGTGAAAAGAATGCAATGTTTATATACACCATTATATGATTGGAAGGATAACAGTAATTGTTATAGTAATGATTGGCTTTACGATTCAAGTAATTATCAATGGACAATGACCCCTGCGCCGGAATCTCAGCATGCTAACAAAGTGTTCAATGTCAACACGAGCGGGCATGTCTACGACCAATATGCTGGTCCTGCTTACGCGATTCGTCCTGTTGTGTATTTAAAATCCTCAGTCAAAATTACCGGAGGCGAAGGAACTTCAAGCAAACCCTACACTTTATCAATTGAGTAAAAATTTAACAAAAGGAGAAGCGCGATGCTAAAAGTTATTGTAATTGAAAATGATAATAAGATGATAAATATTATTAAAACGTTATTACGTAAATTATCTATTTCTTATAATTTTGATTTAAATACGACTTTTTATCAAAAACAAACTTTTGAATTAAATCAAGAAATTAAAGATAGTGAAAATCCAAAATTATATTTGATTTCAACTGAAATCAATTCGTTTCTTGATGGAGTTTCTCTAGCGAAAACAATCCGTGAAGAAGACTGGGATAGTGAAATTATCTTTTATTCTCAAAATAAACCTGATTTTTTTACAATTTATCAACAAGTTAAAAAAATTTTTTCTTTTCTTTTAGTTAATGAAAGCTTCGAAACTAATCTTGAAAAAAATATAGTAGAAATATATAAAAAAAAGTTTGATTATCAATTTTTTCATATTCAAAACAATAATTTAGAATACACTATTTACTTAAAAAATATTTTGTATATTACAAGAGATAAAGAAGAACGAAAAATAATAATAAAAACTTTAAATCTTGATCTTAAAATTAACGGTTCTCTTACTAAAATATTAGAGCAATTAGATAGCCGCTTTATTCAGACCCACCGTTGTTGCCTTGCTAATAAAGATCATATTATTAAATATGATTATGGTCAAAATTACTTTTTACTAGACACAGGTGAAGTTGTTAATCTATTATCTAAAAATTATCGAAAAAAATAATTTAAGACAAAAAAATCATAATTTCGTGCATAAATAATTATTTTTATTTCAAAATGATATATAATGCAAACGTCGTGGAATATGTTTTGTAAATTTATCTTCAATACAAATAATTCTTTTTTCATCAAACTTTTTTAAAGAATTAGTTTTATGTCTTGAAAGTAAACAATCGACGAAGTAGTATAAGCAGTAAAAATGTAATAGGAAGGGAGTTGAAGACAGTTGCTCAGAGGAAAAGTAAAGTGGTTCAACAACGCCAAAGGTTACGGTTTTATTGAATATAAGGACTTAGAGGATATCTTTGTTCACTACTCTGCAATCAAGAAAGATGGTTACAAAACTTTAAGAGAAGGCGATACTGTGGATTTCAAAATGATTGAAACATCCAAAGGATTGCAAGCTCTAGATGTTGAAGAAACTTTAGCATCTTTAAATTAAACTATCCAAGTTTTACGAAAGTAAAACAAAAGATAGTTTTTTTAATTTATATCTGTTATAATTAAAGTAAGGAAGGTGATATAATGAGAATTGATATAAGAGGGGATAAAATTAAAGTAACTGATTCAATAAAAAAATATGTTGAAGAAAAATTAGGCAAACTGGACCGGTACTTTGAAAATCCAGAAGAAATAAAAGCTTATGTTGTTGTTAAAGTTCAAAATAACAAAGAAATAATTGAAGTAACAATTCCTACACCGAAATTTACATTACGTGCTGAAATTAGACATGATGATTTATATGCTGCAATTGATTTAGTTGAAGACAAGCTAGAAAGACAAATTAGGAAAAATAAGACGAGATTAAAAAGACAATTTAAAAATGTTTTGCACTTAGAATTAATGACGGATTTAGAAGAAGTAAAAGAAGAGAAAATTGTTAAAAGAAAACATGTTGAATTAATTCCTACTACTGAAGAAGAGGCAATTTTACAAATGGAATTAATCGACCATGATTTTTACTTTTTTAAAAATGCCGATACTGATCAGATTTCTGTTTTATATAAAAGAAAAGATGGTTCATACGGTATTATTGCTGGAGATTAAAAAGCTTTTTATGAGAGCTTTTTTTATTTATTTTAGTTTTAAAGTAAAAAATTTTTTATTGAAGAATAGTTTAAGGAAACTGAAGCATTGACAACGTGGAAAATACGAAAAAGAACTACCGTTTTTTTAAATATTATGTTACAATATGCTCTATGGAGGTATTTATTATGGGATTTTTTAGAAAATTAATAGATTCTGAATACAAAGAACTAAAAAGATTTGAGCGGATTGCTAATGAAATAGTTGCATTAGATGAAGAAATGCAATCTTTATCAGATGACGAACTAAAACACAAAACTGTCGAATTTAAAAAACGTTTAAAAGAAGGAGAAACCTTAGAAGATATTAAAGTTGAAGCCTTTGCGGTTATGCGAGAAGCTGCATCAAGGGTTATTGGGGAAAAAGCTTACTTTGTCCAAATTTTAGGTGGTCTAGCTATTCACTATGGGAACATTGCTGAAATGAAAACTGGTGAAGGAAAAACTTTAACCGAAACGATGCCAACTTATTTAAATGCTTTAACGGGTGAAGGTGTTCATATCATAACTGTCAACGAATTCCTTGCCAAACGTGACTCAGAATGGATGGGTAACATTTACCGTTTCCTAGGTTTAACTGTCGGTCTTAATCTTCGTGAATTAACGCCTAAAGAAAAACAAGAAGCTTATAATTGTGATATAGTTTATTCCACAAATAATGAAATTGGTTTTGATTATTTGCGAGATAATATGGTTGTTAGAAAAGAAGACCGTGTTCAAAGAGGCTTAAACTTTTGTATTGTTGACGAAATCGATTCAATTTTGATTGATGAAGCAAGAACTCCTTTAATTATTTCGGGTGGTAAACAAAATTCTCAAAATTTATATGTTGAAGCAAACGAAGCTGTTAAAGATTTTGTTGAAGACGAAGATTATACCTTAGATCCCAAAAATAAAAACGTATCAATTACCGAAGAGGGTGCTGCTAAACTTGAAAAGCATTTTCATTTAAAAAATCTATATGAGTTTGGTAATTCAGTTTTAGTTCATCATATTAATAATGCTTTAAAAGCTAATTTTGGTTTTAAAAAAGATGTTGATTATGTTGTCAATAATGGTGAAGTTGTTATCGTTGACCAATTTACTGGTCGTTTAATGGTTGGTCGTCAATATAGTGAAGGCTTACATCAAGCAATTGAAGCAAAAGAACGGGTTAAAATTAATGAAGAAACCCAAACAATGGCAACTATTACTTTCCAAAATTTATTTAGAATGTACAATAAACTAGCCGGTATGACCGGAACTGCGAAAACGGAAGAAGAAGAATTCCGTAACATCTATAATATGTATGTTATTCAAATTCCAACTAATCGCCCTGTAATTCGTCAAGATTTACCAGATTTACTATATTCTAGTGAAAAAGGTAAATATCAAGCTGTTGTTGAAGTTATTAAAGAAATTCATAAAACTGGTCAACCAATTTTAGTTGGTACCGTATCTGTCGAAAATAACGAAAAATTAAGTGCAATGCTAAAAAAAGAAGGATTAAAACATGAAGTTTTAAATGCCACAAACCAAGCTCGTGAAGCAGAAATCATTGCGAAAGCTGGCGAGAAAGGTGCCATTACTATCGCTACCAATATGGCTGGTCGTGGAACCGATATCAAACTAGGTGAAGGTGTTAAAGAACTTGGTGGTTTATATGTTATTGGAACCGAAAGACACGAATCTAGACGAATTGATAATCAGTTACGCGGTCGTTCTGGTCGTCAAGGCGATCCGGGCACAAGTCAATTCTTTGTTTCCTTTGAAGACGATTTAATGAGACGGTTTGGCACAGATCGAATTAAATCAATGGTTGAAGCTTTAGGACTTACGGGAACGCAAAGTATCCGTTCTAAAAGATTTTCAAAATCAATGGAACAAGCTCAACGAAAAGTAGAAGGAAACAACTTTGATAACCGAAAAAATTTGCTAGACTATGATAATGTTGTTAATGAACAACGACGAATTATTTATGAACAACGAAATGAAATAATTGATAATGAAAGCATTCATGATTCAATTAAAGAAACTTTTCGAAATACTGTTGAAGATTTAGTTACTTCCCACATCGCTCCTGAAGGCTATTTAACGGAAGATGATCAAGCTGAAATAGTAGAATACATGAATACTAACTTTATTAAGAAAAATAAAATTGAGATTGAAGAAATTGAAAATTTAGATGAAGGCAAAGAAATCGAATATTTAACCAAACGTTTAAATGAAGATTATGAAGAAAAAATTAAAGATGCTCCTCATTTTGAAGAATTTGAAAGGGCTATCTCTTTAAGAATAATTGATCAACTATGGATTGAACATTTAAATGCTATGGAAGCTTTAAAAGAAGGAATTTTCTTAAGACAATATGCCCAAGCTAACCCATTGCAAGCTTATACAATGGAAGGTTATGATCAATTTGAACAATTGCTAAATCAAATAGATGCTACTATTGCTCAATTCTTATTAAAAGCTAATATTGAACAAAATACTGAAAGGACCCAAACTTTAAAAGGTACTACGAATGACGGTAAAGAAAAAGTAAGTAAACAACCGACTAAAAATGAAAATAAAGTTAAAAGAAATGATCCATGTCCATGCGGTTCGGGCAAAAAGTATAAGAATTGTTGCGGAAAGTAAGAAGTAAGGAAAAAATCAATATTAGAAAAGAAAGAAGTTTGTTGTTTGTCAACCAATTAAATAAAGTATTGGCGAAATTCATTGAAATTAGGGTGTTAACAAAAATAAATTTGTTGACATTTTTTTTTAAAATTTTATGGTAGAATATAAAACAAAATAATTTTTTATACGAGGAGGTGTAAATGTGAAAGATAAATTAATTGGAAATGAAAAAAATATTTTATTTTATAA
>CANQRX010000053.1 GCA_947626425.1 uncultured Bacilli bacterium | reverse complement strand
ACTAGGAATAAATTTTCCAAGTTTTGCAAAATAATTAAAGATTAAAAATAATTGTTTATGGGGTTAAATCATAGTATTATTTATTTCATAAGCTATTTTGTTTCCGTTTTTTGATTTGTACTAATAAAACACATCAAGATTAAGTGTTTTTTTGAATTTTCTTTACTATTTGGGCAAATTCTAGAAGTGGAAGACCAAAAATAGGAAAAATGTGTAAAAATGTCAAAAAAGAGTTGGAATTTTGTGTATTTTTAATTTGAATTAACTGGAATTTTGTGTTATTGTGGATCTATGAGGTGATAAAAAAATGGCTAGATTACGGCGCAAAATTGATGAATATTTAATTGAGTGGAAAAACTCAAAAGATAAGATGCCCCTTATTGTAAGAGGCGCTAGACAAATCGGAAAAACCGATGCAATAGAAAATTTTGCTAAAAATAACTATAAACATATTGTAGAAATCAATTTCGCATTGCAAAAAGAATACAAAACAATTTTTGATGATGGTTTTGAGGTTGATACAATAATAAATAATATTTCAATTATTAACAATGAGTTTGAATTTGTACCAGGAAAAACTTTAATATTTTTTGATGAAATTCAAGATTGTATAAATGTTGCTACATCATTAAAAGCCTTTAATATCGATAAGCGTTTTGATGTAATTTGTTCGGGATCCATGCTTGGTGTTAATTATAAAGATATTGAATCAAATAGTGTTGGGAATAAACAAGATTATACAATGTATTCTATGGATTTTGAGGAGTTTTTATGGGCAAAAGGATATAGGGAAGAACAAATTTTAGATTTATATATATGTATGAAAGAATGTCGGCCATTAACTACAACTCAGTACAATGTAATGATGATGAATTTTAAAGATTATATGATACTTGGTGGGATGCCAGCAATAGTAGCTAAATTTATTGAAAATAAAAATTTCAGTGGAATTTTAACGATGCAAAAACAAATATTAAAAGACTATGAAGAAGATATTATTAAATATGCTGAAGGATTAGATAAGGCAAGAGTTTTAAATGCCTATAGAAAGGTAGCAACTTTTTTGGGGAATGAAAATAAAAAATTTCAAATATCGAAAATAACAAAAGGAGCTAGAAATAGAGAATACTTTGGTGTTGCTGATTGGTTATCAGATTCTGGGATAATTAATATTTCCTATTGTATGGAAGAGTGTGCCCTTCCTTTAGGTGGAAATTATAATCCCGATAATTACCGATTATATTTCGCGGATACTGGTCTTTTAATAGCCTCACTTGATGAGGAAGCTCAAGATGATTTAAGAAAAAATAAAAATTTTAATACATATAAAGGGGCTATATATGAAAATATCGTTGGCGATATGTTAGTTAAAGCTGGATATAAGTTATACTTTTATAAAAACGAAAAAGGAACTATTGAAATGGAT
This sequence comes from uncultured Bacilli bacterium, assembly GCA_947626425.1. Classification (GTDB taxonomy): domain Bacteria; phylum Bacillota_I; class Bacilli_A; order RF39; family UBA660; genus Ventrenecus. The sequence continues at coordinate 7,842 of CANQRX010000053.1, read as the reverse complement.
TTTTTTATAAGGGATGCTAATTCATTAATTCCGGTTGAAGTTAAAGCAAACGATAATGCAACCGCATCATTAAATAATTTAATTAATAGTAATCAATACAAAGACATTAAATATGGAATTAAATTATGTAATAAAAATATTGGCTTCAATGGTAAATTTTATACATTTCCATATTTTATGACATTTCTTTTAAAAAGATATTTAAAAGAAAAAAATGATTAATAAGCCTAGAAACATAATGGTAATAAAAGAAAACTGTTAAGAAAATAACTAATTTATGACAGTTTTCTTTTTGCTTAAAGCTAAATTAAAAAGAGGCTTTAGCAAAATAATCATTTTGCTGTAACCTCTAATCAATAATGTTTGAAATTTTAAAAAGATTACTATCAAAAAAATCTTTTAATTCAATTTTGAAAGTTTTACAAATTCTAAAAATTATGTAAGAACTAGGGTTGTTAACTTTTTTGTTTAATAAATCATTTAAAGTCGTCGGAGGTATACCCGATAACTCAGCTAATTTATTTGGTGAAAACTTATTTTGTTCACATAATTCATAAATTCTTAAACTTATAGCTTCTTTAAAAAACATGTTTTTCATCTCTTTCTAATATGATTTTAGCAAAATCAATATAAAATTATATTCGGATATCCGTTTATTTGTGAACAATTTTAAAAATTGGTTGGTATTTTTTAGCAAAAACAAATGTTTGGAAAGATTGTTGACAAAGGTAGTTAATTAAGATAAAATCGACTTATGGAGGTTATTTATGAAAATTACAAAAGACATTAAAGATAAGGACAAAGCCTTAGAACAAGTTATGGAAGATATAGAAAAACAGTTTGGAAAAGGAGCTATTATGAAATTGGGCTCAAAAGAACACATGGCAATAGATGTTACATCAACTGGTTCTTTATCTTTGGATATTGCACTAGGAGTTGGAGGTTTTCCTAAAGGACGAATTATTGAAATTTATGGACCAGAATCATCTGGTAAAACAACAATTGCTCTTCATGCCATTGCGGAAGTTCAAAAAAGTGGAGGACGAGCAGCTTTTATTGATGCAGAGCATGCTTTAGATCCTGTGTATGCTAAAAATTTAGGGGTTGATATTAATGAATTATTATTATCACAACCTGATACTGGAGAACAAGCTTTGGAAATTTGTGAAGCTTTAGTAAGAAGTGAAGTAGTAAATATTATTGTTATTGATTCAGTGGCTGCTTTAGTGCCAAAAGCCGAAATTGATGGGGAAATGGGAGAATCGCATGTTGGTTTACAAGCTAGATTAATGAGCCAAGCTTTAAGAAAATTATCAGGAACAATTAATAAAACGCAAACAACGGCCATTTTTATTAATCAATTAAGGGAAAAAGTTGGAGTAATGTTCGGTAATCCCGAAACAACACCAGGAGGACGAGCTTTAAAATTTTATTCTTCTATTCGTTTAGATGTAAGAAGAGGTGAGCAGATTAAATCATCGGAGCAAGTTTTAGGAAATAAAACCAATATTAAAGTTGTTAAAAATAAAGTGGCACCTCCTTTTAAAACCGCAGTAGTGGATATAATGTATGGGGAAGGAATAAGTAGAGAAGGTGAAATTGTTGATATTGCTTCGGAATTAAATATAATCGATAAATCTGGGGCGTGGTATGCTTATAAAGAACAAAAAATTGGTCAAGGAAAAGAAAATGTAAAAAACTTGTTAAAAGCTAAACCTGAATTAAAAGAAGAATTGGAAATAAAAATAAGAAAACATTACGGATTTAAGATACCAGAAAATGGCAAAAAAGAATAGTTTTTGTTGAAAATTAGGTAAATAAAGTGTTATAAGGCTATTTTTATCATATTATTTAAAAGGGAGATTGACTATAATTTACATTTTTTAAAAAAAAGGTATTGATTAAAGATTTAAAAAGTGATAAATTGTTGTCGTAGAAAGGAATTATGAGGTGAAAAAAATGAAATCACGAAAACTAAAAGTATTTGCTTTTGGTGTTATTGCAACTTCTGTTTTGACATTAAGTGCAAGTGCTGCAGAAGTTACTAGCTTAGATACTTTGAAAAATTGCTTACAAAGTACAGATGAAACTGAATGTAAACTTAGTAACGCTGATTTATCAATAAGCCAAAATGATGAGTTGACTGTTAAAGGTACAAAAACTTTAGACTTAAACTCTCATGCTCTTAATTTAGGAAATGGTGGTACTACAGATGTTATTAAGGTAACTAAAGGTGCTAGTTTAACTGTTACAAATGGTACAGTAAAAAAGGATGATCAAGCAACTGCTGGTAGAATAATTGAAGTTAAACCAGGAGGAACATTAAGTGTTACATCAAGTGCTATTATTGAAGGTAATGAAGCTGGTAACTATGCTGCGATTGGAGTAGTTGGCGACGGTGGTTCTCAAAAAACAACTAAAGTTGATATCGCTGGTCAAGTTACTGGAGGAGTAGTAGTTGTACCAAATACTAGTCAAACAACTGCTAACAATGTAATTGTAAATGTTACATCTGGTGCTGTTTTAAAAGCAACAGGTAATAACTTAGCAATTAACGGTGCAATTAAATCTGGTAGTGGCGTAGTAATTAATGTTACTGGCGCAACAATTGAATCTACAAATGGTCAAGGTATTTATGCTGCAGGTTTAGGTACTTGGAATATAACTGATGCAACTGTAAGTGGTACAGAAGCTATTGGTATTAAATCTGGTACTGTAAACATTAATGGAGGTAAATTTACTGGTACTGGAAGATACGTTGGACCAAACAGTGTTACTGGTAATACTGGTAAAACTGATCCTACTGGTGCAGCTATAAGTGTAACTACTGTAACTGGTTATGCAGGTAATATCAATTTGAATATTACAGGCGATGTAAAAGCCGAAAGTCAAAAGGGATATGCAATTGAAATTGGTACTCCAAATGATACAGGTGCTTTAGCAGATGTTAAAATAGAAAGTGGAACATTTACTGGTGCTAAAGGTGGAATGAGTGTTGCTAAAGATATTGTTACTAACGAAAAGGATGTTGTAACAGGTGGTACATTCCAAGTAAAAGATGCGAATGGTAATGTAACTCCAGACACTAGTGTTACAGCTTATATGGCAGATGATAAAGTTCTTGATGAAAACGGTGTAGTTCTAACTAATCATCAAATTACAGTAACTGAAGCTGCTGAAGATGGAACTGACGTTGCTAAAGGTTCATACACTATAACTACTGCTAATGGAACTGCTACAGAAACTGCAAGCAATTCTGTTAAAGATAAAACTGTTAAAATTGGTGTAAATCTTAATACAGGTTCTGATGTAGAAGAATATACTTATGTTATTACTGCAAAAGACGCTGAAGGAAATGATATCGCAGTTGCTGAAGATGGAACATTTACAATGCCTGATAGTGCTGTAGATGTAACTATTACTTACAGTTTAAAAAGATATGACATTACTTCTGATGATGAAAGAGTTCAATTAGGTGAAGAAGGTAAAACAGCTAAAAAAGGCGAAGATGTTGAACTTGACATTAAACCTGACGCTGGATATAAAGTTGGTGGTGTTACTGTAACTCCTGCTGCAGCTGGTACTGCTATGGGAGAGGTAACAGTTGGAGAAGATAGTGTTTCATTTACAATGCCAGGATGTGGTGTAAGTATTTCAGTTACTTATAGTGCAATTGAATATAAATTGACTAAACAAGAAACTGAAAATGGATCATTTACTATTTCAAAAACTAGTGGATTTGTAAATGAAGAAGTAACAGTAGAAGCAACACCTGCTGAAGGTTACATTGTTGATAAGATTACATATACTTATGATGTTGAAGTTACTGATGAGGAAGGAAATGTTACTACTGAAACTAAGACTGAAGAAGCTTCTGTAGTTAAAAACACTGGTAAATTTGCAATTCCAGCAAATGTTGGTGAAAAAGCTATTACTGTAAATGTAACATTTAAAGAAGGTAACTATGACCGCACTATTTCTGTAAGTGAAACTAAAAATGGTGAAGTTAAAGCTCCTACAAATGCTCAAGTTGGAGATGAAGTTAGTGTAACTGTTACACCTGCTGAAGGTTATGAAGTTGACACTGTAGTTGTTAAAACTGAAGATGGAACTGAAGTTGCTTATAAAGATGGTAAATTTACAATGCCTGATGGTAATGTAACTATTACTGCAACATTTAAAACTGCAACTAAGGAACCTGAACCAGGACAACCAAGTGAACCTGATAAGAAACCAGATGAATCAAATCCTAGCGATACTAAACCTGAAGTAAATCCAAGTATTTTAATTGACAATGGTGTATCATTCGATGGTGGAGAAGAGTTCGCTGATGGATATGAATTTAGAGCTGTTGAACTTGAAAAAACTGAAGACGAAATTAAAGAAATGTCTATGACTGGTTTTGATTTTGTAACTGCTTATGACTTATCTATGTTAAAAAATGGTGAAGTAGTTGAAATGGTTGATGGTTCTTATAAGATTAGCATTCCAGTAAAAGATTTATATGATACATACAAAGTTGCATATATTGAAAATGGAAAAATTGTTGAAGAATTAGATGCTACTTATGAAGATGGCAATGTAGTATTTACTACAACTCACTTAAGTGAATATGCTGTTTATGGTCGCAATACTGATTCAGCAAATAATGCTACAGTCGTAAACCCTCAAACTGGTGATAGCATTCTTAAATATGTTGCTATAGCTATGTTAAGTGTTGGTGCTTTAGGTATTTCATTAAAGAAATATGTTAAGTAATATAGTCTTGTAGTAGGGAGAAAGTGACGTAGGTCACTTTTTTTCTTTGAAGGAGAAGTTTATGCAAAATAATAAAAGAAAAAAAGTTAAAAAACAAGTGTGGTTAATTGCTATGTTAATTTTTGTTTTACCTTTATTATATTCAATGATTAAAATATTTAAATGGTATGGTGATAATAAAGATACCGAAGCCCAAATTGCGGAAATTGAAAATATGGTAACCGTTGAAGAAGTTGAGGAAAATGAAAATGAAGTTGAAACAATTGAACCGCCTGTGGAAATTGATAGGGAAAATCCTTATTGGGATTATATAAAAATGCCTTTAATTCAAGTTAATTTTCAAGAATTAAAACAAAAAAATAATGATACAGTTGGTTTTATTAAAGTTAATAATACAAATATTAATTATCCTGTCGTTCAAGCTAGCGACAATAGTTATTATTTAACTCATTCTTTTGATAAAAGTTGGAATGATGCTGGTTGGGTATTTTTAGATTTTCGAAATAATATCGAAAATTTAGGAGCAAATACTATCATTTATGCCCATAGTCGTCTAGATAAATCCATGTTTGGTACTTTAAGAAATATTACGACTGAAAGTTGGTTTAATAACAAAGATAATCATGTTATTTATTTATCAACTCCAACGGAAAATACGATGTGGCAAGTCTTTTCAGTGTATCGAATTCCTAATGAAACATACTATATAACAACTGATTTTAATACAGTGAGTGAGCATAAAACTTTTTTAGATACCATTGTTTCGCGAAGTAAGTTTAATTTTAATACACCTGTGAGTACTTTAGATAAAGTATTAACATTGTCAACTTGCTATGACGATAATAACAAAACCGTTTTACACGCTAAATTGATTAAAAGGCAATCGAGGTAACAATGAAAGTATTAGTTACAGGTGTGAATGGTCAATTGGGATATGATGTTATGAGAGAATTAGAAAAAAGAGGACATTCTCCCATTGGCTGTGGACGTCAGCATTTAAATTTAAAAAATTATTTTGTTTTAGATATAACTGATGAAAAAAAAGTAAATTCGCTTGTATCTTTATATAATTTTGAGGCCATTATTCATTGCGCAGCTTGGACTAATGTTGATGCTGCCGAAAAGAAAGAAAACCAAGAGATTGTTTATAAAATAAATGTTTTGGGTACTAAAAATTTAGCTCAAGCTTCATTAAAAAATAATGCAAAATTTATCTATATTAGTACAGATTATGTTTTTTCAGGATTAGGTAGTACACCTTTTTTGGAAGATAGTTGTGATTTTTCTCCTTTAAATTTTTATGGATTGACAAAATTAAAAGGGGAAGAGGAAGTGAAAAAACTTTTAACTAAGTATTATATTGTAAGAATATCTTGGGTTTTTGGGCTTAATGGTCAAAATTTTGTTAAAACAATTTTAAATTTGAGTCAAAATCATTCGCAAATAGAAGTAGTAAGTGATCAGTTTGGGTTACCAACTTATACACCTCATTTATCCAAATTACTAGGAGATATGTTAGAACGTGAAAAATATGGAATTTATCACGCCACGAATACTGGAGACTATATATCTTGGTTTGATTTTGCACGTAAAATATGTGATTATAATAATATTTCAATGACTATAAAACCAGTTTTAACCGAAAATTATTTAAATGCTATCGCTAAACGTCCTTTAAATAGTCGTTTAAATACAACTAAATTAGAAGAAGTTGGTTTTTCTTCATTACCAACGTGGGAAATGGCATTAAAAGAGTATTTACAGATTATAAATAATCAAAGTAATAAATTAATCTTAAGAAAAAGATAATTGTTAAATTTTAATATAAATTAAATTAAAGAGAGGATGAATGAAAATGAAAAATATTAAAATTAAAAAATTAGAAAAGTATGAGAATGGAGATTATGAAGAAGTAGCTTTCTCAGTATATAAAGATAAAAACAATAATTGGTATTGTTTTGCTTTTGAGTGTGAATTAGAGGAAGATGAAGATCAATATCTGCTTGAAGATTTACTTGATAAATACAATGTTTCTTGTACTGAATATTATGGAAAACCATTTATGGAAAATGGAGTAAAAAAATCTATTGTTGAAGTAAAAACACTTAACGATGAATTAGAATGTTTAATTAGTATTTTAAACTTTTCGACAATTGTCGATAAACAAGTAAACAATTTTAATTATAAAGATTGTGCATTTGTTGGAATAAATTATGGTAATGGTAAAATAATATTAAAAGAAAATGAAAGGGAGTTACCAATTTATGCACCACGTAACAATGGTAAAACTGACAATTTTTGTATGAAATATCCTGAAGGACAACTTAAGACAATGTTTGAAAAAGGAATAGATATAACTGAACATATTGAAGGAGAAATAAAATTACAATTAATTATGTTAAAAGATTCTAGTGCACATGTTGTGTATACTCAAAATGAAAAAGATTATGAATTAATATATAATTTAAAAGGATTTGTTTCTAAGGAAGAGGTAAGATAGGTATTAAATAAAACTTCTAATTTCCAAAATAAATAAGGAAAATAGAAGTTTTATTTTTATTACCATTAAAGGTGACTTGCAAAGGCTTATATTAAAAGCTTTGCAAAAGATGTTATCATAAGCTGCCTATAACAAAAAGCTTTTTGAAATAAATTAAATTATATAATTAAATAGGACGTAATTCAAATATGTGCAAGTATCATATTAAAGTATCTTAGTAAAATGAGTTGAATCTATTAAAATAAGTTTTGTTTTATGATACAATTATTATGTAATTTATGAATGCTACATGGGATTAGAAGATGAACCGTTTTTAAATTAGTGGAATTTATACTTTAAATAATTTTATTACTATGGATTTAAAGACAATACTTGATAAGACAAGAAGAAACAATATGCAAGTTTTTTTCTAAATTGACATTTGGGTATATTCTTAATTGAAAGAAATATTTATTAAAAAAGATAATAGGCGGGTTAGTAATTGTATAATTTTATATAAATTATATTTGGTGAATTAGACAAGTAAATGCAACCAGTAAGATTAGAAAATATCTTGGAAAAGTAAAAGCAATTAAAAATTGGCA